>NZ_VFTW01000007.1:200000-202500 GCF_006440815.1 Mesorhizobium sp. B2-8-3
GTCGCATTAGACCCGAAACCGAGTGATCTAGCCATGAGCAGGTTGAAGGTAAGGTAACACTTACTGGAGGACCGAACCCATAACTGTTGCAATAGTTCGGGATGACTTGTGGCTAGGGGTGAAAGGCCAATCAAACTCGGAAATAGCTGGTTCTCCGCGAAATCTATTTAGGTAGAGCGTCGACCGAATACCCCAGGGGGTAGAGCACTGGATGGGCTAGGGGTCCTCACCGGATTACCAAACCTAACCAAACTCCGAATACCTGGGAGTACTAGTCGGCAGACACACGGCGGGTGCTAACGTCCGTCGTGAAAAGGGAAACAACCCTGACCTACAGCTAAGGTCCCCAAGTTATGGCTAAGTGGGAAAGGATGTGAGGATCCCAAAACAACCAGGATGTTGGCTTAGAAGCAGCCATCATTTAAAGAAAGCGTAACAGCTCACTGGTCTAAATAAGGGTCTTTGCGCCGAAAATGTAACGGGGCTAAAGCCATACACCGAAGCTTAGGGTTCGTGAGCAATCACGAGCGGTAGCGGAGCGTTCTGTAAGCTGATGAAGCCGTACCCGTGAGGGGCGGTGGAGGTATCAGAAGTGCGAATGCTGACATGAGTAACGTAAGGGGAGTGAGAGACTCCCCCGCCGAAAGACCAAGGGTTCCTGCTTAAAGTTAATCTGAGCAGGGTTAGCCGGCCCCTAAGACGAGGCGGAAACGCGTAGTCGATGGGAACCACGTTAATATTCGTGGGCCTGGAGGTAGTGACGGATCGCACAAGTTGTCCAATCTTATCGGATTGAACGGGCAGCGGAGCGGTTCCAGGAAATAGCTCCTCCTTATAGACCGTACCCGAAACCGACACTGGTGGTCAGGTAGAGTATACCAAGGCGCTTGAGAGAACTATGCTGAAGGAACTCGGCAAATTGCACGCGTAACTTCGGAAGAAGCGTGACCCTTTTCTGCGCAAGCAGAGGAGGGTGGCACAGACCAGGGGGTAGCGACTGTTTATCAAAAACACAGGGCTCTGCGAAGCCGCAAGGCGACGTATAGGGTCTGACGCCTGCCCGGTGCTGGAAGGTTAAGAGGAGGGGTGCAAGCTCTGAATCGAAGCCCCAGTAAACGGCGGCCGTAACTATAACGGTCCTAAGGTAGCGAAATTCCTTGTCGGGTAAGTTCCGACCTGCACGAATGGCGTAACGACTTCCCCGCTGTCTCCAGCATAGACTCAGTGAAATTGAATTCCCCGTGAAGATGCGGGGTTCCTGCGGTTAGACGGAAAGACCCCGTGCACCTTTACTATAGCTTTACATTGGCATTCGTAGTGGCATGTGTAGGATAGGTGGTAGGCTTTGAAACCTGGGCGCCAGCTCAGGTGGAGCCACCCTTGAAATACCACCCTTATTACTATGGATGTCTAACCGCGGCCCGTTATCCGGGTCCGGGACAATGTATGGTGGGTAGTTTGACTGGGGCGGTCGCCTCCTAAAGAGTAACGGAGGCGCGCGATGGTGGGCTCAGAACGGTCGGAAATCGTTCGCTGAGTGCAATGGCATAAGCCTGCCTGACTGCGAGACTGACAAGTCGAGCAGAGACGAAAGTCGGTCATAGTGATCCGGTGGTCCCGCGTGGAAGGGCCATCGCTCAACGGATAAAAGGTACGCCGGGGATAACAGGCTGATGACCCCCAAGAGTCCATATCGACGGGGTTGTTTGGCACCTCGATGTCGACTCATCGCATCCTGGGGCTGGAGCAGGTCCCAAGGGTATGGCTGTTCGCCATTTAAAGCGGTACGTGAGTTGGGTTCAGAACGTCGTGAGACAGTTCGGTCCCTATCTGCCGTGGGTGTAGGAATATTGAAAGGATCTGTCCCTAGTACGAGAGGACCGGGATGGACGGATCTCTGGTGGACCTGTTGTGGCGCCAGCCGCATTGCAGGGTAGCTATATCCGGACGGGATAACCGCTGAAGGCATCTAAGCGGGAAACCCACCTTGAAACGAGTATTCCCTGAGAACCGTGGAAGACGACCACGTTGATAGGCCGGGTGTGGAAGAGCGGCAACGCTTGAAGCTTACCGGTACTAATAGTTCGATAGGCTTGATCGTTCTCATTACTTATATCCATCAAGGCGCAATCCGAAGGATTGTCGCCGGCACAGAAAACAGCTTCTCGATTTGAACGTGCGTTTTGCCGACCTGGTGGTTATGGCGGAGCGGCTGCACCCGATCCCATTCCGAACTCGGCCGTGAAACGCTCCAGCGCTGATGGTACTTCGTCTCAAGACGCGGGAGAGTAGGTCGCTGCCAGGTCTGCCAAGCGCACGTTCAGCTCACATCCGGATCGACCGGATCGAGACAAATCTTCTCCCTACGATATTTAGGCCCGCCAAACGGGATCACGGGCCGCGCAAGCGGCCCTTTCATTTGGTGGTCTCTTGATTGCGGTAAGTTAAACCTTACCTCAAGGACGCAAGCAAACGCTTGCTCGCAGGTGACGCGGGGTGG
>NZ_VFTW01000007.1:207500-269413 GCF_006440815.1 Mesorhizobium sp. B2-8-3
GCCATGAGCAGGTTGAAGGTAAGGTAACACTTACTGGAGGACCGAACCCATAACTGTTGCAATAGTTCGGGATGACTTGTGGCTAGGGGTGAAAGGCCAATCAAACTCGGAAATAGCTGGTTCTCCGCGAAATCTATTTAGGTAGAGCGTCGACCGAATACCCCAGGGGGTAGAGCACTGGATGGGCTAGGGGTCCTCACCGGATTACCAAACCTAACCAAACTCCGAATACCTGGGAGTACTAGTCGGCAGACACACGGCGGGTGCTAACGTCCGTCGTGAAAAGGGAAACAACCCTGACCTACAGCTAAGGTCCCCAAGTTATGGCTAAGTGGGAAAGGATGTGAGGATCCCAAAACAACCAGGATGTTGGCTTAGAAGCAGCCATCATTTAAAGAAAGCGTAACAGCTCACTGGTCTAAATAAGGGTCTTTGCGCCGAAAATGTAACGGGGCTAAAGCCATACACCGAAGCTTAGGGTTCGTGAGCAATCACGAGCGGTAGCGGAGCGTTCTGTAAGCTGATGAAGCCGTACCCGTGAGGGGCGGTGGAGGTATCAGAAGTGCGAATGCTGACATGAGTAACGTAAGGGGAGTGAGAGACTCCCCCGCCGAAAGACCAAGGGTTCCTGCTTAAAGTTAATCTGAGCAGGGTTAGCCGGCCCCTAAGACGAGGCGGAAACGCGTAGTCGATGGGAACCACGTTAATATTCGTGGGCCTGGAGGTAGTGACGGATCGCACAAGTTGTCCAATCTTATCGGATTGAACGGGCAGCGGAGCGGTTCCAGGAAATAGCTCCTCCTTATAGACCGTACCCGAAACCGACACTGGTGGTCAGGTAGAGTATACCAAGGCGCTTGAGAGAACTATGCTGAAGGAACTCGGCAAATTGCACGCGTAACTTCGGAAGAAGCGTGACCCTTTTCTGCGCAAGCAGAGGAGGGTGGCACAGACCAGGGGGTAGCGACTGTTTATCAAAAACACAGGGCTCTGCGAAGCCGCAAGGCGACGTATAGGGTCTGACGCCTGCCCGGTGCTGGAAGGTTAAGAGGAGGGGTGCAAGCTCTGAATCGAAGCCCCAGTAAACGGCGGCCGTAACTATAACGGTCCTAAGGTAGCGAAATTCCTTGTCGGGTAAGTTCCGACCTGCACGAATGGCGTAACGACTTCCCCGCTGTCTCCAGCATAGACTCAGTGAAATTGAATTCCCCGTGAAGATGCGGGGTTCCTGCGGTTAGACGGAAAGACCCCGTGCACCTTTACTATAGCTTTACATTGGCATTCGTAGTGGCATGTGTAGGATAGGTGGTAGGCTTTGAAACCTGGGCGCCAGCTCAGGTGGAGCCACCCTTGAAATACCACCCTTATTACTATGGATGTCTAACCGCGGCCCGTTATCCGGGTCCGGGACAATGTATGGTGGGTAGTTTGACTGGGGCGGTCGCCTCCTAAAGAGTAACGGAGGCGCGCGATGGTGGGCTCAGAACGGTCGGAAATCGTTCGCTGAGTGCAATGGCATAAGCCTGCCTGACTGCGAGACTGACAAGTCGAGCAGAGACGAAAGTCGGTCATAGTGATCCGGTGGTCCCGCGTGGAAGGGCCATCGCTCAACGGATAAAAGGTACGCCGGGGATAACAGGCTGATGACCCCCAAGAGTCCATATCGACGGGGTTGTTTGGCACCTCGATGTCGACTCATCGCATCCTGGGGCTGGAGCAGGTCCCAAGGGTATGGCTGTTCGCCATTTAAAGCGGTACGTGAGTTGGGTTCAGAACGTCGTGAGACAGTTCGGTCCCTATCTGCCGTGGGTGTAGGAATATTGAAAGGATCTGTCCCTAGTACGAGAGGACCGGGATGGACGGATCTCTGGTGGACCTGTTGTGGCGCCAGCCGCATTGCAGGGTAGCTATATCCGGACGGGATAACCGCTGAAGGCATCTAAGCGGGAAACCCACCTTGAAACGAGTATTCCCTGAGAACCGTGGAAGACGACCACGTTGATAGGCCGGGTGTGGAAGAGCGGCAACGCTTGAAGCTTACCGGTACTAATAGTTCGATAGGCTTGATCGTTCTCATTACTTATATCCATCAAGGCGCAATCCGAAGGATTGTCGCCGGCACAGAAAACAGCTTCTCGATTTGAACGTGCGTTTTGCCGACCTGGTGGTTATGGCGGAGCGGCTGCACCCGATCCCATTCCGAACTCGGCCGTGAAACGCTCCAGCGCTGATGGTACTTCGTCTCAAGACGCGGGAGAGTAGGTCGCTGCCAGGTCTGCCAAGCGCACGTTCAGCTCACATCCGGATCGACCGGATCGAGACAAATCTTCTCCCTACGATATTTAGGCCCGCCAAACGGGATCACGGGCCGCGCAAGCGGCCCTTTCATTTGGTGGTCTCTTGATTGCGGTAAGTTAAACCTTACCTCAAGGACGCAAGCAAACGCTTGCTCGCAGGTGACGCGGGGTGGAGCAGCCCGGTAGCTCGTCAGGCTCATAACCTGAAGGTCACAGGTTCAAATCCTGTCCCCGCAACCAAACGCAAAACGGCCCGCTCAACGCGGGCCGTTTTGCGTTGGACTGGCACGTAGTCACCGATTCGGCACTCGTTGTGAGGCACATTCCTGCTTGCCGCTGACAAACGAGGTATTTGCGCGCTGTTGTCATCGAGCGCTGGATCTGTCCCGGCTGTAAGTAAGCGATAACGCCAACGTACTTTCCTGCCGGTGCCAAGACACCGAAATGCCATTTACTAGCCCTCAACCAACGACTTCGATGTCGACGGCGAATGTCTCGCCTTTGTGAGTTCTGTGGCGTCGTGATCCGTCAAGAGTTGACAAGAATCCTCGTCTGGCTGTCCCAAAGCATCGGGCAAGCGTAGCCGATCAGCCATCATCGGCGTACCGTCACACGATCAAATTGTCGCCGCTCATTTTCTAAGCCCGCTTGCGCATCGACGCCTGGTGGACCAGCGACGACCAGCTGTTGGAGGAGGCGAGGTGGCAATAGATCATCGCCAGCGCGCCGGATCTGCGGAGGTCGAGGAAAGCCTCGTCGCCAAGCTTGTTCAGCGCAACCTCGTCGATGATTTGGAAATCGGTGAGATTCAGGGTCTCGCCGCCTTCCAGCGTCACCTTGCTCTGCCGCACCGCGAACAGGCCGTGCGCGTCGATCTTCTCGACCATGGCGCGGGTGGCGTTGAAATCGTTCTGGAACTGGCTGCAAAAGGCGAGCGCCTGCTTGGTCGCTTCGGTCGGCTCGGTGCCGTTGAAGAACAAAGCGAGCTTGCCGCCATCGTCTCGGAAGGGAGCGGCGAGTTGATCGACGACGCGGTCGCTGGCTCGGTCGATGCAGAGTGTCAGCCGGCCCGTTGTCGCCGACTCATCCGCCAGGATGAAGGGATAGCGCCGCACATAGGCCGGGATGTAGTGGGGTTCGGTCCAGCGGCCGTCGTGATCGACGAACAGGTTCTCGTTCTGGCGCAGGCCAGTGATGATCACCGGCGCCTTGGCCGGGCCTATGAAGACGATCGGATAGGAGCGCATGGCGCCCGGCATTTCTGAGGCCGCCACGGGGATGGAATGCGCCGCGCGGGCAAAGCCGAAATCGGCGCGCGCGATCAGCCCGAGCGAGCCATGGCGTATCGGGTTGAGCGCTTCGGGATTGCTATAAAACAGCGGCAGCGCATTGCCGGAGCCGGCTAGCACCGGCGCCTTCTCGGTCTTCGCTTCAGCCATGTTCAGCCTCCTCCAAAAAGCCATGCAATAGCGCAGCTATAAAGGGTTTAGGCCAGCACAAGGGCTGGCGCAACGGCTTCCCGGCACGCTATGAACAGCATGGCGCGGACCGCCGGTATTGGCGGCAACCGATAGTGATTGAAGGTGGACGGGAATGGCATCGGCTACGCAATTCGAGCAGGCGGTCGGGCAGACATTCGTCGTCGAGGCAGGCGGGCAGATGGTCGCGCTGGAGCTCGCTTCAGTAAAACGCGTCGCCAACAGTCCGCGCGCCGGCGGCGGCTTCTCGGCGCTGTTCAAAGGGCCGCGCGAAATGCTTTTGCCCCAGGCGACCTATCGCTTTGTCGGCAGCGAGATCACGCATGACATCTTCATCGTGCCCATCTCCGGCGACCAGGCGGGCTATATCTACGAAGCGGTCTTCAACTGAGATCGGCCGGGCGTGGTCGACTATGTCACAATCCCCAAAGTGCTGGACAAAGCGACCTGTCGCGCGTTGTGCTCGGAAATTCGCGCAGCCACCGGCGAGGCTGCCGGCCTGCTCGGCCGTTCCGATCAGAAGCCGCAATGGTCGCAGGTGCGCCGGACCAGACGTGCCGAAGTTTCGCTTGCCGCGCAGGCGCTGATAGAGCGTCTGCTGAAGCAGCAAAAAACGGTGCTCGAACGGCATTTCGCAATCGCGCTGGGCGCGTTTGAGAAACCGCAGTTCCTCCACTACCAAGAGGGCGATTTCTTCGTGCCGCACCAGGACGGCAACACGCCGATCATTCGCGACGAGTCGCGCTTCCGGAAGATTTCGATGGTGATCTTTCTTAACGGCCAGTCCGACGAGCCTTCGCCGGAGGACTATTCCGGCGGTTCGCTGGTCCTGCACGGACCTTACAGCGGTCCGGAGCTGCGCGTCGCGATGCTGGCATTGCCGGGGTCGGTGGTCGCGTTTCGCTCGGAAACGACGCACGAAGTGACGCCGGTTACGCGCAACGAACGCTTCACCATCGTCTCCTGGTATCGCGGTGCGTGATGGTTGCGGCGCTCACGGGGCCGGACGCAGCATCAGGTCGTAAACGCCCTTGTCTTCGGCCACGGTGAAGCCCAGCCGCAGGTAAAGCCGCATGGCCGGGTTGTGCTTCTCGACATGGATCGAGACCGCTTTGCCGATGGCTGCGGCTTCGTCGATGAGATCGCTGAGCAGGGCCGAGCCGAAGCCCTTGCCGCGAAACGCCGGCAGGAAGGCGATGTCGATGATGCGGTGCTCGCCTGGCCAGCGCTCGATATAGAGCCGTCCGATATCGCTGCCGGCACGCGTGACCACCAACCAGTCGGCATCGGGGTAGTATTTGCGGTAATGCGCGTGCTGCGCCTGGAACTGCATGTCGAGGAACGCGGCCTTCTGCGCCTCGGCCCAGGATGTCACGGCCAGCTCTTCGAGGCGGGTCGAGGCATAGAGGTGCAACAGAAACGGCAGATCGGCATCCGTTGACCCGCGGAATGTGAGCCCAGCACCCGCCGCGCGCATCCAGCCGGCCGCCCCGCGAAAATGGTTCATCGGCAAATCAGGGGCGTGGTGGGAAGACGCCCTGAAGCGCGATGCAGAAATAGCAGGTGAGATAGGGTTGCATGTTGTTGTGCGGCTGGTCGCCGCCGACCGGTCGCACCGCCTGATCGTTGAGCGGCGTCAACGTGGCTGTCGCCGAGTAAGATTGCCCTGGATTCGTGCGCGCATAGGATCGTGTCGCACTTGGAGCCGCCAGATTGGCTGGATTGATATTCCCCATCAGCGTGTGCCCGTGCTGCGGCATCTCCGATATCAGCAACTGCACCGTCTCCGATCCGCCCTGCTCACCGAGATCGTGCAGCGACAGCCCCGGTCCCTGCCCCGGATGCATCGGCGCGCGGCCCTGCAAATCGGGCAAGCCAAAGTTGGACTTGCCATTGCCGCCATAGGTCGTGCCGAGCAATGAGAACAGCGCGGTGTTCTGCGATATTGGCAGCAGTTGACCGTCGCACCATGCCCAGCCCTTGGGCGCGAAGTTGAACGGAAAGATGCGGATTTCGGCGACGAACGGATCGGCCATGACGTCCTCTTCAAGTCGGCGACGGGAAGATACCGAACAGCGAGATGATGAAATTGATGCAAAGATACGGCTGGAAGTTGGTATGCGGCAGACCGCCGCCGGTCTGCCCGGCGGTCTGCGGGGACATCGGCGTCGTCGCCGGCGCTTCACGGTAGATCTGCGAGGCGCCAACCTGCCCGGTCACATTGCCGGTGGGCGTATTCGCCGCTGCGTTGTTCAACGAGGCGACAAACGGGTGCGTGTGTGAGGGGATCTGTTGGGTCGTCAGCGTGACTTCCTCCACGCCCCCGGTCTCGGCAAGGATGAAACTGTCGCCCTGATGCAGCGGCAGCCGGCCCCTCAGGTCGGGCAATGCGAAGGTGCTCTCGCCGTCGCCGCCATAAGTGGTGCCGATCAGGTTGAACAGGGTTTCATACTCCGAGATCGGCAAGAGCTGTCCTTCGCAGAACATCCAGCCGGCAGGATTGAAATTGCCGGCAAACATTCTCACTTCGCCAACATAGGGTTGTGCCATAATTGCGTTTCCTCAGGTCGGCGACGGGAAAATGCCCTGCAGGGCGATGCAGAAGCTCAGTGTCAGGAACGGCTGCATATTGATATGCGCCTGGCTGCCGCCGACCAAGGCCAGCGTACCGGGGTCCATCGTCGTAGTGGGGTTCGCTGGCGGCGTATAGACGTTGGCGACCGTTGCCAGCAGGTTGCCGGCGGGAGCCGGCACATCGGCATTGGCCGTGGTGGCCATCTCGGCATGGCTATGGACCGGCAGTTCCGAGATCGAAAGCGTGTGCGCCTGCTCGCCGCCCCGTTCGCCCAGCACATGACTGCCGCCGACATGGATGGGGACGCGCCCGCGATAGTCGGGCAGGGCGAAATTCACCCGGCCGTCGCCGCCGAAAGTGGTGCCCAGCAACGAGAACAGCGGCTGGTTCTGGTTGATCGGGAGCAATTGCCCATTGCAAAGCGCCCAGCCTTTCGGAGGGAAGGCAAAAGACATGATTCTGATTTCGGAAAGAAATGGTTCCGCCATCGCACCCCTCCTTGCTGTAAGCATACATTAGCGCAATGCGATTACATTACGCAACGGCAATAAGGCGTGTAATAAAAAAATCTTTTAACTTCACTTTTACTAAAGTTACGCCCAGCGGCGAAAATGCCACCACCAAGGCACATGCAAGGCAAGACTTAGGGCGCCACTACCGGCGGAAGCGTCGGCAAGCTGTTGACGAAGGTGATGGTCCCGCTGCCACCCGTCGTATCGACCGTTTGCACGCCGGTGTTGTCATCCTGGATGACGCCGAGCGCCGTGCTCTGGCCCGAACCATTCCGCGACAGGTTGAGGTGCGTGCTGGCGTTGAAATTGCTCAACGAAACATCGACCGCATAGTTGGGTGAGTGGGTCAGCGTGTTCTTGCTGCCCGCGCCGCCGGTGCCCGAACCGATGACGACATTGGTCGTGCTGGTGTCGGTGGCTGTGGCGCCATTGTCGACCAGCAGCGCGGCAAACGGGAATGAGCTCGTTGGCGACGTCACGCTGTTGCCGTAGATCGTGGCATTCAACGTGGCGCTGCCATCGTTGTTCTGGAGATGGATGCCGTTGTTGCCGACGCCGGTGATGGTGTTGTTTTGGATCAGGGTCGTCATCGTGCCAGCGCCGGCCACGCGCACGAAAATGCCATCCGAATTGGAGTTCACCTTGGCCGGGCCGATCTGGTTGCTGGCGATCGTGCCGGCCATGGTGCCGTTGTCCTGACCCTTGGCGACGAAGATGCCGACGGTATCGAAGGCATTGGCGCCACCGTCGGTCAGAACGTTGTGCGAGATATCGAAGGTGGTCGTCGCAGCGGAGGCAAGGCCGCCCGAGCCGCTGCGGATATCGACCGCCGTGCCGCCGCCGGGGATGATCGCCTGGCCGTTGTGGAACGTGTTGCTGCGCACCACGGCATCCATGGTGGAATTGTTGTTGGCAAGGAACGCGATGAAGTCGGCGCGCGTGCCGGCGAAGGTGCTGTTGGTCAGCGTGTAGTTGGCGGTCGCGCTGTTGTAGACCTGTCCGCGAACATTGTCGTTGCCTCCCGTCGCATCGATCAGGCCGAACTGGATGTTGTCCATGGTCAGCCGGGTCAGCGTGCCGCTGGTGTTGTAGAGGTCGACGTTCTGGTTGTAGCCGCCCGATATGCTGGAGTTGGTGATCGAAGAGGTGCCGAGCAGGTTGTCGAAGCGGATCGAGCCTTCTTCGCGGTCGCCGGCATTGTTGTTGCCGTTGACGCCGTTGATGGTCATGCCGGTCATCGTGAAGTTGGTGACGGTGTTGCCGTAGACGGCGAAGTTCGAGAAGTCGTTCAGCTGCATGTTGGCGAACGATACTCCGGAGGTATTCCTCAGGAAGATGCCGGTGCCGGCACTTCCGCTCACGGTCTGACCGCCGGCGTCTGTGCCGGTCAGGATATCGGCGCCGGTCTTGCTGGAAATCGTGCCGCCCGAGCCGGCCGAGCCGGTGCCGGTTACGGTCAGCCCGCCGCTAGAGCCGGTGCCGTCGAGCACGATGCCGGCGGCGGTGCCGCCGCTCGAGGAGATGCTCTGGAACTTCAGGCCGGAGGCGCCAATCGTCGTGCTGACGACATTGAGCGCGGTCGCCTGGCCCGAATTGATGGTGCTGCCGGAGGCGGTCGCGCTGACCGTGCCGCCGCCGGTCGCGTTGAAGCCGATCGAGTTGCTGCTCGAGGTGTCGATGGTCAGGGCGCCGGTGAAGCTGATGGTCGAGCCGGTGTTGGCGTTGAGGAAAATGCCGTCGCTCGAGCCGGTCGAGGAAACCGCGCCGCTGAGTGTCACCGTGCCGCCAGTGCGGTTCTGGATATCGATCGTGCGGCCGTCGCTGGTCTTGGTGATCGAGCCGCCATAGGTGACGGCTGCCGTGCCGCCGGAGCCCAGGAAGGCGACGCCCGACGCGCCGGTCAGCGAACCGGTGCCCAGGTTCACCGTGCCGGTGACATTGGTAAGCGCGACGTTGTTGGTGCCGCCGCCGGAGGTGGTCGAGGTGAAATTGATGCCGGCCGCGATGCCGTTGAGGTTGACCGCTTGGGCGGCAGTCGTGCTGATCGAGCCGGTGGCGACATTGACCGTGCCGCCGTTGGTCGCCGTAAAGGCCGTGTTGGCGCTGCCCGTCGTGAGGGCGAGGTTGGCGAAACTGACAGTCGAGGCCAGGCCGCCATTGTTGATCGACACACCTGTGCCCGCGGCGTTGAAATTGACCGCGCCGCTGAAGTTGACCGTGTTTGCTCCGGTCGCGCCGGAGATGACGATGCCGCTGCCGCCAATGGTGGACGTAACCGTGCCGGCAAAGCCGAAGCTGCCGCCGGTGCGGTTGGTGATGCTGACGGCTGTGCCGGCGACGTTGGCGATCGAGCTCGCGCTGTCGAAGGTGAAGGCCGCACTGCCACCGACGACGGACACGCCGCTGCCGCCTGTCGTGTCGACATTGGTGCCGGTGACCGTTCCGGAGGCTGCGCCAAACTTGATGGTAGTGCCGCCAGCCCCGGTAGACAAGAGGGAGAGATTGGTCAGCGTCGTGGTGCCGGCAGCGCCGGTGCCGAAGTCGATATCGGTGGCCGTGACGTTCCTGATCGTCATGTTGCTGATCGTGGCGTTCGCCGTGCCGGAGCCGCTGATGCCGATCGCGGCATTGGCGCCTGTGCCGTCGTTGCCATTTATCGTAAAGCCGTCGATGATGTTGCCGTTGCCGGCCAGGGTGACGATGCTGCTGCCGTCCGCGCTCGTCAGCGTCGCCGCGCCGTTTGGCGTCTGGTCTACGATCGAGATGTTGCTGCTGGCCAGCTGGATCGTCGACGGCACCGTCAGCGCCAGATCGATGTTGCCGTTGCCGAAGCCGCGCACTTGTTCGCTGGTTGCGAGCGCCAGCGTGTCGTTGCCGTTGCTGCCCGCCGCCGTTATAACGCCGCCGTCATTGACCAGCACGATGATGTCGGTTGAAACCGCCGCCGCTTCCGCCGTGGTCAGCGTCGCGAGATTGTTCTGGTCCTTGCCGCTGCCGTCGCCCGTGGCGCTGGCGCCGACGAAGTAGATCCTGCCGACGCCGAAGCCGAGGCCGGGGCTGGCCGCGAAGTTGACATCCTGGAAGTCGTAGGTGCCGGAGACCGGCGCGCTGGAGGCGTCGATGCCGACATTGGCGCTGATGGTCGAGGCTTGGTCGATCGCCTGCTCGCCGTCGCCATAGATGAAGTTGAGGTTGCTCGCCGAACTGAGGAAGACGCCAGTGTTGACACCGGCGATGCTCGAACTCGCGCCGTTCGGGTCGGTGTCGCCGAGACGCACGGTCTGGCCGCCGGTGGCGCCGCGCAGATCGACGCCGATCGAGGTCCCGGCCGCGGCCGCGTTGGTGACGTCGAAATCGTTGGCGGTCACAGCGGCATTGATCGTTGCGCCGTTGAGATCGAAGGCCACGGCGGCGCTGTTGTTCAAGCCGATATCGAGATCGTTGAAGGACAGCGCCGCGCCCAACGTGCCGGATACATCGACACCACGCGACGTGATGCCCTGCAGGTTGACCGTGCCGAGCGCGATCGTGCCGCCGCCCGACGAGGCTATGTTGGCAAGCGAAACGCCGGTCGCGGCGCCGTTGGCCGAGACGGTCGAGAAATTCAGCGACGTGGCGCCCACCGTCACGCCGCTGAGGTTCAGCGCGGTTCCCGAGGTCGTGGCGATGGTGTTGGCGCTACCGCCGGTGCCGACATTGACCGTCCCGCCGCCCGTGGCCGTGAAGCCGGCGCCGCTTGTGGCGGTGATCGCCAGCCCGCCATTGGTGAAGTTGACCGTGCCGTTGGTGTTGCCGGTCAGGCTGACCGCGTCGTTGGTGCCGGAGCTGATCTGCTTGCTGGCGCCGGAGAAGGTGATGGTGGCCGCCGTGCCGTTGTTGATGTTGGCAACGACGATGTGGCCACCATTGGTGGCGGAACCGTCCGTCAGATTGCCCGACAGCGTCACCGAACCGCCGGTCAGTTCCTGGACCGAGACCGCCGCGCCGTTGCCGTTGGAGGCGATATTGCCGGCATAAGAGATCGTCGCATTCCCGCCGCTCTGGTCGGTGGCCGAGCCGACATTGAAGGCGGCGCCCGAGCCGGTGTTGGTCAGCGTGCCGTTGCCGAGATCGAGCGAGCCCGCCACCTGCTGCAGGTTGATGCCGTTGGCCGCGCCCGAGAAACTGGCGTTGACCGAGGTGAAGCCGCCGCCGAGGGTGGCCGAAGTGATGTCGACGGCGGTTCCGTTCGAGGTACTGACGCTGCGCGTGCCGGCGCCCGTCACATTGACCGTGGTGGCGGCCGGCGGGGCGCTGCTTGCGACGCGGAAGCCGCTGCCCGTGGATGTGGTGATGCCCAGCGTGCCGTCGAAGGTGATGGTGGTGGCGCTGGCGGCGTTCTCGATGTTCACGCCACGGCCGGCCGAGGCCGAATTGTCGATCGTGGTATTGCCGAAGATGTTAGTGCCGCTCGAATTGCGAACCTCGATGCCGGCGCCGCCTGAACCGGCGACGTTGACGGCGTCGAGATCGACATTGCCGCCGCTGGCGCCGCTGATCAGCACGCCCTGGGCGGCCGCATTGGTCGAGGTGACGCTGTTGAAATGGACGCCGCCAGCGCCGATCGCGCCCTGCAGCGACAGCGCCGTCTGGCCGGTCGCGTTGATCGTCGTCGAGCCCGCATTGGCGACCGTGAGCAGGTTCAGGCCCGAGAAATCGAGGCCGGTATCGGCCGAGGTGGTGATGTCGAGGCCGCCATTGAAATTGACGGCGCCGGCGGCGGTGCCGCCCGAGATCGACACGCCGTTGCCGCCGGTGATCGTCACCTGGTCGGTGAAGGTCACCGCGCCGCCGGTGCGGTTGGCGATGTTGATGCCGCCGCCGATCAGCGTGCCGGGCGTCGCGCTGTTCGTCAGGATGCCGCGCGACACCTGGATGGTGCCGGAGCCGCCGTTCACGTCGAGCAGCGTGCCTAAAACGTCGATGTCGTTGTTGATGACCGCGAGATTGCCGGTCAATCCCGCGACCTTGATGGCCGTCTGGCCCGCCGCCACATTGCTGATGGTGACGCCTTCGATGGTGATGCCGCTGGCATTGCTGAAGCCCGGCGCGCTCTGGTCGATCAGGAAAGCGGAGCCGCTGGCACCGCTGAAATCGAAGGCGGTGTGGCGGACGGCGTTGTCGCCGAGCAGATGCATGAAGTCGCCGGTGCCGGTGACCACGGCCTCGTCGCCGGTGATGTTGCCGCCGGTGG
Organism: Mesorhizobium sp. B2-8-3; assembly: GCF_006440815.1. Classification (NCBI taxonomy): domain Bacteria; kingdom Pseudomonadati; phylum Pseudomonadota; class Alphaproteobacteria; order Hyphomicrobiales; family Phyllobacteriaceae; genus Mesorhizobium; species Mesorhizobium sp. B2-8-3. Next base: position 219,596 of record NZ_VFTW01000007.1, read on the forward strand.
CTCCGAGGTTGCCGTGGACGTTCACCGGCTGGATGGTGCCGATCGAGACGACGTTGCCATTGCCGAAGCCGGTGATCGTCTGGCCCGAATCGAGCGTGAAGGCGCTGGCGCCGACATCGATCGGACCGACGAAGGCGAAGTTCTGGGCGCCGGTCACCGCATCGGCGGCGGCGAGCGAAATAGTGCTGACGCCCATGCTAAGGTTGCCGGTCGTGCCGGCATTTATGAAGCCGCCCGACTGCGACACCAGCGTGACCGCGCCCGGCGCCGAGGCCAGGTTGGCGCTGCCGGTGAACGACACGTCGTCGAAATCGTAGTCGCCGAGCGTCGGATCGAGGCCGACCGTGTTGACGGTGTAGCCGTTGGTCGCCGCGGCGATCGAGGATTCCAGCCCATCGGTCGAATCGCCGTCGCCGAAGGTGAAAGTAGCGTTGGCCGAGGTGGCGGTGGTCTGACCGGACGAAAGGTCGACGCCGATGCCGACATTGGCGATCGAGGACCCTTGGGAGAAGGTGATGACCTTGTTGCCGGTCGTCGAGGACAGATCGATGCCGCGCGAGGTGAGGTCGCCGAGGCCTGTGATGGTGGCGGCGAGGCTGAAATCGGCCGCAGTGGACGAGCCGCTGAAATCGATGCCGGTCTGGTTGGCGCCGATGTTGCTGACCGTCGTGGCGCCGAAGGTGACGTTGGCATTGGTGCCGGTGAAATCGATGCCGGCCGTGTTGGCGGCCGAGCCCATCGTCACAGTGGTGCCGCCCGAGAACGTCACCAGGCCGTCATTGTTGGCGATCTCGATGCCGTTGCCGCCCGCGCCCGAGATTGTGACGCTGCCGAAGCCCAGGTTGGCGCCGCTTGCCACGTTCGAGACCGAAAGGCCGTTGCCGGTTGCATTGGTGATCGACAACAGCGCCATGTCGTTGAATGTGGCGTTGCCGGCAAGCCCGCCGATCACCGCGCCGCCGCCGCCGGTTGCCGTCAGCGTCTTGCCGAGGCCGAAGGTGATCGCCCCGCCCGTCGGCGCCGTCGTCGTGCCGATGGCGAAGATATTGCCGGTGCCGGTCGAGGTGACGTTACCCGTGAACGCGACAGAGCCGCCGGTGGTGCCGTCGACCTTGATCGCCGTGCCCGGCGCGCTTGCCGAGCTGGAAATGTTGGCCGAAACGGTGATCGCCGCGCTGCCGCCGGACACCACGACGCCGTTGCCGGTGCCGGAATTGGTGATGGTGCCGCCGATCGAGATGGTGCCGGTGTTGTTGGTCAGGTTGACGTCGTCGCCGGAAACGCCGGTGGTGAAGAGGTTGCCGACGTTGACGGTGGCAGCGCTGCCCTGAACGACGAAACCCGGGCCATTGCCGACGACGGTTGCGATCGTGGTCGTGCCGTTGAAGGTATAGGTGCCGCTGGCGACATTGGTGAGGCGGATGGCATCGCCATTGACGCGGCTGATGTCGACGCCGCCAAAGGTGACGTTGCCACCGCTGGTGTTCTCGATGACGATACCGGTCGGCACAGTACCGCCGGAGCCGTCGACGGTGACGCTGTCGAAGGTCACCCCGCCGGCGCCGATGGTGAGGCCGCTGGCGCCGCCGAGCTGGATACCCTTTTCGGTGACGCCGCCGCCCGTGGCGATGGTGTTGGTGCCGGTGACGTTGAGCGTGCCGCCATTGATGGCGCTGAAGGCGAAGCCGCCGTCGGTGGTGAGGTCGAGCCCGCCGTTGAAATTGATCGTGCCGCCGGCATTGCCGGTGAGATCGATGGCGTTGGCCGCGCCGGTGCTGGCTGTGATCTTGCCGCCGAAGGTGGCACCGCCGCCGGTCATGGCGTTGATCTTGACCGCGCTTGCCGCGCTCGTCTGGTTGATCGTGCCGTTATAGGTAACGGTGGAAGTTGCCGTGTCGATGTTGAAGGCCACACCGGACGTGCCGGCGATCGAGCTCGCATTGTCGAAGGTGAGCGCGCCGGTGGAACCGCCGGTGACGCTGACGCCGGTTCCGGCGCCGGTGATGTCAAAATTGTTGAAGGTGCCGGTGCCGCTGAAATTGCTAGCCAGGAGGCCGGTGCCGCTGACGCCGCCCATCGTGGTGTTGGTGACGTTGATAGCGCCCGATGCGCCGGTCAGATCGATGCCGGTGACGGCGCTGGTGATCGTCACGCCGGTGATGGTCGCCGCGCTGATGCCCGCGCCGTTGATCGCCGCGCCGGAGCCGGCATTGCTGACACCCAAATTCTGGACGAGGTTGCCGTTGTCGAGATCGATGGCGCTGCCGGCCGAATTGACGAGCGTCGCTGCGCCGTTGCCGAACGGATCAGCCTGCGTGGCTCCGGTGACGACATTGGTGCCGGCGACATTGGCCGGCGGCGCGCCGAGATTGACCGTCGCGCCATTGGCGAAGGAAACCAGCGACTGACCGGCGGCAAGGGTGAAGCCGTCGGCGTCGGTGTTGATGTTTCCAGCGCCGTTGTTGACGAGGACGAAAATCGTGTTTGCGTCGGTGGTCAGGTCGTCGGCGGCGGCCGCGTTGATGAGATCGCCGACGTCCGCGCCGCTGCCGGTCCCGGTGTCGGCCGCGCCGACGAAGACGATGTTGGCGCTGTCGAACAACTGCGGCCCGACGAGCGCCGTGCCGTTGAAGGCATAGGTGCCGCTGCCGGCCATCAGGCCGCGCATGTCGAGCGAGGCGACCGTGCCGGTGATCGAGGCGCCACCGGCGGCGCCGAACGAGAAGGTGGTGTTGGCGCTGGTGCCGGCAGCACCATGCGTGCCCATCTGCACGCCGGTGCCGGCGGTAATGACGCCACTGCCAATGGTGACGGAGCCGCCGGTGGTGCCAGACAGGTCGATGCCGGTCGAGGTGCCGGCGCCCGCGATGTCGAGCGTCGTGGCTGTAAAGGTCGAACTGCTGCCGGACAAATCAAGACCGGTCTTGCCGGTCGGCAGGTTGGTGATGTCGATGTTGCCGAAGGCGATCGCGCCGTTGGTGCCGAAAACATCGATCGCGTTCTGGCCTGGCTGGTCGATCGCCACGTCGCCGAAAGTGACGGCGCCGGAAGTGGTATCGAGAATGATGCCCGAGCCAGTGAGGGCGGTGACGGTGACCTTTCCGCCGAAGCCCACCGTTGCCGAACTGTTCTGAATGACAATCCCGTTCGGCACGCCAGAGATCGTCGTCGTGCCGGTGATATCGAAGCTGCCGGTAACGTTCGAGAGAGCTATCCCGGTGCCGCCGGCAGTATGGGTGAGGCTGGTCAGCGTGACGTCCAGCCCGATCTGCGAGGCACTGAACCCTTGGCCGGAATTGCCGGAAATCGTCCCGCCGGTCGTCGTCAGTTTGCCGGTGCCGGTGGAGCTTGCATCGACGCCGCTGCCGGCATTGTTCTGCGAATTGAGCGTCTGGAAATTATAGGTTCCATCGCCGGTGATCGACAAGCCATCGGCGCCGTTGCTGTTTAGCGTCGTGGTGCCGTTGAAATTGTAGGTGCCGGCCCCCTGCAGGGACAGGCCCGCACCAGTATTGCCGGTCGAGGTCAGGTCGGTGGCAGTGGCGCTACCGGTGCCGTCGAACAGCACACCGGCAAGGCCGGCGCCGCTGACCGACATGCCGGTCAGCGTAACGCCGGTGACGCCGCTGCCATGGATGCCATTGGCGCTGCCACCCGAAATATTGAAATCGAGCAGCGAGCTGTTGTTGGCCAGCGTTACAACGTCGCCGGCGCCGGTGCTGGTAAGCGTCGCGGCGCCGTTGACATCCGAGACAACCTGGTCGTGCTGGACATTGTCGCCGGTGACGTTGATCGGGACGCCGCCGAGCGAGAAGCTGCGGCCATTGCCGAAGGAAGCGAGCGTCTGGCCGGCGCTCAGCGTGAAGCCGCCGGCGGCATCGATCGGCGTGTTGCTGGCGTCGTTGACCAGCACGAAGATGGCGGTCCCATCGGTGTTGGCATCGGCGGTTGCGATCGAAGCAAGGTCGAGAAGCGAGGATCCATCGCCCGTACCCGTTGCGGCAGCGCCGACAAAGATCACATTCTGCGTGTCGAAAAGCTGCGGCCCGCTGAAGGTGGTCGAACCGAAGGCATAGGTACCGAGCGTCTGATTGAGGCCGCGCGCGTCGAGCGAGGCGGTGATGCCGGCGATCGAACCGCCGCCGAAGGTGAAATTGGCATTAGCCGAATCGGCCGGCGTACCGGCAATGCCGAGGCGAACGCCGGTGTCGACATTGGCGATGGTACCGCCATTGGTGATGGTGATGACCGCACCGCCGGCGCTGGGCGAGGTGAGGTCGATGCCGGTGGAGCCGGCCGCGCCGGTACCGGTAAGATTGAGCGACTGCGCGGTGAAATTGGTCTGGCTTCCGGAGAAGTCCAGGCCGGTGCCGGCTCCGAGCCCGGAAATGACGATGTTGCCGGCGACCACTGCGGCGTTGACGCCGCTGAACGACATGCCGTCGGCGCCGGGATTGGTGATGGCGATGTCACCGAAGCGGATCGATGCCGGCGAGTTGGTGATCGCGACGGCCGGGCCGGTGGTGTTCGAAATATTCGTCGCGCCATTGACGGCGAAGCTGCCCGACACCTGGTCGAGGATGACGCCCGACACGCCGCCGCTCTGGGTGATGGAATCAAGCACGACATGGGCGGTGATCGGATCGATGAAGACGGCGGTGCCGCCATTGCCGGAGATCGTGCCGCCGGTGGTGGTGAAGCTGCCGCCGCTCGACGTGCCCTGCACCGTTATGCCGCGGTCGGTGTTGTTCTGGGCATTGACGGTGGCGAAGGTGTAGGTGCCCTGTCCGGTTATATCGAGGCCGTCATCGGAATTGCCGTTGAGCGTCGTCGTGCCGGTGAGGCTGTAGGTGCCGTTATCCTCGATGTGCAGGCCGTCGAGGCCGTTGCCGGTCGCGGTGAAATTGGACGCGCTGACGCTGGTGGAATTACCGGTGAAGTCGGCGCCGTTGCCGCCGGCGCCGCTGACGGTGACATCGGTCAGCTTCGTGCCTGCGGCATTGTTGCCGAAGATGCCGTCGCCGCCGCCGGTGATGGTGATGTTGCTCAGCGTGTTGTTGCTGGCCAGAGTGATCACGGGGCTGGCGGCGTTGGTGCCTTGGATGGTGCCGTTGCTGCCGCCGAAATTGTATGTGCCGACGCTGCCGTCGGCGAGCTTCGCCTGGACGCTGCCGCCGCCGCCAATGACGGTCTGGCCGGCGGTGAGATTGACACCGCCGGTGGTGATGTTGCCGCTGCCGCCGAGCGCGACGATGAAGCCGTTGCCGCCGGCCTTGGTGACGGCATCATCCAGCGTGGTCGGATCGCCGATGGTGCCGAGGCCGAGCGAATTGCCGCCGTCGGCGAAGAAGAAATTGCCGAAGGCCGCATTGGTGGCAGCGTTGATGGCCACCCGCGTCGTCGTGCCGTTGACCCTGTCCTGGTTCTCCAGCCTGACGCCGATGTCGCCGCGCACGCGCTCATTGAGACGCGTGCGCAGGCCCGGGCTGACCGTGGAGACGAGATCGGGATCGTCATCGACGGAACTGCCCTTGCCCGACACGTTGAACGGCACCGTCAGCCGGACGCTGCCGGCGAACTGGGTGTCGTCGCGGTTATCGTTGCGCACCTCGCCGGTGAAGGTCAGCGACGTGCCTTTGCCGACGACGTCGCCGAAGGTGTACTCGATCCCCGCCTTGGCCCCGGTGATCGAATGGTCGTCGCCGTTGGGGTCGGCAAAATGGTAGGCGCCGACGTCGAAGCGCAGCGACTGGCTTTCCGGCAGGTCGATCGGCGCCTGGACGCCGACCTCGCCCTCGATGCCCCAGGCCGCATAGGTGCGATGGTCGATCGTCGAAATCTGTTCGAGCAGCTGGTTGCCGACGAGCGACAGCGTCGAATCGATACCGGTCGAGCCGCGGTCCTTGCTTATCGGCAGGTAGACATTGACATGCGCGTCATATTTCGAGGTGATCGCCTCGAGGCCGAGCGTGGTGGCGACGAACTGGTGGCTGTCGTCGTTCTGGATGTTGAGATAGGCGTAGCCGCCGACCATCAGATCCGGATTGACGATGCGGCGCACGCCGAGGCCGACATCCTGGCCGAAGCCGTTGTCGAAATCATATTTCGAGCGGACGTCGAGGAAGAGGACCGATTCGAGGTTCTGCTTGATCGGCAGGAAGCCTTCGAGCGCCGAATAGCCACTGTTGCTGTTGGCGCCGATGATGGCACGGACCTGCGGCTGCCATAGCCCGGCATCCTCGGCATGCGCGGCCAGGCCCGACAATGCGAGAGCGACAGTGGTCAGCGCGGAGGTGCGCAGCAAAATGCCTGAGCGGCGGGATGCAGCCAATGCTCCGCCGCGTCGCCGCATTTGGCGCTCAGCGGTCTTCCCCCGACGTTCAATCAGCCCTGTGCGCGAGCGCATCTACCCGTCCCGGCTGCCGCCATGCTCTTCCACTGGATAGCGGATAGCTAATGTATTGCATAGTATTGCACGGCAATTCACGGTTGCGATACGGTATTAACACAGAAATTAGAGTCCTGTTGCAGTAGGGCAACATTGACTTTGCGTCCAACGACTGGGACTCGATTAAGCCGGCTATAAACCGAGCGATGTGACAATTGGAGTATATTAGTGAGATTTAATGTACTTGGAAGGCAAAGATACCTGCCCGTCGGCTTCGGCGCGCTTTTGCTGGCGACCGGCCTTGCCATGGCCGAAGATACCAAGCCGGCAGAGACGAAACCCGCGGACGCCAATCCCTGGGTGGTCAATTGCTCGTCGGGATCAACGGGCACCGAACTGCAATGCCAAGTTTCGCAGAATCTCACCGAAGCCAAGACCGGCCAGCGGGTTCTGACTGTGACGGTGCGCCGCCAGCAGGGTACCCCAGGCTTTGCCATGCTTTTGGCCCTGCCGCATGGCCTGTTCCTGCCATCGGGAACTTCCTACCAGATCGACAGCGGCAAGAAGGTCACGATCGCTATCCAGACCAGTGACCAGAACGGCGCCTATGCCGCGACGCCGCTGGCGCCGGATCTGCTCAAGGCGATGCGATCCGGAGCGACGTTGAACGTCGGCATGGAATCGGTAACGCGCAAACCGGTGACCATTCCGGTTTCGCTCAAGGGGTTCGGCGCGGCGGTCGACAAGCTCGAAGCGACCAAGTAAGGCGGCGCAAAATTGCCCGGTTGCGAGCTCGAAGCCGGCCGGGGGGCGGCTGCTGGTTCGAGGCTGGCCGCGCCCGTGTGCATCTGGTGTGGAGGCCGCCTTTTGCCCTGCCAAGAAGGTGCACCCGGCGTTTGTGGTTGACGAGCTCCAAAGCTTCGCGCGCGTCTCAACACGGCGGGGTTTGCGTGCATAGACGACGAGCCGATTGATGGTTTTTACCGGACGTACGTGTCCGATCCGTTTGGCAATCGGATTGAGCTAATGGGAGTCGCGGGACGACGGTGCGGAGCCAGGCGCGGATACTTATGATAGCAGAGGACCGCTACCTCGTGAACTCACTATGGGGCGCGCGCTCTGGGCAGGTTGCCATACAGCGCTGTCACGGAATTCGTTTGTTGAAAGGATCTTCCTTAAGGATCGCCGGCGCGCTTGAATCCAGTCCCCGCAACCAAACTCAAAACGGCCCGCTCAACGCGGGCCGTTTTGTTATTCGGCTGTGAGGGCCGGTCGATTTGAACTCTCAGGGGCCTGCAATAAGGGCAAAGCCGACGCCCCGGGACAGAGAAGCCAAATCCTGGCCTCGCTACCAGCTTCGATTGAAAAACGCCAGCAACTCGACGAGTTGCCGGCGTTTTGCGTTCGTGGCGCAATTCCGCTCAGACGGAATCGTCAGGTGGGCTTGTCGTCGGGATGGCCAAGCTCGCAGAACCAGCCGCCGAGATATTTCACCGACGGCTTGTTCGGATCGGGAACAGGGGTTTTGGCCTCGACCGCGGCGCGAAATGGCTCGGCGCTGTCCTGCGGGATGAACCCAAGGTGGTCCGCGCCGCTGTTGTCGACCATCTTCAGCTTGTTGTTGGAAATGCCGAAGGAGATCGTGTGGCCGACGCGCGGCGCGGTCAGCGACGCTTCGACCAGGCGCACGCAATCGGCGAAGGAGAGATATGACCACAGCATGCGCCGGTCGGCCGGTTCGGGGAAGGACGAAAAGATGCGCAGGCATACCGTCTCGATGCCGAACTTGTCCCAGTAGAGCCGGCTGAGGCTTTCAACGAAATTCTTCGACACGCCGTAGAGGCTATCCGGGCGCACCGGCGCGTCGACGCCGATATGCGCGTCGATCTCGTGATAGCCGATGGCATGCACCGATGAGGCATAGATGATGCGCTTCACGCCGTGTTTACGGGCGCCTTCATAGATGTGGTAGGAGCCGCGGATGCTGGAATCGAGAATGGTCTGCCATTCGCATTCGAGCGGCGCGCCGCCGAAATGGACGATCGCGTCGCAATCCTTGGTCGCGGCGATCGTGGCTTCCATGTCGGCGAGGTCGAAGACAGCTTCCTCCTCGTGCGTCGCAAGGTCGCCGAAGGGTTCGCGCCCCGCCAGGCGGATCGTCTTGGCCAACGGCGCCAGCCCCTTGCGCAGCTGCGAGCCGAGCCGGCCGGCGGCGCCGGTGATCAGGATACGTTCGTAATGCGGCATCACTTACTCCACTTGCGCGACGGCGGCGTTGATCCGCGCGATCGCCTCGGTCAGCACCTCTTCGCTGGTCGCGGTCGAGATGCGGAAATAGGGTGACAGTCCATAGGCGACGCCAGGCACCGACGCCACCCGGCCTTCGTTGAGAAGATAATTCGAGACGGCCGCGTCGTCCTCCAGCACGACGCCCTTGGGCGTCTTGCGGCCGATCAGGCTGACGCAGCCGATATAGGCGTAGAAAGCGCCTTCCGGCGGCGACAGCGTCAGGCCGTTGATCTTCCGGATGCCGTCGACGACTAGGTCGCGGCGCGCCTCGAAAGCCTGGCGGAAGCGGGCGACTTCATGCTGCGGGCCGTTGAGCGCGGCGACAGTCGCTGCTTGCGCGATCGAGCAAACCGAGGTGCAGGACTGGCTCTGGATGGTCGACATCGCCTTGAGAAGCGGCGCGGGTCCGGCCGCGTAGCCGACGCGCCAGCCGGTCATCGCATAGGATTTCGAAACGCCGTTGACGATCAGCGTGCGGTCCTTGAGCTCGGGGCAGGCCTTGCCGAAAGAAACGAACTCGCGTCCGTCGAACAGGATGTGCTCGTAGATCTCGTCGGAAAGGATGAGCACCTGCGGATGCTTCGCCAGCACAGCGCCCAGCGCCTTCAGATCGGATTGCGAATAAACCGCGCCGGACGGGTTGCCCGGCATGTTGAGGAAGAGCCACTTCGTCCTTGGCGTGATCGCCTTTTCCAAGAGCGCCGACGTCAGCCGGAAGCCGGTGGTCGCCGGGCATTCGACAACGACCGGCGTGCCGCCGAGCAGCTTCACCATTTCCGGGTAGGAGACGAAATAGGGCGCCGGCAGGATCGCCTCGTCGCCGGTCTCGAGCGTCGCCATAAGCGCGTTGAAGATGATCTGCTTGGCGCCGTTGGCGACGACGATATCATCGGCGGTGTAGTCCAGCCCGTTCTCGCGGCGGAATTTGCCGGCTATGGCTTCGCGCACTTCGACCGTGCCGGCGGCGGCCGTGTAGAGTGTCTGGCCGGCCTTGGCGGCGAAATGAGCGGCATCGACGATGTGATGCGGTGTCGGAAAATCGGGTTCGCCCAGGCCGAGATCGATCACGTCGACGCCCTTGGCGCGCAGCGCCTTGGCGGCCTGCGAAGCCGCCATCGAAGCCGAGGGCTTCACCGCCGACAGGCGCGAGGCAACATAGCTCATCAGTCGTTCTCCGTGATGTAACCCTTGGACCGGTCATTGGCTCGCGCGGCCGCATTGCGTTTGGCCGGATCGCCATAGCCGCCGCCGCCCGGCAGTTCGAGGATCAGCCGCCGCCCTGCCGGCACATGCTGCCAGCCTTTCGGGCGCATCTTCGTGCCGTCGTCGAGCTTGACGACACCAGCGACGCCCGGCTTGCCGCCGTTGCGTCCATGGGCGGGATGATTGACGCGGTCGAACATGGCCGAGAAGTCGAATTCATGGCCATCGGTCGCTGCGATCTCGATAACCTGCCCCAAGCCGCCGCGGAATTCGCCGTCGCCGCCGGAGTTGGGCCGCAGTTCCTTGCGCCAGATGACGATCGGCCCGGTATGCTCGGTCGCCTCGATCGGCATGGTGTGCACGCCCGACGGAAAGGCCGTGGCCGACAGGCCATCGAGCTCGGGGCGGGCGCCCATGCCGCCGGAGTTGAACATCAGCACCTCGGCGCGCCGGCCGGATGCGCCGGCAACAGGGCGCGCCGAAATATGGATGTTCCAGAGCGCGCCGGCGCCTTCGGCAAGGATTTTTCCGGGCAACGCCTTGGAGAAGGCGCCGAGCACCAGATCGGGAACCATGTGGCCGAAAATATGCCTGAGCGCCACCGGCGCCGGCCGCACCGCGTTCAGGATGTTGACCGGCGACGACACGGTGAAAAAGGCGAGCGAAGCGGCATTGTTGGGAATGTCGGGCGCCACCATGCATTTCAGCGCATAGCAGGCATAGGCCTTGCTGTAGATGATCGGGCAGTTGATGCCCCACCGGCTCATCGGATCGGTGCCGGTGAAATCGACTTCGACATGGTCGTCGCGGACCGAGACCGTGGCTGCAAGCTTGACCGGCTCGTCATAGCCGTCGGTCACCAGCTCGTTCGACCAGCTTCCCTTCGGAAGCGCCTCGATGCGCTCGAGCATCGCGTCGCGGGTGCGCGAGAAGATGAAGTCGCCGAGCCCGCCGAGCGAGGCCAGGCCGATCTCCTTCATCATGTCGACCAGGCGCCGGTGGCCGACCTCGTTGCAGGCGGCCAAAGAGTAGAAGTCGCCGACGACCTGGTTGGGCTCGCGGACATTGGCGCGCAGGATGCGGACGAGATCAAGATTGACTTTGCCCTTTTCCGCGAACTTCATGATCGGAATCTGGATGCCTTCCTCATAGACCGACTTGCCGTCGGCGCCGAAGCCGCGGCCGCCGACATCGACGACATGCGCGGTGCAGGCGAAGAAGGCCACGAGCTCGCCGTTGAGGAAGGACGGCGACACCATGGTGATGTCATGCAGGTGGCCGGTGCCGAGCCAAGGGTCGTTGGTGACATAGGTGTCGCCTTCGAACATCTCCTCGCGCGGGATTGCGTGCATGAAATGCAGCACCGCCTCGGCCATGGTGTTGACGTGGCCCGGCGTGCCGGTCACCGCCTGCGCCAGCATCTGGCCGCGCGGATCGAACACGCCGGCCGACAGGTCGCCGGATTCGCGCACGGAGGTCGAGAAGGCCGTGCGCAGCAAAGTGAGCGCCTGCTCCTCGACCACCGAGATCAACCGGTTCCACATGACCTGCATGCGGATTTCGCCAATGCTGTTCATGCCTGGGTCGCTCATGCCTGGCTGCCTTTGCGGATCAGGAGTATCGCGCCGTCGCTCTGGATGACGGCGTCGAAGCTGGTGGTGACGACGGTGGACGTCTCGCGCTCGACGATGACGGCCGGACCGGCGACGCGGTCGCCGGTGCAGAGCGTGTCGCGCTCGACGATACCATAGGTTCGCGAGGCGCCGCTGACAGGGTCAAAGACCTCGCGCGTTGTTGTCGGCTCGTTCGTCTTTTTGCCTTTGGTCAGCTCGTGCCTCGCAACGGCGGGTCGAACATCCGTCGCCTTGACCGACCAGGTGACGATCTCGATCTCCAAACCGTCGAGGCCTTCGATGGCGCGGCCGAAGAAGCGCTGGTAGTTCTGCTCGAACAGCTCCTTGAGCTTTGCCACGGCATCGTCGCCGAACGGTTCGTCCGCCAGCGGCACGGGGATTTCCCAGCCCTGGCCGGCATAGCGCATGAAGGCGGTGATTTCGCAGACGATTTTTCCGCTGGCGCCGGTGCGCACGAAACCCTCGGCGGAGGCTTTGAGATCGGCGAGGAGTGCGTTGACTTCGGCCGGCTTGAAGTGCGACAGGCGCGTCAGCTTCGACGCCAAGGCTTCGTAGCCGAACGGCGCCTTGAGGAAGCCGATCGCCGACCCGACGCCGGCGCCGCGCGGCACGATGCACTGGTCGATCCCGAGCTTTTCGCAAAGCCTTGCGGCGTGAAGCGGGGCGGCACCGCCGAACGCGATCATCAGATTGTCGGAGATGTTCTTGCCGTTTTCGACGGCGTGGACGCGGGCGGCATTCGCCATGTTCTCGTCCACCACCTCGCAGATGCCGAAGGCGGTCGCGGTGGCATTCAGCGACAGGCGCTCGCCGACGTCGCGCAGGATCGCCTGCTCGGACGCGGCGGTGTCGAGCTTGATCGCGCCGCCGGCAAAATTGTCGGGGTCCAGCTTGCCGAGCACGAGGTCGGCGTCGGTGATCGCCGGACGCTTGCCGCCGCGGCCGTAGCAGGCGGGGCCGGGTTCAGAGCCGGCGCTTTCCGGTCCGGTCTGAATGCGGCCCATGGCGTCGACCCAGGCGATCGAGCCGCCGCCGGCGCCGATCTCGATCATCTCGATCACCGGGATGGAGATCGGCATGCCCGAGCCCTTCGAAAAGCGGTAGGTGCGGGCTACTTCGAAGGTCCGCGCCGTGCGCGGCGCAAAATCCTCGATCAGGCAGATCTTGGCGGTGGTGCCGCCCATGTCATAGGAGACGACCTTTTCGAGCCCGAAGCGCCGGGCGATATCGGCGGCGAAAATGGCGCCTCCCGCAGGGCCGGATTCGACCAGGCGAACCGGGAATTCCGAAGCGGTTTCGACCGAGATCAGGCCGCCGCCCGAATGGATCATGAAGACCGGGCAGTCGGCGCCCATGTCCTTCAGCCGCGTCTGCAGGCGGGCGAGGTAGTCAGCCATCTGCGGCCGCACATAGGCGTTGGCGCAGACCGTGTTGAAGCGCTCGAACTCGCGCATCTGCGGCGAGACCTCGGCGCTGATCGAAATCGGGATGGTGAGTTTCCTGGAGAGGATATCGCGGGCGCGACGCTCGTGGTCGGGGTTGGCGTAGGCGTGGATGAAGCCGATCGCCACCGAGCCGAAATTGCCGGCAGCGATCCGGTCGGCGATCTCCTCGAGCGCGGCCTCGTCGAGCGGCTGCAGCTCCTGTCCCTCGGCGCCGATGCGGCCCCTGACCGTGAAGCGGTCCTCGCGCGGGATCAGCGGCGTCGGCAGTTGCAGGTTCAGATCGTACTGCTCGAAGCGGTTCTCCGTCCGCATCTCGATCACATCGCGAAAACCTTCGGTCGTGACCAGCGCGGTCCGGGCGCCGCGCCGCTCGATCAGCGCGTTGGTGGCGAGCGTCGTGCCGTGGATGATGATGCCGATCTCGGCTGCAGAAATTCCGGCATCGCGGATCACCACGTCGATACCGTCGAGGATCGCCTGCTCGGGCGCCGCATAATTGGTCAGCACCTTGGTCGAAAACATCGTTCCCCTGACATCGAGCGCGATGTCGGTGAAGGTGCCGCCAATGTCGGCGCCGAGACGGATGTCGTCTGATCTGGAGGTCATGCCTTGGCCTTCTGCGAAGCGAGCGCGGCGTCGCGCATCTGGGAAAGGGTTTGCCGGGGCGTGAGCGCTTCGGGCGAGATGGCGATGTCGAGGACCGCGCCCGTTGTCGAGGCGAGCGCCCGATCGAAGGCGGCGGCGAAATCCCCGGTCGATTCGACGCGCTCGGCGTGAAAACCATAGGCCTTTGCCAGCGCCACGAAGTCCGGGTTTTCCAGCGAGGTGCCGGAGACGCGGGCCGGATAGTTGCGTTCCTGATGCGCGCGGATCGTACCGTAAACGCCGTTGTTGATGATGAGCACGATCGGCTGCGCGCCGGCCTGCATGGCGGTGCCGAGCTCCTGGCAATTCATCTGAAAGTCGCCGTCGCCGGCAAAGCAGACGACAGTGCGGTCCGGATAGGCGACCTTCGCGGCGACTGCCGCCGGCAGGCCGTAGCCCATGGCGCCGGATTGCGGCGCGAGCAGCCGCGCCTGCGGTCCGAACTTGAAGAACTTGTTCGGCCATACGGTGAAATTGCCGGCGCCGTTGGTGAGGATGACGTCGGCCGGCAAGGTCTCGCGCAGCCAGGCGCTGACCGCGACCATGTCGACCGGGCCGGGCTGTACGGGTGCCGCGAAGGCGCCTTTATAGGCCTTGCGCGCCGCCGCGCGCCAGTCGGCCCAGCCACCCTTCACCGGTGTCAGGGCCTTGGCGAAAGTGTTCGGGCCGGCGTGGATGCCGATCGCGGGCACATAGATCTTGCCGATCTCGCGGTCGGAGCCGTGCGCATGGATCAGCTTCTGGCGCGGCACCGGAACGTCGAGCAGCGTGTAGCCGTCCGTCGTCATCTCGCCGAAGCGGACATTGACGGCCAGGATCACGTCCGCATCGCGGATCAGCGTCTTGACATGCGCCACCATGCCGACGCCGGCTTCGCCGACGAACACCGGCGAATGGTTGTCGAACTGGTCCTGGTAGCGGAAGGCGGCAACCACAGGGATGTCTGAAGCCTCGGCGAAGGCCTGGAGCGCGGCGCGTCCATCGGTCGTCCAGTTGGCGCCACCCATGAGCAGCACCGGCTTCTCTGCCGCAGCCAGCATCTCAAGCGCCGCCGCGACGGCATCCCGCGACGGAGCGGCTTCGAAAATCGAAGCAGGGCCGCTGAGCGGCGCGGCCTCGGTCATGGTCGTCAGCATGTCTTCGGGCAGCGCGACGACGACGGGGCCGGGCCGGCCGGTCAAGGCGGTGGTCCAGGCGCGCGCTACGATCTCGGGAAGTCGCGCAACGTCGTCGATCTCGACCGCCCATTTTGCGACGGTCCCGTAGACCGCCCGGTAATCGATCTCCTGGAAGGCTTCGCGGCCTTTCATGTCGGTGCCGACCTGGCCGACGAAGAGGATCATGGGCGAGGAGTCCTGCATGGCGGTGTGGACGCCGATGCTGGCATTGGTCACGCCGGGGCCACGCGTCACGAAGCAGATGCCTGGTGTGCCCGTCAGCTTGCCATAGGCGGAAGCCATGAAGGCCGCGCCGCCTTCGTTGCGGCAAAGCACGTAGTCGAGCTTGCCATGGGTATCGTGCAGCGCGTCGAGGACGGCCAGATAGCTCTCGCCGGGAACGCCAAAGCTCTTGGCGGCACCCAAGGCAATGAGGCACTCGACAAGAAGGCGACCGCCATTGCGGACCATGCTTCGACATCCTCTTAAAGCTGGCGGCAAGCGGACCGGGCCTGCCCTTGCAACTATACCTGCACCGCGGCGGGCCGGCGCGAAATCAAGAAATGCGATCCATACGAAAGTTTTTCTTTGCTATGGAATCCGCACCAGAACACCGGGGTTCATCGTAGCCTGCGGATCGAATGCGCGTTTGAGCCGCGCCATCAGGCTACGCTCGGTGGAGCCGCGGTTACGGTCGGCCATGGCGATCTTGGCGCGGCCGAGCCCATGCTCGGCGGCAAAGCTGCCGCCCATGTCGGTGGCTAAGGCAGCCAGCGCCTCGGCGAATGCCCCAGCCTTGCCGTCGAAATCGGCGCGGCCTTCCGGCGGCGACAGATTGTAGTGGATGTTGCCGTCGCCGAGATGGCCGAACGGGTTGATCCGCACGCCGGGAAGAATGTCGTGGCATAGTTTCGCGCCGGCCTCGATGAAGCGCGCGATCGCGCCCGGCGGCACGGAGATGTCGTGCTTGAGCTGCTCGCCCTCCAGCCGCTGGCCCTCCGGCTGCTCCTCGCGCAGCCGCCAGAACTGCGCCCGTTGCGCGCCCGAATTGGCCAGCGCGCCATCCACGACCAGGCCTTGCTCCATGCCCCATTCCAGCGCCGAAGCCAGGATCTCGTCGAGAGGGACGCGCGTCGAGCCCGACGCCACTTCGACGAGCAGATAGACGTCGCCCCTCGTCTCCAGCTGATAGGCAAGATCCGGCAGATGCTTGAGCGCGAGCGTCAGGCCGACGTCCGAAAAGAACTCGAGCCCGGCCAGGAATTCTCCGGCCTCGCCGCGCAGGAAGGCCCCGAAGGACACGGCGGCGGCGAAATCGGACATCACCAAGAGCGCGCTCGCCTGCTGCTTTGGCGTGGGATAGAGCCGAAGCACCGCGCGTGTCACGATGCCGAGCGTGCCTTCCGAACCGCAGAACAGCTTGCGCAGCTGATAGCCGGCATTGTCCTTCTGCACGGCGCGAAGACCGTCCCACACCGTGCCGTCCGGCATCACGACCTCGAGGCCGAGCACCAGATCCTGCATCATGCCGAAGCGAAACGCCTGGCTGCCGCCGGCATTGGTGCCGATCAGGCCACCGATCCTGGCGCTGCCTTCGGCGCCGAGATGCATCGGAAACATCAGGCCATGCGTTTCCAGCGCCTCATGCAGCGCGGCAAGCACCACGCCCGCGTCGACGATGATCGATCCGCTCTCCAGGTCCGGTTCGCCGATCGCCGTCATGCGTGAAAGCGAGACGATCGCCGCGTTCGCCCGATCGGCGACGGCGCCGCCGCACAGGCCGGTGTTCCCGCCTTGCGGGATCACCGCCACGCCTGCCTCCCTGCATATGTTTACGACTGCCGCCACCTCCGCGGTGCTGGCAGGCCTGGCAATCCCAAGAGGCGCTACGCCATAGCGGTTGAGCCAATCGCGGTGGTAGGGTTCGGCGTCACCACCGGAAAGCCAGCCTTTCGGCCCGAGGATTGCCTGCAATGCGATAACGAGATCAGCCATCTGGGTACCTGAGATGTGGATGAGCCGCGTATAGACAGTAAGGCCGTACGGCTCAATGACCCAGGACCTGCGACAGGAATTGTCGCGTGCGCTCGTTCCGGCAAGAGGTGAAGAACTCTTCCGGCGGCGCCTCCTCGACGATCTCTCCGCCGTCCATGAAGACCACCCGGTCGGCGACACGCCGCGCAAAGCCCATCTCATGCGTGACGCAGATCATCGTCATGCCGTCGGAGGCGAGCGTCACCATCACGTCCAGCACCTCCGATATCATTTCCGGATCGAGCGCCGAGGTCGGCTCGTCGAAAAGCATGATCTGCGGCTGCATGCAAAGCGCCCGCGCAATCGCCACACGCTGCTGCTGGCCGCCGGAGAGCTGGCCGGGAAACTTCATCGCCTGCTCGGGGATGCGGACCTTCTCAAGATAGCGCCGGGCAGTCGCCTCCGCTTCCGTGCGCGGCAGCTTGCGCACGATCATCGGCGCGATCATGCAGTTCTCCAGCACCGTCATATGCGGGAACAGGTTGAAGTGCTGGAACACCATGCCGACTTCGCGCCTGATCCCGTCGATGTTGGCGACATCGTCGTTGATCTCGGTGCCGAGCACGGTGATGCGGCCGCCATCGTGCTGCTCGAGCCGGTTGATGCAGCGAATCATGGTGGACTTGCCGGAGCCGGAAGGACCGCAGACGACGATCCTTTCGCCCCGCCCGACGGACAGGTTCACCTTCCGCAGCGCATGGAATGTCCCGTAGTGTTTGTCGAGGTTTTCGATGCGGACCGCCGGTCCGGAAGCTTTGCCCGAATTCATGTCTACCGCCTCCTCACCGTTCGCCGACCGACATGCGGCGCTCGAGGAAGGCGCCGTAGCGGGACAGGCTGAAGACGAAGACGAAGTAGATGAAGGCGATGAAGGCATAGACCTCGACATAGGCGAAGCGCCATTCGCCGGTGCCGTAGGCGGCGTTGCCGGAGGCCAGGATCTCGAAGAAGCCGACGATGACCACCAGTGAGGTTTCCTTGAACGAGATCACGAACTGGTTGATCGTCGCCGGCAGCGCGTTGCGCATAGCCTGCGGCAGAAGGATGCGGCCGACACGCTGCCAGTAGCTCATGCCGAGAGCCATGGCGGCTTCTTCCTGTCCCGCCGGCACGCCTTGGATGCCGCCCCGCACGATCTCGGCCTGGTAGGCCGAGAAGAACAGGGCGGAGCCGAGGATGACCCGATAGAGCTTGTCGCCCACCAGCCATTGCGGCAGCGCGAAGGGCAGGACGATGGCGAAGGTGAACAGGATCGAGATCAGCGGCAGCGATCGAACCCCGTCGATGATGAGGGCGGTGGTCCGCGATATCCAGGGAAGTTCCGAGCGCCGCAGCAGAGCCAGGCAGATCGCCAGCGGGAAGCCGATCAGACAGGTGGTGACGAAGATGAAGAGGGTGAGCGCCAGGCCGCCCCAGGCTTCCTCGCCGACATAGGGCAGTCCAAGCACGCCGCCCTTCATCAGCACATAATAGAGGGCCGTGCCTGCTCCCCAGACGAGCGCGATGCGGCGGCCCGTCCAGAAGGCCGGGATGCAGCTCAGCACCGTCATCACCACGACGGCCACACAGGCAAGCGCCGAGCGCCACTGCTCCTCGAAGGGATAGAGGCCGAAGAAGATAATGCGCCACCTTGCCGCGATGACAGACCAGCAGGCGCCGGCCGCCGCCTGGCAGGCCTCGGGTCCGCCGCTGGTCGTGAATACGGCCGAGAAGACTGCCCAGCTGAGCAGCTTCCAGACGACGAACGCCATGATCGCCAGCGACATCAGCGATAGCAGCGCCTGGAGCGGCGTCGCGAAGAAGCGGCGCTTCAGGTCTTCGACCTTTCCCGGGGCAGGGGGAGCGACAACGACCATCTCCATCTCTCACGCCCTCAGTTGATTGCCCTTCAGGGCAATGGCTTTGTTGATGCGGTTGAAGATGGCGGCAAGGCTGAGGTTGATGGCGAGGAAACCCGCCATCAGGATGCCGATGGTTTCCAGCGTCTGGCCGGAATGGTTGATGGTCAGCGCCACGATCATGAAGAAATCGGTGAAGCCGACGGCGATACCCATGGTCGTCGCCTTCATCAGCCAGACATACTGGTTGGCGAGGATCGGCAGCATGGCGCGCAGCGCCAGCGGCAACCGCACAAGCGTGAACACGCGCCACGGGCTCAAGCCCAGCGAAAGCGCCGCTTCCATCTGGCCTTTGCCCACCGCCTTGAAGCCGCCGCGCACGATCTCGGCGATGTAGGAACCGCCATAGATGGCGATGGCGATCGCCAGCGCGGAAAACTCCGGCGGAATACGCAGGCCTCCCTTGAGATTCAGGCCTTGCAAGGCGGGGAAGTCGAGAAGTGGCAGGTCCGGCAAGCGACCGAGCGCCAGGATGACGGCGGCGGTGGCCAGCGCCGTCGCCGCCGCGGCCAGTTGAATGCCGAGCCGCTCGCCGAATGGTTGGCCAAGGCGCGACGTCCTGCCCAGCCAGACGGGAAGCGCGATTGCCGCGATCACGGCAAGTATCGCCGCCGCAAACGCGATGGCCCCGACATTGGGGATCGGCAAGTAGAGGCCGCGGCTGGTCAGCAGCATGCCGAATGCCTCATGCGCGGCGCGCGGCGTCGGCAGGTGCGTGATGACGGCGTACCAGAAGAAGACCTGGAGGATCAGCGGGATGTTGCGGAAAATATCGACATAGGTGCGGCCAAGCAGCCGCGCCAATTCGTTCGAGGACGTTCGTGCCAGGCCGACGATCGTTCCGACCAGCGTCGCCAGCATCAGCCCGACGGTGCCGAGGAACAGCGTGTTGATGATGCCGATGAGGAAGAACCACCAATAGGGATCGTTGGCCGTGGCGGGCAGCAGCGAGAAGTTCACGTCCCAGCCCGTCGACTTGTAGAGGAAGTCGAAGCCGGAGGTGATCCCTTGCTCGGCAAGGTTGCGCCGGGCGATGACCACGCCGGCGAGCACAAACGCCGCAAGCGCGCCGACATAGAGAACCTGCAACAGCGCGTTGCGGACCTTCTGATTTCTCAGCAGGCTGACCATCGACCTATCTTTCTCGAATTGCTGCCGGCTCCGCCCGGCGCAAGCCAGGCGGAGCCCAGAGCAGGATAACTTCAGACGCGGATCAAACGATCACCAAGGGGATCAATCGATCACCAGCGGGAACAGGACGCCGCCATTGTTCCACAGGTTGGTCAGCTCGCGATCCATCTTGTAGGGCGAATCCTTGCCGAGATCGCGATCGAAGATCTCGCCGTAATTGCCGACCTTCTTGATGACGTTGTAGGCCCAGTCGTCGGAAAGCCCGAGACCCTTGCCCATGCCCGGCGTGACGCCGAGGAATTTCGCCACCTGCGGCGAGGTCGGCTTGGCCTTGATCTCGTCGACATTCTTGGAGGTGATGCCTTCCTGCTCGGCGAAGATCAGGGTGCTCAGCGTCCAGTTGGCGATGTCCACCCAATTGTCGTCGCCTTGGCGCATGATCATCACTTCGGGCTCGACCGCGAGTACGTCGGGCAGGATCACATGGTCCTCGACCTTGCTCTTGGCGATGCGGGCGATGGCCAGCGTCGGACCCCACTGCGCATAGAGATCGCAGCGGCCGGAGAAATAGGCTTGTTCCAGCTCTTCGGTCTTTTCGATCAGCACCGGCTCGAGCTTGATGCCGAGCTTCTGGGCGTAGGCGGCGACCTGCTGCTCCTGCGAGGTGCCGGCGGGGATGCAGATCGTGCCGCCATTGGCGTCCTTGAGCGACTTCAGGTTCAGCTCCTTATGCGCCATCACCTTGGTGGTTCCGAGGTAATAGGACATGGAGAATTGCAGGCCGAGCTCGGTGTCGCGGCTGAGCGTGCCGCCCGAAGCCTTGATGATGATGTCGACATCGCCCGACTGGAGCGACGGCCAGCGCTGCGCCCAGCTGATCGGAACGATCTTCAGCTTCGCCGGATCGCCGAACACGGCCGTGGCCACCGCCTTGCAGAGGTCGATGTCCATGCCCTTCCAGTTGCCCTTATCGTCCACCTCGGCAAAGCCGAGATAGGAGCCGTCATGGCCGGTGCAGTTGAGCACGCCGCGCGCCTTGACGGTTTCGAGCGTCTTGCCGCCGGCGGCTTCAGCGGGTGCGGCCAGATGAACGAGGCCCAGGGCCATGGCGGCGGCCCCCCATTTGATCATTTTCATTTTGATTGTCTCCACTGTTGAGGTTGTTCCGTTTCTTGTTGTTGGAGCCCGTAGGATGCCTTTCGGAGCTCGGTCTCGAAGCCGCTTGTCAGTCGGAAAGCGGGGTCGGTTTCGGCAAGGAGATCTTGAGGTCGCTGCGCCAATCCTCCTGGGCCAGCCATCGATGGAGCGCGGCCACCGCCTTCACGCGCAGATGCCCGCGCGGGACGACGAGGTAGAAGCCGGGGACTTCTTCCGGCTTCATATCGGCGATGGCGTCGCGGCCGATCGGCGCGACCAGCGCGCCGGAGCGAAAATCCTCCTCGGCGTCGATGACGGAGACGAGGCCGACGCCGATGCCTTGCAAGGTCGCCCGGCGCATCGTCGCCGCGTCGTCGAAGCTGATGCTGCGGTCTCCGTCGGTCAGCTCCACGCCGAGGTGCCGCAATATGTCCGGCCACAGGCGCTTCGACTTGACCGTGTCGAGCAGCGTGAAACGCGTCAGGTCATGCGCCGACTTGATCTTCTCGCCGATCGCCGGCGTGCAGCAGATGATCTTGGGGTCAGGCACCAGCAGCGTGACCTCGTAGTCGGGCCAGTTGCCGTAGCCCCACTGTACCGTCATATCGATATCGTCGCGGCCGAAGTCGGGCAGGTCGACCATCGTGGTCAGGCGCAGGTCCGCTCCCGGCAGCATCTCGCGAAACAGCGAAAGCCTTGGCAGCAGGTAATGCGTCGCGAAATACGGGCTCGCATTGAGGTTGATGCGGTCGCGGTAGTTCGACTTGGTGACGCGGCGCACGCCTTCGGAGAACTCGTCGAAGCCCGCCTTGACGTAGTGCGAGAGCAGGATCGCCGACTCGGTCAATTCGATGGACCGGCCCCTGCGCTCGAACAGCGTCACCTGAAGCGTGTCTTCCAGCAGCTTGATCTGCTGCCCGACCGCCTGCGGCGTGACCAGCAATTCGTCAGCAGCCTGCCGGAAGCTCTTGTGCTGCGCGACGGCGTGGAAGACGCGAAGCGCATTCAGCGAAGGAAGGCGAAGCTTGCCGGTCATGGTAATTCCGCCTCCTTTCGTTCGAGCTCCGTCAATCATGCACTGCCATATGTCCGGCGGCGCCAGGCCGCCGGGACGCTATGCGTAGATGTAACCGCCTGAAACGATTACGTTTTCTCCGGTCATGTAGGTGTTCTTCGGGCCGCCGGTCATCAGCACCCATTCGGCGATCTCGGTGGGCTCGGCGCCACGGCCGAGCGGACTTGCCTTGGCCAGTTCCTCGAGGAAGCCGAGTGCCTTGGCCTTCTCGGTAGCCATGCCGGCCGGCGCCACGGAGTTCACCAGGATGCCGTCCTTGGCGGCATAGTGCGCGAAGGACCGCGTCAGGCTGACGACGGCTGCCTTCGTCGCTGCATAATGGGCGTTCTGCGGATGCGCCTTGAAGGCGTCGACGGAAGTGAGATTTACGATCCGCCCGCGCACCTGATCCTTCGGCTCCTGCGCCTGCATATGGCGGACTGCCGCCACCATCATATGGTAGGTGCCCTTGATGTTGATGCCGTTGGAGGCGTCCCAGTCCGCGTCGGTGATTTCGAGCAGCGGCCGACGCGGATAGATGGCGGCGCAGTTGATCAGCGTGTCGACGCGCCCGAGTTTGGCCACGATGGCGTCGAAGGCGGCGTGGCATTGCGGACCGACCTGGATGTCGCCAGTCGCCGCCGCGGTCGGCAGGCCCTTAGCCTTCGCCGGTTCGAGCGCGCCCTCCGCGGCCTGCTGGTTGATGTCGATGATGCCGATCTTTGCCGCCCCAGCCTCGACAGCCATCTTGGCCAGGAGCGCGCCGAGGCCGGCGCCGCCACCAACGATCAGAACGGAAAGATCCTTCATTGCAGTTTTCCCTACTTGGTGCCGCTGGGCGAGGTCGGCCAGGTCGGCATGATGTCGAAACGGGTAACGTCGGCCCATGCCGGCAGCGCGAGCACCGTGACGACCATCCGGGCCACGTCGTCGGGCTGCACCACCTTGCTGGCGTACATGGCGGCGCGTGCCTTGGCGTCTAGGATGTCCTGGTAGAGCTGCGTCTCGACACGGCCGGCGACGATCTCGGTGACGCGCACGCCGGACGGGGAGAGGTCGGCGCGCAGCGCGGCGGCAAAGCCGGAGATCGCAGCCTTGGTGGCCGCATAGACGGCAATGTTGGAGAACGCGGCGTGGCCCGCGACGGAGCCGGTGAACAATATGTGCCCCGACTGCCGCTCGCGCATCTGCGGCACGACGAGGCGGGTGAGCAGGATCGCCGCGCTGAGGTTCACCTCCAGCGTGGTGTCGATGTCGGCGAGCTTCATGTCGGCGAAATTGCCGAGCGGCGGCATGATGCCGGCGTTGTTGATCAGCACATCGATGGTGAGATCCGCCAGCACCGCTTCCAGCGCCTCACGATCGGTGACGTCGACGGCGATGGGGACGATGCCCGGGCGCTCGGCCTGCAGGTCTTTGAGCGCCGCCTGGCTGCGGCCGGCCGCATAGACGTCGTAGCCGGCGTCGCTCAGCGCGATCGCCATCGCCCGTCCCATGCCGCTCGTCGCTCCGGTGATGAAGGCTGTCGTCACTTGGGCTTCCCCATTTGCGGCTTCCCCATTTGCCTGGTTTTCAGTGTGCGGCGCGGGCCGACGCCGCGAAACCAAGAAAACCAGCAAAAAGGAAAGATAAACTTTCGAAAGCCTTGCTGCCGACCGGAATATTCCAACCTTCCGGTGCGGCGGCAAATGCAGACAGCCCAAGGAAAACAACGTTTTCAGCGCGCGGGAGCGGGCCGTTGGCCGCAAACCGAGAAAAAACACGGCTTTCGCGAACGACTGGCTTGGCGCGCGGCGACGGAGGCGAACGACGTCAAAGCCGGCGAAACTATCCGGCTGTCGGCAAGGGCTTTCTCAGATCGGTGAAAAGCGAGGCGGCGGCGGCTTTCTGTTCTGCTTCGGTGGCCTCGATGCCCGAAGCTTTCGCCAGCGCGCGCACACGTCCCAGGCTGTTCTGCAGATGCTTGCGCATCGCCTGGCGGGCCTTGCTTGCGTCCTGGCTTTCGATGGCATCGACGATCGCCTTGTGCTCGCTGTGGATGCGCGCGTAGTAGCTGTCCTTGAGCGCGGGCTCGACCACGTAGCCGAGCTGGAATCGCGGCACGATCATCGGCCCGAGATAGCTCAAGAAGCCGTGGATGAATTCATTGCGCGCAGACTTGGCGATGGCGAGGTGGAAATCATAGTCGTAGTGGATCTGGACGGCGGTGGGGTCCGCATGCCGGGCGTCGATCTCATCCATCATGGCGCGGATGTCGCTTGCCTCCTTGTCGGTCCGCCGTTCCGCGCAGAGCCCGGCGGATTCCACTTCGACGCTCAATCTGAGCTCAAGCAACGCGATGGTCTCCGGCAATGTCCGCAGCGCCTCCTCCGGAATCGAGAAATTGCGCGGCGCGGGCGTTTCGCTGACGAACATGCCGCGCCCCTGTTGCGGCACAACCATGCCCTCTGAGCGCAGCCGCGCCACCGCCTCGCGCACGACGGTGCGACTGACGTCGTATTCGGCGCAAAGTTCCGCCTCCGTCGGCAGTTGAGCGCCGGGAACCAGCGATCCGGAGCGGATCTTTTCGGACAGGCTCTCCGCCACGACGGTGGACAGCGGCTTGCGCTTCGTCATCGGTCTCCCCTAGAGCAATTCCAGGAAAAGTGTGTAGCGGTTTTCCGTCGGGAATTGCGTAGAAACAAAGAGATAGAGCGGTTCGGCGTTTCCGTGAAACGCTGAAACGCTCGACCCAGATTCGGGGATGATGCCCGAACCGGCAGGACCATTCAAACCGCCGCGGTGACGATCAGTTCGACCAGCATGCCGGGCTTGGCCATCCGGCCTTCGCCGGAGGATCGCGCGGGCGCGTGCTCCTTCGGCATCCAGGCGTCCCAGACCGTGTTGACCTCGTCGAAATCGCGCACGTCGTCCAGCCACATCTGGACGTGGAGGATGCGCGTCTTGTCCGTGCCTGCCTTGGCAAGCAGTGCGTCGATCTTGCCGAGCACCTCGCGCATCTGGTCGGCCGCCGATTGGCCGGGCCGGGCGACCTGGCCGGTGAGGTAGAGCGTCCCGTTGTGGATGACGCCGTGATGGATGCGGGTGTCGAAGTCGAAGCGCTGAATGTCGCTCACTTGTTCTCTCTCAGATTGCCGGTGTCTGCCGGATGGGGTTGCCTTGCAGGTACTGCGCGTATGGCGCCTGCACGAGCCAGCCGGCATCGACCGGAAGCGTGACGCCGGTGATCGACGCGGCGCGGTCGGAGCAGAGGAACAAGGCAGCCTCTGCGACGTCGCGCGGCTCGACGAAGCGGCGCAGCGCAGTCGTAGCCTGGATGGCTTGCGGGTTGCGCTCGCCCTTGGCGATCTTTGCCTTCAGCCCGTCCGACAGCGTGTAGCCGGGCGCCACGGCATTGACGCGAACACCATGCGGGCCGAGCTCGGCGGCCAGCATTTGCGTCAGCGCCAGGACAGCATGCTTGCCCGGCGTGTAGGCCGGCAGCGACAGTGGCGCGAAAGAGGCAAGTGAGCCGACATTGAGGATCGCGCCGCGCCCGGCAGCCGACATCAACCGGCCGAACACCTGGCAGCCGAGCAGCGTGCCGCGATAGTTGATGCGCCACATCCGCTCGTCTTCGTCGAGATCCTGGTCGAGAACGTGCTTGCCGCTTTGCAGGATACCGGCGCAGTTGACCACGACCTGTGGCGTGCCGAACGCATTGCTGACGTCTCGCGCCAAGCCTTCGACCGAGGCGGGATCGGCGACATCGGTTTGCACGAAAAGAGCGCGCGGCGCGCCGGCACTCTCGCAAGCGTCGGCGGCTTCCTTGCCTCGGACGGCATCGCGGCCGGCGACGACAACCTGATAGCCGGCCCCGGCGAAGCGCTCGGCGATCGCGCGGCCTATGCCGGACGTGCCGCCGATGACGACGGCGGTCGGTGCGTCAGCCATTGCGGCGATCCTTGCGCTCGATGTCGAAGAATTCGGCCATGGCCTCGACCTGGAAATCCATCATCGGGCGCCCCGGCTGGATGCGGCAGCCGATCTCCTTCGCCGCCTTGAGCAGTGCCGTCTCGGCCGGCTCCATGATGATGTCGACGACCGTCATCTGCGGCGTCAGTCTGCTGACGTCCATCGGCAATGGATCGCTGGCCTTCAGCCCGGACGGCGTGGCGTTGATCGCCATATCCATGCCGGACGGATCGGGTCCTCCGATCTCGATGCGGCAGTTGGGAAAAGTCTTGCCGACCAGCGAAGCGAGTTTTTGCGCGCGTTCCTTGTCGATGTCGGCCAGACGGATTTCCGCAGCGCCTTCTTCGGCAAGGCAGTAAGTCAGCGAGGCGCCCGCGCCGCCGGCGCCGACCTGAAGGATGCGCTTGCCTGCGATCCGGTGTCCGCCGGCCTTCAGTCCTTCGATGAAGCCGACGCCGTCGAAATTGTCGGCATACCAGGTGCCGTCCGCCTGCCGCCGGACGGAATTCGCGCTCTGCACGCGCGAAGCGCGATCATGGGCGGCGGCGCATTTGTGGAAGACCGGAACCTTGTACGGCACCGAGATGATCACGCCCCGGATGTTCTCGGCTGCCGTGATGCCGGCCCAGAACGTGTCGAAATCCTCCGGGCGGCAACTCAGCGGCACCATCAGGCTGTCGAGCCCCTTCTGCTCGAAGATATCGTTGAAGATGCCGGGGCTTTTCGCATGGCCTACGGGATGGGCCAGCATGACGAAGACATCGGCCTTGCCGGTTCCGCGCATCGTTATTCCTTTCCGTTTGAGAGTTCGTGATGACTGAGGATTTCGAGGGCTCGAACGAGTGAAGAATGGTCGGCCTCCGCGCCGCCCGCCCGGGCCGAGCAGGCATTCATCAGCTGTTGTGCCGTTGCGGTGCTCGGCAAGGCAACGCCGAGCGCGCGGGCGCTTTCCAGCGCAAGATTGAGATCCTTCTGATGCAGCCGGACACGAAAACCCGGCGCGAAGCTGCGGGCGATCATGCGTTCGCCATGCACCTCCAGGACCCGCGACGAGGCGAAGCCACCCATCAGCGCGCCGCGCACCTTTGCCGGATCGCAACCGGCCTTGCTGGCGAAGACCAGCGCCTCGGCGACGGCCTCGATGTTGAGCGCGACGATGATCTGGTTGGCGATCTTGCAGGTCTGGCCGGCGCCGTTGTTTTGCCCGATCAAGGTGATGTTCTTGCCGAGCTTCTCGAAGATCGGCAGCGCGCGCTCGAATTCGGAGGCCGGCCCGCCGACCATGATGGTGAGGCTGGCCGACTTGGCGCCGACCTCACCGCCGGAGACCGGCGCATCGAGATAGCCTGCGCCTGCCTGCCTTATCTTCGCGGCGAAGCCGGCCGTGGCGATTGGACTGATCGAGCTCATGTCGATGACCAGCTTGCCGGCCGAAATTCCTTCCAGCACGCCGTTCTGCCCGAACAGGACGCGCTCGACGTCGGGCGTGTCGGGCAACATGGTGATGACGAACTCGGACGCCCGCGCCGCCTCGGCGGGAGAGGCAACCACCGATGCGTCGAGGGCCTCCGGCAGGGGAGAGCGGTTGAGGACCGTGACGATCTCATGCCCGGCATCGGCGAGATGCCGAGCCATCGGCGCGCCCATGACGCCAAGTCCGATGAAGCCGATTTTCATAGGCAACTCCCATGCGGCGCCGAAGCGCCTTGCAGCTCAAGTTAGGCATATGATATAGGACATCATACAAATTTCAATGCACCTTCTTCACGACTGGAGACCGATCGCACATGCAGGAGCGCGTCAACTCGCTGAAGGCGGCTGTACAGGCCGGCCGGGCTCATATCGGCATCTGGTGCTCCCTGGCTTCGGCGCTCACCACCGAAGTCGTTGCAGGCTCCGGGGCGGGCTGGCTGCTGATCGATGGCGAGCACAGCCCGAACGACCTGCGCAGCATCATGGCGCAACTGCAGGTCGCGGCGGCGTTTCCCTGCGAAGCCGTGGTGCGCTTGCCATCCGACGATCCCAATCTGATGAAACAGGCGCTGGATGTCGGCGCCCGCAGCCTGATGATCCCGAATGTGCGCACGGCCGAGCAGGCGCGCGCAATCGTCGCCGCGATGACCTATGCGCCGGGCGGCTTCCGCGGTTTCTCGGTCGGCCACCGCGCCAATGCTTTCGGTCGCATCGCCGGCTACCACGCCAAGGCGCGCGAGCAGCAATTGCTTGCCGTGCAGATCGAGGACGGGGCTGGTGTCGCGAACGCCGCCGAAATCGCGGCGGTGGACGGTGTGGACGTTCTGTTCGTCGGGCCGGGCGACCTCTCCACCAATATGGGCGCGATGGGCAATCCTGGCGCCGGGCCTGTGCAGGAGGCGATATCGTCGGTACGCAAGGCCGCCGCCTCGGCAGGCAAGGCCAGCGGCATCCTGGCTCCCGTGAAGGCCGATGCGGACCGCTACCTCGCCGACGGCTTCACCATGGTGGCGGTCGGTTCCGATCTCGGCTTGCTGGCGCGGGGTTCGGACGCCCTGGTCGCCTCGTTCAATCGGTAGGCATAATCATGGCAATCCCCCCATACAAAGCACCGTCGCGCAACGCCTATGACATCGTCATCGTCGGCGGCGCGGTCGTCGGCTCGTCGACGGCCTATTGGCTGAGCCAGGCGCTGGGCAGCGGCGCTTCGATCCTCGTGGTCGAGCGCGACTCAAGCTACGAATTCTCCTCGACTGCGCTTTCCACCAGCGCGATCCGCCAGCAATATTCCAATCCGATCAATGTGAAGATCAGCCAGTTCGGCATCGAGATCATCCGTGGTTTCCAGGAGCGGATGGCCCCGTTCTACACGAACGAGCCGGCGCCCGATCTCGGCTTCAAGGAGCACGGGTATCTCTATTGCTGCTCGCCCGAGGGTGTGGAGGCGGCGCGTGAACGGGTCGAGCTGCAGCGCAGCCTCGGCGCCCATACCGTCTTCCTCGAACCGGGCGCCTTGAAGGAACGTTTTCCGTGGCTGAATGTCGACGATCTCGGCGGCGGTTCGTGGGGCGCTCGCGAAGAGGGCTGGTTCGACTCCATGGGCATGTTGAACGGCTTTCGCCGCGCCGCTCGGGGCAGCGGTGTCGAATATATCGACAATGCCGTGACGGCGCTGGACGTCGTTGACGGGCGGGTCGTCTCGGTGCGGCTCTCGACGGGCGAGACGGTCGCTTGCGGAACGCTGGTCAACGCGGCAGGTCCGCGAGCCCAGCAGGTCGCCGCCATGGCCGGGCTGTCCATTCCGGTCGCGCCCTACAAGCGCTACAGCTTCGTGTTTGCCAGCGCCAATGCGATCCCGGGCCGCATGCCCAATGTCATCGACCTTTCAGGCACATTCGTGCGGCCGGAGGGCGAGCTTTTCCTCACCGGCAACACGCCGCAGGGCGACGGGCCGGCCAGCTACGACGACTTCGAAATGCATTTCGAGGAGTTCGACGACCATATCTGGCCGGCGCTCTGGCACCGCATCCCGGCCTTCGACGCGCTGAAGGTGCAGACGAGCTGGACCGGCCATTACGAATACAACATGCTCGACCACAACGGCATTGTCGGCTTCCACCCGCAAGTGAAGAACTTCATGTTCGCCAACGGCTTTTCGGGGCACGGCCTGCAGCAGTCGCCGGCGGTCGGCCGTGCGGTGTCGGAGCTGATCGTCCACGGCGCGTTCCAGACGCTGGACCTTTCGCCATTCTGCTATGAAAGGATCGCGCGCAACGAACCGTTCCTCGAGGAAGCGGTGATCTAGAATCATGCAGATGCAGGGTATCGCAAATCTACGGGCAGACAGACAGGGAACGAATTGCAGCATGCCCGAGCGAGGCGTTCGCTGCCAATGCAAGCGGGACGCCATCAGATAATCCGCGCGGCCAGGCGCCTGGCCCGGTAGTTCAGGATTGCGGCGGTGACCCACGCACCTCAAACACTTTCGAGATAGGTCTCGATCTCGAAGTCGCTGACATTGAGCGCGAAAGTGTTCAGCTCCTGGCGCTTGCAGGCGATAAAGGCGTCGCGCAGCACGTCCGGGAATATCTCCGCAACACGCGGACCGGTCTCGAAGGCGGCGATCGCCGAGGCCCAATCGGGCGGCAGCTTGGCGAGTGTCAGCCCCTGGCCCTCGCCGCCGGTCGGCTCGCCGGGCGAGAGCTGGCGCTTGATGCCGATCAACGCCGCGCCGAGGATCGCCGCCAGCACCAGATAGGGATTGGCGTCGGCGCCGGAGACGCGATGCTCGATGCGCCGCGCCGCCGACGGGCCGCCCGGAATGCGTATCGCCACCATGCGGTTTTCATAACCCCAGGCGACGGCGGTCGGCGCATAGGAACGCGGCCGCAGCCGGCGGTAGGAATTGAAATGCGGCGCGAACACCAGCGTGCTTTGAGCCATCGCGGCAAGCAGGCCGCCAACCGCGTGGCGCATGGTGTCGGAGCCCTGGTCCGAGCCGTCATCGAAGATGTTGCGGCCGTCCTTGTCGAGGACGCTGAAATGGACATGGAAGCCATTTCCGGCGCGTTCGCCATAGGGCTTGGCCATGAAGCAGGCGGCGAAGCCATGTTTGCGAGCAATGCCCTTGACGGTGCGCTTGAAGAGCACGGCGTCGTCCGCGGCGCGCAGGGCGTCGGGCACGTGGTTGAGATTGATCTCGAACTGGCCGACGCCGTTCTCGGCGATCGCGGTGTCGACCGGAATGTCCTGCATGCGGCAGGCTTCGTAGATATCGTGGATGAAGGCTTCGAAATCGTCGACCTCGTCGATCGAAAGCGCCGCGTCGGAATCGAGACGCCGCCCGGTTACCGGCGAAACCGGTCCGACAGGCCGCTGCGACGTCGGATCGACAAGGTAGAATTCGAGTTCGGTCGCGGTAACGGGCGTCAGGCGGAGCGCGGCGTAGCGGTCGAGGATGCGTGCCAGCGCGCGGCGCGGATCGCCGAGGTAGGGGGCGCCGCTGTCGTCCGCCAGCCAGACCGGCAACAGCGCCGTCGGGTGCGCCGTCCAGTTGACGGGCAGTATGCCGCGCCCCGTCCAATGGCAAAGCCCGTCGGCGTCGCCGGTCGAGAACACCTGGGCGTTGCCTTCGATGTCCTCGCCCCAAATGTCGAGCCCGATGGCCGAATAGGGCATGCGCAGCTTGCCTTCGAGCGCTTTGCGCGCCTGCTCGACCGGAATGCGCTTGCCGCGCATGATGCCGTTCAGGTCGCACACCGCCGCCCGCAGGCTCTGGATGTCCTTCCTGCCGTCCAGCCACTTCAAAACGTCCGCAATCGCATCGCTCAATTTCCAGCCCCTTTTCTAGGTGCTGTAGCCCTGTCGGCTACGATATCCAATTTTCAGCTTGTGAGTTCGTGAAGGCCAACACGGCTGACGCCGGGTGGGTTTCCTTCATTTTTTCAAGTCACTAGCTGGGATATCGGGCGGCATTTCGGGTCCAAATTGTGCGATCTGCGATCGCAACATAGCGACCCGATCGACGAAAGCCAAGCCGGATTCGAGGCCGGCCTGGCCGTCAGTGGCGCAGTTCCGGAAATTTCACCTGGCCGAGGATGTGGGCCGCGCCCTCGGCGATATCGCGCACGATCGCGGCGCGCGCCCTTTCGCCGTCGCCGGCCTCGATAGCCGCCACGACCTCCTCGTGATAGTCGATGCCGAGAATGCCGGCCAGGTCATCCTCGAAGCCGATGTGCAGGTTTCGCAGGAAGGGGCCGACCTGCATCCATACCGTCTCGATCAGGAAGAGCATCTGCTCGTTGCCGCAATGGCGGTAGATCGAGAATTTGAAGTCATAGTTCTTGCGCAGATAGTTATCGATCCCGCCGCCGCGGGCGGCTTCGGTAAGCTCGGCGCAGTGGCGCCGGATCGCGCGCAGATTGTTGCCGTTGACGAGTTTCGTCGCGAGCTCGGTGGCCGTGCCTTCCAGGATCGTGCGCACGGCGGTCAGTTGCTGGAAGCGGTCGGCCGAAATCAGCGGCACCTCGACGCTGCCGTTCGGCATCGGGCTCAGGGCTCTCAGCGCCTGCAGCCGCATGAAGGCGCTGCGCACCGGCATGTCGCTGGTGCCGAGCTCCTTGGCGAGCTTGCGCGAGGTCAGCTTTTGGCCTGGCTGGAGTTGCCCCGACATCAAGGCGCGCACGAGCTCCAGATAGACTTTCTCATGCAGGGGAACGGTATCGACAGCGGTCAGTCCGAATTGCGATTTGTCGGCCATTGGCGATACGCTGCTTCATCCGTCCCGAAATCTGTTTCGTCACCTAATCCGCCGCCGGGATAGCTGGCCGGTCGTTTCGGCCGCACGATAGACGCTCAACGCGAACCGCCGCAAGGGCGGCCGGCGTTGCTATCCGATCCGCGCGTCGATGATCTCGACGAAGCGCGCGAAGAGACCCGCCTGCGACTTGATCTTGAGCTTGCGGTAGATGTTGCGGCGGTGGACCTTGACGGTCCCCGGCACGATCCTGAGCGCCCTGGCGATCGATTCCGTGGAATGGCCCTGAAGCACCAGATCGACGACCTGTTTTTCACGTGAGGTCAGCGACAGGCTCTTCCAGATATGCGCGCGATCGAGTTCGTTGGCCGTTGCGATGGTCTCGCCGGAGGGCTGGGTCGAGACCTCTTCGGCAGGCAGGGACGGCCAGTGCTGCCTGCAGAAGCCGATCACCGCCGGCGCCATGTCGCGCAGCAGCCTGGCATCCGCCGTTCCGAACGGCCCGGTGGCGCGCAGCCGCATCAGCGACAGCACCAGCGCGTCCTTGCCGGCCAGCGGCACGAAGAAGCCGACTTCCTCGGCAAGGCGGGTCTGGCTGTAATAGGACCGGTAATATTCGCTGGCATAGAAGCGGTCGGGCGCAAGCTCGCGCATGCGCCAAAAGCCTTCCTTGCGCTCGACGGCGGCGTGATGGAAGGGGTCGAGCAGATAGGGTCCTTCCTGATAGAGCGCGACGAAGATGTGGCTTTCGGCCGGCGAGAAGGTCTCGAACAGGAGCGGCGGCCTCGCGGCGCCGCGATAGCCGAAGATCACGCAGTGGTCGAAACGGACGTGCCCGCGCAGCCAGCCGACGATAGCCTTGCCGAAATGGTCGCCGCCGGTCTCGCGCGACGCGGCGATGACGGTGGCCAAGGCGTTGTAGTCGTCACTGCGGGAAGCGGCCAACTCATACCCCTCCAAACGATAAAATCGGCTAAATATACCACCTGCGAGGTATATACTAGGCGGCATTGCCTCTGCTAGCGTCAGGGCATTGCCTCACGCTGTCGCTGGAGCCCGTGGCTTGACTGCAGTGCCCGATATCGAATTTCGCGCGGTCACCAAGCGCTATGGCGCGGTCACCGCGGTCAGCGGCATCGACCTTGCCATCCCACCTTCCGCCTTCGTCGCGCTGCTCGGCCCCTCAGGCTGCGGCAAGACGACCTGCCTTCGCATGATCGGCGGCTTCGAGCAGCCGAGCGAAGGCCAGGTGCTGATCCGCGGCCGCGACATGGCCGGCACACCGCCCTACCGGCGGCCGGTCAACATGGTGTTCCAGCAATATGCGCTGTTCCCGCATCTCGATGTCGAGGAGAACATCTCCTACGGGCTGCGCCAGGCGAGACCCAGGCTGTCGTCGCGCGATATCTCCTCGAGGGCCGGCGAGGCGCTGGCCATGGTGCAGCTCGCCGGCTACGGACGCCGCAAGATCCACGAGCTTTCCGGCGGCCAGCAGCAGCGCGTGGCGCTCGCCCGCGCCCTGGTCAACAAGCCGGCGGTGCTGCTGCTCGACGAGCCGCTGGCGGCGCTCGACAAGAAGCTGCGCACCGACATGCAGATCGAGCTGCAGAATCTGCAGCGCGAGATCGGCATCACTTTCGTGCTGGTCACCCACGACCAGGAGGAAGCGCTGTCGATGAGCGACTTCGTCTGCGTCATGAATGGCGGCCGCGTCGTCCAGATCGGACAGCCAAGCGAAATCTATGATGAGCCGGCGGATCTGTTCGTGGCCGATTTCGTCGGCAAGACCAATCTCGTCAGCGGCAAGGTGGCCGGGCTCTCGGGCGATTTCGTCGATGTCACGCTCGCCGACGGCACTGTGATTTCGGCGCGCAAGCGGTTGCCGCTCAGCCGCGGCGAGGCCGTCTCCGTCAGCCTCCGGCCGGAATCGCTCAGCCTCTCGACCCCTGGAAAGGGCAGCCTGAAAGGCATCGTCCGCAACCGCATCTTCCTGGGTTCGACCGCGGAATACGCGATCGAGGTCCCGGGCATCGGATCGCTGCTCGCCAAGGCCGATCACGTGATCGGCCAGGGCAATCTCTTCAAGCCGGGCGAACCCGTCGCCATCGGCTTTGCCGCCGGAGCGCCGCTGGCGTTTCCGCACGCCAACAATAACGGGACCAACCAGAGGGAAGACCAACATGCCGAAATCCTATCGTGACGGACTGCCGATAAGCCCCGATAAATTCGTCGACCAGTTGATGCGCCTGAAGCGCGGCTCGATCAGCCGGCGCGATTTCCTCGGCCTCACCGGCCTCGGCGTCGCGACCGCGGTGATGGCGCGCGAGCTCGGCATCATGCCGACGCCAGCTTTTGCCGCTGAGAACCTCGGCGACCGCATGTCGATCGCCACCTGGCCGAACTACCACGACCCGCAGACCTTCGAGAATTTCAAGGCCGATACGGGCGTCGCCGTCGAGGTCAACGTCTTCGGCTCCAATGAGGAGATGCTGGCCAAGCTGCAGGCCGGCGGCTCGGGCTGGAGCCTGTTCGTGCCGACCAACTACACCATCTCGACCTACAAGAAGCTCGGCATCATCGAAGCCCTCGACATGGCCAAGCTCGGCAATTTCGATGGCAAGTCGGAAGATGCACGCTTCACCGCCGAGGGCACGATCGACGGGACGACCTACGCTGTGCCGAAGAACTGGGGCACGACCGGTTTTGCCGTGAACACCAAGAAGCTCACCAAGCCGATGTCGAGCTGGAAGGAATTCTGGGACACGGCGATGGCCGAAGGCGACGGCCGCACGATGGTGCACGACTATCAGCTGACCACGATCGGCAATGCGCTGAAATATTACGGCTATTCCTTCAATTCGCTGAAGCAGGACGAGCTCGCCAAGGCGGAGGAACTGCTGCTCAAGGTCAAGCCGCATCTGTTCGCGGTGTCGAGCGACTATCAGCCGGGAATGCGCGCCGGCGATGCCTGGATGACGATGTGCTGGACCAATGACGGGGCGCAGCTCCATCGCGACATCCCCGAAATCGCCTATGTGCTCGGCAAGGAAGGCGGCGAGATCTGGACCGATTTCTACGCGATTCCGAAGGATGCGCCGAACAAGCCGGCTGGCTACGCGCTGCTCAACTACCTGATGAACCCGAAGGTCGCGGTGAAGGAGCATCTGGCCAATGGCGCGCCCTCGACCGACGCGCGCGTCAACGCGCTGCTGCCGAAGGAAGTGCTGGACAATCCGATCCTCTATCCGGCCGCCGACCTGTTGAAGCCACTGGAGTTCGGCGCCGCCGCGACGCTCACCGATCCGGGCCGCGCCGAGCTGATGGCGCGCTTCAAGTCGGCTTGAGCGGGAACGGCCACAAACCCGAACCAGACAATGCGACCGGCGGACGGATGTCCGCCGGCTCCCAACCGGCTTTATCGATGCGCGGCAGTCTCTTTCGCAAAAACCTCATCACGGCGCTGCTGCTTGCTCCGGCGGCGCTGTGGCTGGTCGTCTTCCTGGTGCTGCCCTTCGTTGCCATCGCTATCTTCAGCGTCGGCGAGCGAGCGCCCGAAGGCGGCTACCAGGCAGCGCTGACTTTCGCTCAATACGCCAACCTGCCGGCGCGGGCGACCGCGTTCTGGAACACGATGATGCTGGCCCCCGTCGGAGCGCTCGCCTGCCTGCTCGTCGCCTATCCCGTCGCCTATTATCTGGCGCTGCGGGCACCGGATCGCTGGCGATTGATCCTGCTCGCGCTGATCGTCATCCCGTTCTGGACCAGCCTTCTGATGCGCACCTATGCCTGGATGTACATCCTCGGCGGGCGCGGCATCCCGGCCCTGCTCGCCTATGTCGGCATCGAAGACCTGCGGCTGATCAACACGCCGGGCGCGGTTCTGCTCGGCATTGTCTACGGTTACCTGCCGCTGATGATCCTGCCGATCTATGTCAGCCTGGAGCGGCTCGACCGCTGGCTGCTGGAGGCTTCCGCCGATCTGGGTGCGACGCCGCTGTCGACCTTCCTCGGTGTGACGCTGAGGCTGTCTCTGCCCGGCGTCATGACCGGCTTCTCGCTGGTGATGATCCTGCTGCTCGGTGAGTACCTGATCCCGACGCTGCTCGGCGGCGGCAAGGTGTTCTTCATCGGCAACGCGCTGGTCGATCTCTTCCTGCAATCGCGCAACTGGCCGTTCGGATCGGCTATCGCCATCACGCTGGTGCTGGTCTCGGTCGTGGTGCTGATCGTCGCCAATCGCATCTCGACCCGGCTCTCGGGCGCACGCCGGGTGGACCTGATCTGATGCGCGCCTTCGTCTTTGCCGTCTTTGCCTTCCTCTATCTGCCGATCGCGCTGGTCGTGCTGTTCTCCTTCAATGCCGGGCATCATGCCAGCGAGTTCACCGGCTTCTCGGTGCAATGGTACGGCAAGGCGCTGTCCAATCCCTTCCTGGTCGAAGCGCTGAAGAACAGCCTGTTCATCGCCACGACGAGCGCGCTGCTCGCGGCCTTCTGCGGCACGGCCGCGGCGCTCGGGCTGCAGCGCGTCGGCGCGCGGACGCGGGCGCTGTTCGACGCGCTGCTGGGCGCCGCGATCGTCGTTCCGGGCGTCGTCATCGGCATCTCGACGCTGGTGGCGCTGGTGCAGCTCTTCGCCGTCCTCAATCCGTTCCTCGCTTCGCTGTGGCCGACCGACCAGCCGCCGCGGCTCTCGCTCGGCTACGGCTCGATCATCGCCGCGCACGGATTGTTCTCGATGGCGCTGGTGACGATGATCGTCGGCACGCGGCTCAGCAGCCTCGACCGCAATCTGGTCGAGGCCTCGAGCGATCTCTATGCCACGCCGCTGACGACGTTCCGATCGATCGTGCTCCCGCAGATCATGCCGGCGGTGATCGCCGGCTTCCTGCTCGCCTTCACCTTCTCCTTCGACGACTTCATCATCGCCTTCTTCGTCGCCGGCGCGCAGACCACGCTGCCGATCTATGTCTTCGCCTCGATCCGGCGCGGCGTGACGCCGGAGATCAATGCCATCGCGACGATCGTGCTCTGCGCATCCGTCCTGCTCGTGCTGCTTGCGCAATGGCAGCTCGGCCGTCGAAAGCCATCGCCTTGAAAGAGCAATCCATGATCCTGAAAGACCGTATCGCCGTGGTGACGGGCGCGGGGTCGGGCATCGGGCGCGCCGGGGCGACGATCATGGCCAGGGAAGGGGCGCTCGTGGTGATCGCGGACCGCGATCCGGCGGCGGGCGAAGCCACCGCCTCCGGCATCCGCGACGCCGGCGGCCGCGCCGAGGCTGTCGCCACCGATGTCGGCAACGACACGGCCGTCGAAGAGCTCATCCAGGGAACGCTCGGCAAGCACGGCCGGATCGATATCCTGCACAGCCATGCCGGCATCCAGGTCGGCGGCACGCTGACGGAAGTCGGCACCGACGGCATGGACGCCTCATGGCGCATCAATGTGCGGGCGCAATTCCTGGCGGCGAAGACCGTCATGCCGGCGATGATTGCCCAAGGTGGCGGCGTCATCCTCAACACGGCGTCCAATTCCGGAGTCTTCTACGACCGCGAGATGATCGCCTATGCCACCTCAAAGCACGCCGTGGTGGCGATGACCCGGCAGATGTCGCTCGACTACGCCAGGCACAATGTGCGCATCAACGCGCTCTGCCCGGGCTGGGTCGACACGCCGTTCAATGAGCCGTTCATCGCCCAGATGGGCGGCCGCGACGCGATCGAAAACTATGTCCGCACCAAGATCCCGATGGGGCGCTGGGCGAACGCGGAGGAGATCGCCGAAGCGATCCTGTTCCTCGTCTCCGACCGCTCGTCTTTCATGACCGGGCAGGCGCTGGTCGTCGATGGCGGCGAGAGCATCGGCTGATCTGGTCCAGCAAAGCGGACTTGCGCCGGCGGCGATGATCGGTCAAACCATAATTCCACCTTTAGTGAGACCCGTCATGCAAGCAAAACATCAATACCGCGAAAGGCATCCGATTTTTGCCTGCGGTATCTCGTTTGCGCGTACGGGGTGTCGCTGATCATGCGCTGCTGCCGTCACGAGAACCTGCAGCGCGCGGAGGAGACCAAGGTCGGCTCGCATGTCGTTCGCGACGGCTGGACCGAAGGCGTGCAGGGCGCGCTGGACCCGGCCTTTCGGCCGGTCATCAGGCGGGCGTCCGTTCTCGGATAACGCAGCTTAGAAAACGCCCCACCCGGAACGGACATGCCCGCCGAAGCGATCTCTCCTTCGTACGGACATGACCAATGCCTGACAATCTGAACACCTCATTCCCCGGCGCGGACACGCAAGGCTGGCTGAAGACGCACGCGATCAACGAAGTCGAATGCTTCGTGCCCGACGTCAACGGCGTGCTGCGCGGCAAGACACTGCCGGTCGCGAAATTCCTCAAATCGCTCGAGGATCGCGCGCTCTACCTGCCGAGCAGCGCCTTCCTGGTCGCCATCGACGGCCGCTATTCCGGCTCCATCGACGAGGGCTTTGCCTATTCGGACCCCGACATGCGCATGGTGCCGGACACTTCCACGCTGTGCGTCGCGCCCGGCAGCGCTGGAAAGGCCTATGTCTTTGCCGACACCTTCCATATCGACGACCGGCCGTGGATGGCCTCGCCGCGCCATGTGCTGAGGTCCGTGCTCGACCTTTACCGCCGGCGTGGCTGGCGCGCGGTGATGGCGCCGGAGCTCGAATTCTATCTCACGGCGCCGAACCCTGATCCGGATCGCCCGATCACCGCGCCGACCGGGCGCAACGGTCGGCCGGAAAGCGTGCAGCACCCTTACGACATGCAGGCGATGGAGGAGTTCGAAGCAGTGACGCGACGGATCTACGAACATGCCGCCGTCACAGGTCTGCCGCTCGACACGCTGATCCACGAATCCGGCACGGCGCAGCTCGAGATCAATCTCCTGCATGGCGATCCGCTGGCGCTTGCCGACAAGGTGCTGTTGTTCAAGCGCCTGGCGCGCCAGGCGGCGCAGGCGAATGGCATGCACGCCACCTTCATGGCCAAGCCGATCGCCGCGCAGGCCGGCAGCTCGATGCATCTGCACATGTCGATCGTCGATGAAGCGGGCGAGCCCTTGTTCGCCAGCGAAGACGGCGAGGACACCGGGATGTTCGCGCAGTTCATCGGCGGCCTGCAGAAATACATCCCCGAAATCATGCCGCTGTTCGCGCCCAACGTGAACTCCTACCGGCGCATCCGGCCGAACCACAGCGCTCCCGCCAATATCGAATGGTCGCACGACAACCGCTCCTGCGGCCTGCGCGTGCCGATGGGCGGGCGCGCCGCGCGCCGCATCGAAAACCGGCTGCCGGGGGCGGACGCCAATCCCTACCTTGCCATGGCCGGCTCGCTGATCGCCGGCTATCTCGGTATCGAGGAGAAGCTTGCGCGCTCGGAAGAGGCCTTCGGCAATGCCTATAAAAGCAAGAGCACACTGCCAAAGACGATGGAGGAGGCGCTCGACCGCTTCGCGGCCTGCGAGCCCGTGCGGGCGCTGCTCGGCGAGGATTTCTTCCAGACCTATCTGCGCGTGAAGAGCGTCGAGCTCGACCTGTTCCAGAGCGTCGTGACGTCCTGGGAACGCGACCATCTGTTGCTCAAGGTGTGACCATGGCTTCGCGTTCGACAGGTTTCAATTCCGGTCTCGATATCGGCAAGTCCTATTATGTCGCCACCGCCCATCCGGCGCCCGACCATCCCGCACTTGCCGGCGATGTCGAGGCCGATCTGGTAGTGGTCGGCGGCGGCTGCACCGGCCTTTCGGCGGCGCTGCATGCGGCCGAGCGTGGTCTCAAAGTGGTGCTGCTCGAAGGCGGCAAGATCGGCTGGGGCGCCTCGGGCCGCAATGGCGGCCAGATGATCCCGGGCCTGCGCAAGGGCGCCAGGGGCCTGGTCAAGAGCTTTGGGCCGGAACGGGCAAAGGCGCTGTTCGACCTCGCCTTCGAGGCGCGCGGGCTGGTGCTCGACATCATCAAACGTCACGGCATCGACTGCGATCTGCGCCAGACCGGCCATCTGGTCGGCGCCGTCAGCGCTTCGGATATGCGCGACTTCGAGCAAGAGGCCGAATGCCTCGCCAATGTGATGAACTTCACCGATGTCGAGATCCTGTCGGCTTCGCAGGCGCGTCAAATGGTGGATACGCCTTATCAGGGCGCGGTCTACGAAAGGCTCGGCTGCCATATGCATCCGCTGAACTACACGCTGGGGCTTGCCCGCGCCGCGTCCGCCGCCGGCGTCGTCATCCATGAGAACTCGGTTGCCGTCCGGCTGGAGCGGGAGCCATCGATCCGGGTGTTCACCGACAAGGGTTCGGTCCGCGCCAGGCATGTGGTGCTGGCCGGCGATGCGCTGCTCAAGGGATTGGAGCCGCGCGTCAACAGCCGCATCATGCCGGTCGGCAATTACATCGTCGCCACCGAACCACTGGAGGGCGCACGCAATGTCATCCCGGCCAATGTGGCGGTGTCCGACACGCGCTTCGTCGTCAACTATTACCGGATGTCGGCCGATGGCCGCCTGCTGTTCGGCGGTGGCGAGCGCTACACGCCGTCGCCGCCGGCCGACATCGCCGGCTTCGTGCGGCCGCATATGGAAAAGACCTTTCCGCAGCTCCAGGGCTGCCG
The DNA here is from genome assembly GCF_006440815.1 of Mesorhizobium sp. B2-8-3. NCBI lineage: Bacteria > Pseudomonadati > Pseudomonadota > Alphaproteobacteria > Hyphomicrobiales > Phyllobacteriaceae > Mesorhizobium > Mesorhizobium sp. B2-8-3. The sequence goes on from NZ_VFTW01000007.1 coordinate 260,436, forward strand.
CATCGATCATGCCTGGGGCGGTCTGGTGTCGGTGACGACGTCGCGCCGGCCGCATGTCGGGCATTATGGCGAGGTCTATTTCGCGCATGGCTATTCCGGCAAGGGCGTCATCCTGTCGACGCTGTCGGGCAAGCTTCTGGCGGAAGCGATCACGGGCGATGCCTCGCGGCTCGACCTGTTCTCGACGCTGACGCCGCTGCCGTTCCCGGGCGGCACGGCGCTGCGCGGTCCGCTCTATGTGCTCGGCATGCTGTGGTACGCCATGCGCGATCGGCTCAGACACTGACGCTGGCTTTCCTGTCCCCGGCATGGCTAATGTCTCCGCGCCGGGGGCCTTGAGAGGGAAGAGCGATGAATATCGAGCCGGGCCGGCTGACGAAGAAGGAGCGCCATGAGCTGATCCTGTCGGAGGTGCGGCGCTCGGCCTCGATCCGCATCTCGAAGCTTGCGCGCCGGATCGGCGTCGCCGGCGAAACCATCCGCCGCGACCTGATCGAGCTCGGCGAGGCGGGGCTCATCAACCGCACCTATGGCGGCGCCACCATTTCGCTGGTGACGTCGGAACCGGTGATCGCCGAACGCGGCCTTACCATGGTCGAGGAGCGGGCTCGCGTCGGACGCGGCGCCGCCGGACTGATCGAGCGAGGCCGCATCGTGATGATCGATGGCGGATCGACCACCTACGAGGTCGCGCGCAGCCTGTCGCAGCTCGGCCGGGATCTGACGATCATCACCAACTCCGTCGGCGCCGCCTCGGTGGCCGGCGCCAACCCCAGTTTCCGCGTCATCCTTTGCCCGGGCACCTATGACAGCCGCGAGGCCGCCGTGCTCGGCGAGGATACGGTCGAATTCGTGCGGCGCTACAATGCCGACGTCGCCATCATCGGCGCCTCGGCGCTGAATGCCGAAGGCCCGAGCGACATGATTTCGGGCGCCGCGGCGGTGAAGCGCGCGATGATGGGACGATCGCTGTCGACGATGCTGGTCGTCACCAACGACAAGTTCGGCCGCAGCGGACTCGAACGCGTCTGCGCGCTGAGCGAGATTTCCGACGTCGTCACCGACAGCGAGCCGGCAGCGGCACTGCGCGCCGCGATCGACGAGGCAGGCGGCGAGCTGCACGTCTTTGCCGAGAGCTAAAGCGCGTCGCGATCTTTCAGATCCGCTCCGTGCGCTTTAGGGCTTTGATTTTACGCATGTCTTTGTCCCGAAACCGGTTCCCCCTTTCGGGAGACATGCTTTAATTTCGTGGCTAAGCGTCTCGATTGGTCAGCGCGATGTGGCAGCAGCCGGAGCCGTGGCCCGGTGTCCAGGTGACATTGGCGAAGCGCACGCCGGTCGCTTCGAACAGGCCGCGGTCGAAGGCGCCGGCGATGCGGCAGAGCGTGGCGAGTTTCTCCTCGCCGACGCCGGCCTCGACCCAGGCATCCTTCAGCGGGCAGCGCTTCACCTTGAAGGCAATGTGGTCCTGCCCTCGCTCGACATCGGTGGGATACATGCGCCCGCCATCCGGGCTGACGGCGAGAAACGCTTCGCCGATCGCCGGCGCGTCATTGGGGCCGAAGCCGGCGAAGGCCGCCGCCGCGACCTCCCGGCCGCGCTTCTCGATGCTGCGGATCATCACCGCCTCGGCCTTCTCGGCGCCGAGCTCGGCGGTCAACTCTTCGAGGAAGAGGCGGTAGAGGTCGGCGCGGTTGCGGAAGGCGGAGTCGAGCTCGCCCGACAACTTTTCGGCTCTGGCGGATTCGGGATCGGTCATGGTGAGTCCTGATTGGTTCTTACAAGCTTCGGCGTCGCCGCCACCAGCGCCTTGCCGATCGCCGATTGCGGGTTGGCGATGACGGCGCGGGCATCGCCGCTCTCGGCGACCCTGCCGGCATCGAGGATGATGACGCGGTGCGCCACGGCACGGATGACGCCGAGGTCATGGGAAATGAACAGATAGGCGATCCGTTCCTGCCGTTGCAGGTCGAGCAGCAATTCCAGGATCTGCCCGCGCACCGATACGTCGAGCGCCGACACCGCCTCATCGAGGACGATCAGCGACGGTCGCGTGGCGATGGCGCGGGCGATCGCCACGCGCTGGCGCTGGCCGCCGGAAATCTCGTGGATGGCGCGTCGGGCAAGGCCTGAATCGAGGCCGACGCGCTCGAGCAGCGCCGCGATCCGGCGCGGGCGTTCCGCGCGCGAGGCGACGGTGTGAACGCGCAGGGGATCGTCCAGCACGCGCGCCACCATGGCGCGCGGATTGAAGGCGGCGAGCGGATCCTGGAACACCATTTGCAGGCGGGCGCGGCGCGCGCGCAGCGCGGCGCCCGACAGCGCGAGGAAATCCGGGCCTTCGAAGTCGATGCGGCCGGCATCGGGCTCGATCAGACGCAGCACCAGCCGCGCGATGGTGGATTTGCCGCTGCCGGAGGGACCTGCCAGCGCCAGCGTTTCGGCCGCCTCGATCTCGAAGGACACGTCGTCGACCGCCGCGAAAGGCCTGCCGCCACGATGGTAGCGCTTGGCGAGACTGGAGACGGCAAGCACGGTCATGCCGAGGCGCCTTGCCGGCCAAGCAAAGGCTTGGCGTCGAGGCCAAGATGGGCATCGAGCAGGGACCGCGTATAGGCATGGCGCGGCGCGTTGATGATCTGGTCTGTCTCGCCGAGCTCGATCGGTTCGCCGTGGCGCAGTACCGCGATACGATCGGCAAGCGAGGCGGCGAGCGCGATGTCGTGGCTGATGAAAAGCAGCGTCACGCCGTCCTCGGCCACCAGCCTGCGGATCAGGGCGACAATCTCGGCCTGGACGATGGTATCGAGCGCGCTGGTGGCTTCGTCGGCGATCAAGAGCTTTGGTCCGGCAGCGATGGCGGCGGCAATCGCCACGCGCTGCTTCTGGCCGCCGGAGAGCTGGTGCGGGTAGGCGTGGAGGGTGGCGCCAGGGTCGGGCAGGCGGACGCGTTCGAGGAGGGTTTTGGCCCTTGCGAGGGCCTGCGACCGGTTCAGGTTAAGGTGGGTGTGGGCGACTTCGGCGATTTGTCTGCCGACTGTCATGACCGGGTCGAGGCTGGAGGAAGGGTCCTGGAAGATAAAACCGATGTCGCGGCCGAGGCGGGGTGCCTGGTTTTCGCCAATCGTGGATAGGTCGCGTTCTGTCGCGCCCCCCTCTGTCCTGCCGGACATCTCCCCCACAAGGGGGGAGATTGAACTGTCGCGTCTGCTTTCGCCAATGGCCGGCGTTGCAAAAGGAGAGCCGGCGACGGAACTGCTGATCTCCCCCCTTGTGGGGGAGATGTCCGGCAGGACAGAGGGGGGCGCGAAGGAACGGGACGATCGAGGTTTCTGCCACTCAATCGAACCTTCGATCTTGGCCGACCTCGGCAGCAATCCCGCAATCGCCAGCGCGAGCGTGCTCTTGCCGGACCCGCTTTCGCCGATGATCGCCAGGCGCTCGCCGGCTTCTACATCCAGACTCACGCCCTTCAGCGCCGGCACACCATCGGGGCCGTAGCATATCGTCAGATCGCGGATGGAAAGCAGCGCCGTCACGACAGGCTCCTGCGCACGGCGGTGCTTTCCACCACGCCTTCGCCGGCGAGATAGACGCCGAGCACGGTCAGCACCAGCGCGATACCGGGAACGACCGACAGGAAGGGCGCGGTTCTCAGCACCGTACGTCCCTCGGCGATCATGCCGCCCCAGGTGACGCGGTTGGGGTCGCCGAGGCCGAGGAAGGAGAGCGCCGCTTCGGTGAGGATCGCCGCCGCGACGATCACCGAGGACAGCGCCAGCACCGGCGGCAGGGCATTGGGCAGCACCTCGCGAAAGGCGATTTCGAGCGGATGCATGCCGATGACGCGGGCGCCGGCGACATAGTCGCGCTCGCGGATCGACAGGACTTCCGCGCGTGCCACCCGCGCCGGTCCGGTCCAGGCGCCGAGCGCGATCGCCGCGACGACGACGCCGAGCGAGGGGCCGACAATGCTGACGAAGGCGAGCGCCAGCAGGAAGCTCGGCACTGTCTGGAAGGCGTCGGTGACGCGCATCAGCATTTCGTCGACGAGCCCTCCGGCAAAGCCGGCCAAAGTGCCGATCACCGCGCCGATCAGGAGCGCCGCGGCGGCCGCCGCCAGGCCGACCGCCAGCGAGGTGCGGGCGCCATGGAACAGCTCGGCCAGCACGTCGCGACCGAGCCGGTCGGTGCCGAGCGGCAGCGACCAGTCCTGGAACGGCGGCAGCAGTGCCGGCCCGGCGATCGCCTGCGGGTCGCCGGGAAACAGCAGCGGCGCCGCCAACGCCATCACGATGAGCAGGGCCAGGATGATTGCGCCGGCGAATGCTTCCGGCGTGCGCAAGAAACGACGCAGGCGGTTCATGCGCTGGCCTCGCCGGCGCCGACGCGCGGATCGAGGAAAGCGTAGGCGAGGTCGACCAGGAGATTGATGACGATGACGAGGACGGCGCTGACCAGGATGATGCCGAGCAGCAGCGGCGTGTCGCGCCCGGCGACGGCTTCCTGCGCCAGGCGGCCGAGGCCCGGCACGGCAAAGACGCTTTCGATGACGACGCTGCCGCCGAGCATCTGTGCCGATTGCAGGCCGAGCATGGTGATGAGCGGCAGCAGCGCGTTGCGGGCGACGTGGGCAAGCACGATGCGGTGGCGCGGCAAGCCTCGCGCACGAGCGGCAAGCACGAAATCCTGCCGCCAGGCCTCGGCCATGCCGGCGCGCATCATGCGCAGATAAAGCGCAAGATAGATGAAACCGAGGGCCGAGACCGGCAGCACGAGATGGGTGGCGATGTCGGCGGCCCGCGCCAACCCGGTCTTGCCGGAGGCGATGGTCTCGATGCCGCCGATCGGCAGCCAGCGCAGGTCGACGGCGAAGACGACGATGAGCACAAGGCCGAGCCAGAAGCCGGGCACGGCATAGAGCGCCAGCGAGCCGATCGACAGGAAGCGGTCGCGAAAGCTGCCGGGCCGGGCGCCGGCATAGATGCCAAGCGCCGAGCCCAGGCCGAAGGAAAGCGCGGTGGCGCTGCCCATCAGGACCAGCGTGGTCGGCAGGCGTTCGAGGATGACATCGCGGATCGGCCGCGAGAAGGTGACGGACTGGCCAAGGTCGAGATGCAGCAGCGCCCAGAGGTAGTTGGCTAGCCGCGTCAGTTCCGACTGGTCCAGGCCCCAGCGGTGGCGCAGCAATTCGATCATACCGGCATCGCCACCGGTCGAGACGATATAGGCGTCGACCGCGTCGCCGGGGGCGGCTTCGAGCAGCAGGAAGCTGCCGATGACGACGATCAGCAGCACGAAGACGCTGCCGACGAGACGGCGGCGGAAAAGCGTGAGGGCGCGCGTCATGCGCGCCTCGAGGGTTTGGAGAAAGGCTCGCTATAAGAAATGCCGAGCCCAGGCACCCCCCTCTGTCCTGCCGGACATCTCCCCCGCAAGGGGGGAGATTGGCTGTCATCGACGGCTTCGCCAATCTCCAACTTTGCAGAACTGGCGGGACGGACAAGCTGCTGATCTCCCCCCTTGCGGGGGAGATGTCCGGCAGGACAGAGGGGGGTTGGCGGGAACTCGGTCTTTGCCCAAGTTCCCATTCTCTCGCGAATTCTCATCCGCGCGAATGTGTCACGATTCCAAATAAGTGTCCGCCCAGTTCGAAACCGCCCAGCGCGGGTTGTTGGCGATGTTGCCGACCGTATCGCGCGCGACGGAGATGAAGCTCCATTCGGCGACGTTGATCAGCGGCAAATCGGCCGCCACCTTCTTCTGGAACTCCTTGTAGAGCTCGGTGCGGGCTGACGTATCGAGCGTCTCCGAAGCCTTGGCGATCAGCGCGTCGAGGTCGGCATTCTTGTAGCCGCCCTGGTTGGAGAAGGGCACGCCGTCCGGAATGCCGCTCTGCACCAGGATGGTGGTGGAAATCGCCGGGTCGCCGCGGAACACCGGCGGGCCGACGGCGAGGTCGAAGGCATGGTCGGTGTAGACCGCCTTGATATGGGCCGCCGAGTCGTTGTTGACGATCTCGGCGTCGATGCCGATTGCCGCGAGCGCCTGGCGCAGATAGTCGCCGAACTGCTTCGTCTCGTTGAAGTAGGGCGCCGGCAGCAGCTTCAGCGCAAAGCGCTTGCCGTCGTCGGCGCGCCTGTAGCCGGCCTCGTCCAGCAGCGCATTGGCCTTGGCGACGTCGAAAGCATAGGTCTGCACGTCGGCGATGTAGAATTGCGGATCGTTTTTCGGCACCGGGCCGGTGGCGGTCGCGGCGTAGCCGAGGAAGATCGTCTTGACGACGAAATCCTTGTCGATGGCATGCGCGATCGCCTGCCGCACTTTCAGGTCTGCCAGTTCCTTGCGGCGGTGGTTGATCTCGATGACGAGCTGGTAGGTCAGCCCCTCATAGCCCTTGGTGATGACCTTGAGACCCGGCACCTTGGAAATGCGGTCGAGGTCGGCGAGCGGCACGGCAGAGAAGGCGGCAAGCTGGATCTCTTCTGCCTCGAGCGCAGCGGCGGCCGAGGTGCGATCGGGGAGCACCTGGTAGACGATCTCGTCGAGATAGGGTTCGTCCTTGCCCCAATAGGCGTCGTTCCTGGCCAGACGGTAATATTGCCCGGCCTTGTATTCGGCGAACTTGAACGGGCCGGTGCCGACCGGCGCGTTGTTGGCCGGATTGTCCTCGATCTTGCCCACTTCATAAAGGTGCTTCGGCACGACGCTCGACAGCGCCGGCAGTGCGTTGCGGATCAGTTGGAACGGCGTCGGCTTGGCGAATTTGAAGACCGCCGTCAGCTCGTCCGGCGTGTCCACGGCCTCCAGGTCCTTGAACACTGTACGGCCGAGATTTTGCAGCGGCTTCCAGATCTGCAGCGCCGAGAAGGCGACGTCGGCGGAGGTGAACGGCTTGCCGTCATGCCATTTGACGCCATCGCGCAACTTGAAGGTCACCGACAGGCCGTCGGCCGCACCTTCCCAGGAAAGCGCCAGACGCGGTTCGAGCCCATCCTTGCCGTCGAAGGAGGCTTCGGCCAGCGTCTCGACGATCTTGCTCGAGATGAAGAAGACACCGTTGGAGGCGACGATCGCGGGGTTGAGGTTGCGCGGCTCGGAATCGGCGGCGAGGATCAGCCGGCCGCCCTTCTTTGGCGTCTGCGCGAAGCCGATCGTCGGCAATGCGGTCGAGGCCAGAAGCAGCGCCGAGCCGGCCAGCAGGCCGCGGCGTGAAATCGTCAATTCGGACATCGCTCAAACTCCCCTCTTCGCGCCGTGGCAGGCGCGGCAATCCGGTGATTATGGCCCTTGGCAAAGGTTTCGCCAGAGACGGATTTGGCGCATCATGGCTTGGCTTTGAAATTTCCGTCCGCTGGACCAGCCAGCCGAAAGAGGCTCTCATGCCCTATCTGGTAGGACCATATTATAGAGAGCAGGATCAGGATTCGGGCAGAAACCGCCTTTAGCGCGAAAGTGATCAATTCTGGCTGGACCAGAGTGGTCAAAATGATGCAGATTTGGCCGACAGCCATAAATCATGACGTTCGGCGCTTCCTGCGGCCGATGAAAAACAGGGAGAGGCAGATGAACATCGCTCCGGGCAAAACCGAGGTCAGCAGCGTTCCGTTCGACCAGGCGCGGGTGGACCGGCTGATGGACGACGCCGGCATCGACGTGCTCTTCACCACCTCCAAGCACAACACCCAATATCTGCTCGGCGGCTACAAGTTCATCTTCTTCGCGGCCATGGATGCGATCGGCCACAGCCGCTATTTGCCGATCGTCCTTTACGAGAAGGGCGGGCCGGAACATGCGGCCTATATCGGCAACAAGATGGAAGGCGGCGAGCACCAGAACCATCCGTTCTGGACGCCGACCTTACACGCGGCCTGCTGGGGCACGCTCGATGCCGCCAATCTGGCGGTGGAGCATCTGCGCCAGATCGGCAAGTCGGCGGCCCGCATCGGCATCGAACCGGGTTTCCTGCCCTCCGATGCCTATATGCTGATCCGCAAGGCGTTGCCGGATGCCAAGCTGATCGATGCGACCGACATGCTGGAACGGATGCGCGCCATCAAGACCGAGGCGGAGCTGGAGCAACTGCGCATCGCCTCCGAGCTGATCACCGATTCCATGCTGGCGACGATTGCCTGGGCGCGGGAAGGCACGAGCAAGACCGACATCATCGAGCGGCTCAGGCGCGAGGAGACCAATCGTGGCGCGCATTTCGAATATTGCCTGCTGACGCTGGGCTCCAGCCACAACCGCGCCGCCTCGAGCCAGGCTTGGAAGAAAAGCGAGGTGATGTCGATCGATTCCGGCGGCAACTATCACGGCTATATCGGCGACCTGTGCCGCATGGGCGTGCTCGGCGAGCCGGATGCCGAGCTGGAGGATCTTCTGGCCGAAGTCGAAGCGGTGCAGCAGGCTGCCTTTTCCAAGGTCAAGGCAGGTATACTGGGCGGCGACATGATCGCGCATGCGGAGAGCGTGCTGAAGGCCTCCAAGGTCGCGGCCTACACGGATTTCTTCGCCCACGGCATGGGACTGATCACGCATGAGGCGCCGTTCCTGATGACCAACCATCCGGTCGCTTATGAAGGCACCTATGCGGCGAAGCCACTGGAAAGGAACATGGTGCTGTCGGTCGAGACCACCATGCTCCATCCGTCGCGCGGCTTCATCAAGCTGGAGGATACGGTCGCCGTCACCGACGCCGGCTATGTGATGTTCGGCGACCGCGGGCGTGGGTGGAACAGGGGCGGGACGGCAGCTTAGCCTCGACGTCGCTCCCCCTCACCCGGATTGCCCCGAATTGCGAAGGGCAATTCGGGCAATCCGACCTCTCCCCGAGGGGCAGGGGAATCGCATATGGCGTTTTTTGGGGTTGAGTTTAGGCTGAGAAGAGATTCTTTGGGAAGGCAGTCCAATGAAGGAGCGACTGCCATTTCCTGCCTTGAGAGCTACTTTGGCGCGGTGCCTGATCCCCGCGCGCC
>NZ_VFTW01000008.1:0-242094 GCF_006440815.1 Mesorhizobium sp. B2-8-3
TCTCATCCTCCGATCTCGCTGGCGGAATCGAATCACGGAATGACCTTAGACAAAAGGGTTTTTCCGCAGCCTGTTAGGCTGCGTTCTTTGTGGAATGACCGGAAGACCCGCACCATTGCGGCTGGCATATTTTCATCAAAGGCGACCTTCAAGCCGCCTGCCGCAAGTCAGCTTGGAAGCGTACAGCTTCCCTGACTTGCTTTTCAGGTATCTCGAACTGATCAGCGACCGCGCGGACACTGCCTTCCGCCTTGACCGCAACCGCCAGGGTTTCGGTCGGAATGCGGCTATCCTGTAGGACTGGTTTTCCGAAAGAAAAGCGCGGGTGAACGATGACGTTCGGTGCAATATGCTTGCGAGGATACCAAGCGATCATGTTGCCGAGCGGATCGAACATCACGTCCTCTTTCAAGCAGGGCGCAATGATCGCTGGCAGCTCGAAATTCTTGGTTTTCAGATCCTCATAGATAAGCTCGACGCCGCGCTTTCTAGTGATGGTCGCAACTATCCTCCTGCCATCAGTCTGGAACACAATCCTGGCCCCAAACGGATGCGGATGTTCGAGCGTATCCCGCGCTTCCTGCATGATGGAGCGAATTTCGTTTAGGCGAACACCAGCGTTGGAAAACCGCGCGACAAAACGAAGTTCCATCAGATTGGTAAAGCTGACAGCTACCTTGCCGTTCACCAATCCAAGCTGATTTTCGATGACGGGCTGCTGGCGTCCCTTCTTGCCGTTCACCCAAATCCGCACGTCCGCCTGAGGGGCGTCCACCAAGCCTGCCGTCTCTGGAACGGTAAAGATTCCGCCGACAAGGAGATCAGGGGTATGGGTGTGTATGGTCACGGGACGCCTACCGACGAGTCCCGGTACTTCAGCCGCTTTCCAACGATGCCAGCCATAGCCTTTACCGTCCTGTTGTTGTCATCGACGCCAAGCGCGATGCGATTGCTGTAGCGGAAATCGAACTCTGCCAGATAGCGGTGCAAGTGCTGCTCGCCGCAATGCTGGTAAACGCCCTTCATGCCGCGCTTGAAGATGCTGTAATAGCCTTCGACCGTGTTCGTAACGCTGCCGCGAACGTATTCATCCTTGGAATGTGTGACGAAATCGTGAGAGGCAAATTCCTGGCCCACGCGGCGATACATTTGAGCCTCATCCGTCATCAACGCGCTTTCCTTGGCGATATTGTCGCGAACGATCGGCATAACGGTGCCGATGCGAGCGGTATCGACATGGAAGGAACGGGCGCGGCCGCCGCGCTCGACCAGCGTAACGACAGAATTCTTGTGAGCGCCGCCGTCGCGCTTCACCGGAGTGCCTTTCAGGCGGCCAATGTAGGTTTCGTCAACTTCGACCTGTTTGCCTTCGCCGCCCATTGGGGAAAGGACGCCATCGCGCATGGCCTCGCGTAACCGATGGAACATGAACCACGCGGTCTTGTAAGTGACCTGCAACGTCCGATGCAGTTGGTGAGCGCTGATACCCTTCTTGCTAGACACCAGAAGGTGCGCCGCCTGCCACCACTTGTGCAGCGGTACATGGCTGGACTCAAACACCGTTCCTACCTTCACAGTGAACTGCTTTTTGCACTCTAAGCAGCGGCGGAGGCCGATCCGCGCCGTCTCGCCGGTGACGCGCGTAATCCGTTGCTGATCGCAGTTACCGCACTTCGGGCAAACTGGACCTTCCGGCCACACAATCGCTTCCAGCCGCTCGAAAGCAGCTTCTTCGTTGTGAAAGTGCGATTCGGAAAGGACGCTCATACACTGATTTCCTAGCGTGAAATCAGTGTATCACACCGCCCGTGTTTGTAAAGTACATAATAGCCCATAGAAAACGGGTTCAAACCGTGAACAAAATCTGGCATGGTGCCATCCATGCCCATCGTATCCCCGATTCCCCTCAACCCTTTGATCGACGGCCGCCAGTCGGAGCGCGCCATGCTGGTGCGGCGCGGCGTGCAGCGGCTGCTGACCGAAATGGGCGCGCATGTGCTGCCGGAGCTTTCCTTGGCGACAGGCCGCCGCGCCGATCTCGTCGCGCTGACCAGGCAAGGCGACGTCTGGATCATCGAGATCAAATCCTCGATCGAGGATTTCCGCGTCGACCGCAAATGGCCCGACTACCGGCTGCATTCCGACCGCTTCTTCTTCGCCACCCATCCCGGCGTTCCCCAGGACATCTTTCCCGAGGAATGCGGCTTCATCCTTTCCGACGGCTACGGCGCGGAGATCCTGCGCGATGCGCCCGAGCACCGCATGGCGGCTGCGACGCGCAAGGCGCTGATGCTGCGGATGGCCCGCGCGGGCGCCGCGCGGCTCTTGGCGGCCGAGCTTGCCGGCGTCGCGGTGCCGGCGCTGGATGGCGAGAGCGAGTAGCGCCTGTTCCTCGCCGCACGGGAGTGGCGGGAGTAGGGAGAGGTGACCCGGCGCAGCCGGGACGGAGAGGGGTTGGCGGCGCTCGGAGGTTGTCTCGATCTCCCGAAGGCTTCCCGTTGCTGATCTTCCACCGGTTCTGGCGTCGCGACGGGCCCCCCCGCTCCGTCCCGGCTGCGCCGGGCCACCTCTCCCCGCTTGCGCGAGGGCGAGGAAATCGCGTCGCGGCCTGACCTAATGCATGTCGCGCAAAAGTGACCTCGGTTTTGCGACAACGACATGCATTAGTCCACGTCCTCGTCCACCCCACTCGCCGCCGGTGCCATGAGCAGGATGGCGGCGCCCAAGAGGGCGGCAATCAGCGAGCCGGCGAGGATGCCGACCTTCACCGCGTCCTGCAGCGCCGGGTCGCTGGCGAAGGCGAGCAGGCCGATGAACAGGCTCATGGTGAAGCCGATGCCGCAAAGCAGCGAAATGCCCAGCATATGCAGCCAGCCGGCATTGACCGGCAGGTCGGCGAGGCCGAAGCGGATCGCGAGCGCCGAGGAGCCGAAGACGCCGACCAGCTTGCCGAGAACCAGGCCGGCGGCGACGCCGAGCGTCAGCGGCTCGACAAGGGCCGCAAAGCTCAGGCCGCCGAGCGAGACGCCGGCATTGGCGAAGCCGAAGATCGGGATGACGAGGAAGGGCACGAGCTTGTGCAGGCCGTGCTCCAGCCGGTGGAGCGGTGACTGTTCGAGATCGTGGCTGATGCCGGGAGAGCGTTCGAGCGGGATGGTGAGCGCCAGCGCCACACCGGCGAGCGTGGCGTGCACGCCCGACTTCAGCACCAGCACCCACAGCAGCGCGCCGAGCACCAGATACGGCCAGAGCTTCATGGCCCGCATGCGGTTGAGCACGACCAGCAAGGCGATGACGACAAAGGCGGCGGCCAGATAGGCGAGCGACAGGCCGCTGGTGTAGAACAGCGCGATGATGATGACGGCGCCGAGGTCGTCGATGATGGCGAGAGCGGTGAGGAAGACTTTCAGCGAGGCCGGCACGCGGCTGCCGAGCAGCGAAAGCACGCCGAGCGCGAAGGCGATGTCGGTGGCGGTCGGGATCGCCCAGCCGGAAAGCGCGGCCGCGTTGTCGCGATTGACGGCGACGTAGACCAGCGCCGGAACCAGCATGCCGCCGGCGGCGGCGATGCCGGGCAGCACCCGGCGCGGCCAGGTCGAGAGCTGACCGTCCAGCATCTCGCGCTTGATCTCCAGCCCGACCAGCAGGAAGAACACCGCCATCAGCCCGTCATTGATCCAATGCGAGACGCTGAGCGGTCCGAGATAGGCGTGCAGGACGGTGAAATAGGTTGTGGCCAAAGGCGAGTTGGCGACGATCAGCGCAAGGGCTGCAGCCACCATCAGGATGATGCCGCCAGTGGCCTCGCCGTCGAGGAATTCACGCAGGATCGATTTCGGCCGTTCGTCTTGCATGGTGCCTCGCTAACCTAGCCTGTTGGCTGGGAATCTGTGGTCCAATGATGCGCAACGTCAGTGGAGATGCAAGGCTTACGGGCGACACCGCAGCCGATGCTTCGAAAATTGGCCGAAACGTCGGTCTCTTCGTCATCCACGGGCGAAGCAAGGAGCGAAGCGACGCAGCGCAGACCCGAGGATCCATTCCGTTGCATCGGAGCGGTGCCGACGGCGCAGAATTCTGCTCCGCTGCATCCTCCGGCCAAGGTCACGGCATGGATCCTCGGGTCTCCGCGTCCGCCTCGCTCCCGCTCCGCCCGTGGATGATGACGCTTGCCTAGCGCGGCGCCCGCTTCGCGAGGATCCGCTGCAGGGTGCGCCGATGCATGTTCAGCCGGCGCGCCGTCTCGGACACGTTGCGGTCGCACATTTCGTAGACGCGCTGGATGTGCTCCCAGCGCACGCGGTCGGCCGACATCGGGTTTTCCGGCGGCGCCGCACGCTCGCCTGAGGTCCGGGTAAGCGCGGCGAAGACGTCGTCGGCATCGGCGGGCTTGGAGAGGTAGTCGATGGCGCCGAGCTTCACCGCTGTCACCGCGGTGGCGATGTTGCCGTAGCCGGTCAGGATGATGGCGCGGGCGTCGTCGCGTCTCTCGCGAATGGCGGCAACGACATCGAGGCCATTGCCGTCGCCGAGCCGCATGTCGACCACCGCATAGGCGGGCGGATGGGCGCGCGCCTTGGCGACCGCCTCCTCCACGCTCTCCGCCGTCTCGACCACGAAGCCCCGGGTCTCCATAGCCCGGGCGAGCCGAGTGAGGAACGGCTTGTCGTCCTCGACGATGAGCAGCGAGGTGTCCTCGCCCTCCACCATTGCAACAGTCGTTTCGTCTCCGCTCATCTTATCGGCATCCTACTGACTTGAACCACCTCGCCCCGAAACGAATTCTAGCGAATGCGCCTTAAGTCCTTGTTTCCAGGCACGCCGTTTGCCAAAAAAGCTGCACGGTTTTGGGCGGCATGCCTTACTTTTACGCAGATACAGTCCCGCAAGGGCAATGTCCAATTTTTACAGCCGGCAACAGAGCTGCCATGCAGTAATTGCAGGGCTTTTCACCGTTTCGCAATTCCGGACGGAAAACTACGGCGAAGTCGCCGAGCCCAACCGCTGCGCACTTTTCCTGGAATTGCTTTAGGCATTGTCGAACATGGTGGCCGACGCCTGGTCCTGGTTGAGGAAGACGCCGCGCGGCCATGCGATCTGCACCACCGCGCCTTCGCCAAGCCCGCTCGAATTGCGGAAATCGATGGTGGCGCCCGATCGTTCCAGCAAGGTCTTGGCGATGAACAGCCCTAGCCCCAGGCCGCCGCCGGCCTCCGTGCCCTGGCGCGTCGACATATAGGGCTCGCCGATGCGGTCGATGATCTCGGCCGGAAAGCCCGGCCCGTCATCAGTGATCGAGAAGATGACCTTGTCATTGTCCCAACTCCAGCTGACAGTGACCGACTTGCGGGCGAAATCGACGGCATTCTCGACCAGGTTGCCGAGCCCGTAGATGACGCCGGGGCTGCGCTGGCCGACGGGCTCGGGGCCGATACACTCGCCGGGCCGCAGCCGGATCGAGATGCCGAAATCGCGATGCGGCGCCGTCACCTCCTCGACCAGCGAGGTGAGCGGCATGCGCGACATATGCGCTTCGCCTTCCGACGAAAGGCTGGTCAGCCGCTTCAGGATCTCGCGGCAACGCTCGCTTTGCGAGCGCAGGAGCTTCACGTCCTCGCCGTACTTCGGGTCCTTGCCGAGCGCCTTCTCCATCTCCTTGGCGACGACGGTGATGGTCGCCAAGGGCGTGCCGAGCTCATGCGCGGCCGCCGCCGCCAGCCCGTCCAGCGCCGACAGATGCTGCTCGCGCTGCAGCACCAGTTCGGTGGCGGCCAGGGCGTTGGCGAGGAGGCGCGCCTCCGCCGCGACGCGGAAGGCATAGATGGCGGTGAAGGCGATCGAGGCGAACACCGCCATCCACATGCCGGCGACATAGATGAACGGCATCGGCAGCGGCGCGTCCTCATACCAGGGCAGTGGCAGGTGGAAGAACACCAGCAACGTGGCGGCTATCATGACCAGCGCGCCCAGCACCGCGGTCATGGGCAGCGGCAGCGAAGCGGCCGAGATGACGACCGGGACCGAAAGCAGCACGCAAAACGGGTTGGTCAGGCCGCCGGTCATGTAGAGAAGGCCGGTGAGCTGGATGCCGTCGAAGGTGAGAATCGCGAAGGCCGAAAGCGGGGTCAGGCGGTGCGCCGCCGGATAGCGGAAGGTCAGCCACAGATTCATCCAGGCCGAGCAGGCGATCAGCGCGAAGCACATCGACACCGGCAGCGGGAATTTCAAGCCATAGGCGACAACCAGCACGGTCAGGCTCTGGCCGACGATGGCCAGCCAGCGCAGGCGGATCAACGTGTTGAGCCGCAGCCGCTGGCTTTGCTGGGAATCGGGCGCGCGCAGGATGTTGATCATCGACTTACGATTATAACCGCGGGAGGATAAGCGCTAGTAGCGCTGTAAAGGCGACTTGAGCGATTGGCAGCCGGTGTTTCGGTTCACCATCATGAGCGCTTGGTGGTTGGCCGGGGCCGTCGCGACTTCGTCATCCACGGGCGGAGCGAGGCGAAGCGGAGCGCAGACCCGAGGATCCATTCCGTTACCTCGATCGTAGAGCGCAGCGGAGGGAATTCTGAACCGTGGCAACGCGTCGACGTCGCGGAATGGATCCTCGGGTCTGCGCGCGTCGCTTCGCTCCTTGCTCCGCCCGTGGATGACGAAGTGATGGGCGTTTGCGCCAATCACCAACGTACGCCGCTCGCCAGCGAGACCCCACCAAGCTTCTGTGCAATCCTACGTTCCGCGCGGCTTGGCACGGCTGGTGGCGGCGGCCAACAGCGGATTTTCCGGCCAGACATGCTTGGGGTAGCGGCCGCGCATGTCGGCGCGCACATCCGCCCAGGAACCGCGCCAGAAGCCGGGGAGGTCGCGCGTCGTCTGGATGGGGCGGTGCGCCGGCGAGAGAAGCTCCAGCGTCAGCGGCACGGTGCCGCCCGCGATCGCCGGATGACGGTCGAGGCCGAACAGCTCCTGCACGCGGACCGCAAGCACCGGCCATTCGCCGCCGTAGCGGATCGGCACGTGACTACCCGACGGCGCGTCGAAATGGGTCGGCGCCAGCGCGTCGACCTTGCGCTGCAGGTCGTGCGGGACCAAAGCCATGAGTGCCGACGAAAAAGTCGCCGGCTTGATGGCCGCGAAAGAGGCGTCGCCGGCGAGAAAGGGCAGGAGCCAGTCGTCGAGGCCCTCGACCAGCGCTTCATCCGAAACGTCGGGCCAGGGCGCTCCCAGCCCGCGATGCAGCCAGCCGAGCCGCTGCCGCAACGTCTCGGCATCCTTGCCCCAATCGAGCAGCGACAGCCCGTGCTCCCGTAAAGCGTCGAGGATAGCCTGATCGGCATCGGCGCCCGACGGCGCCGGCAGCATACGCTCGGACAAGGTGATGGCGCCGAGCCGCGCGGTCTCGCGCACACGCACGGCGCGGCGCTCGCGGTCGAAGGTCGTCTCGCGCTTCGTCTCGATGCGATCGGCAAGAGCGGCGCGGATATCGGCTTCGACGACCGGCGCGGCGGCGGTGATGCGGGCATTCTGCGCCTTGCCCTGCAGGTCGGCGACCACCAGCCAGGTCTCATTGGCGAGCGGATCGGCGGCTTCGACCATGGCGCCCGAGCCGTTGGCGAGCACGAAGCGGCCGCGCTCGCCGCGCGCCCTCGCCACCCGATCCGGCCAGGCATGGATCAGGAGCGAGCCGGCGGAGCCCGCCTCGCCACCCTGCCCGCCGCCGGCCTGTCTGGCCAAACGCTCGGCGAGCTGCCTGGCGGCGTTGGCGCGCGGCGATTTCTCGCCGCGAAAGCGGATCAGGCGGCGTTCGAGATCGGCGCTGTCGCCGCCCAATCCGCGCTCGGTCAGCAATACGGCAAGTGTCGCCGCTTCCTGCGCATGACCACCTCTCACCGCTTCGGCCACCATATGCGCCAACCGCACCGGCAATGCCAGCTTTCGCATGGCGGCACCCGCCTTCGTCAGCCGGCCGGCATCGTCGATGGCATGAAGCGCCTTCAGCAGCACCCTCGCCTCGCTGAGCGCCGGGGCCGGCGGCGGATCGAGGAAGGAAAGGCTGGACGGATCGGCGACGCCGAAGGCGGCGCAGTCAAGCAGCAGTCCGGACAGATCGGCCTCGAGGATTTCCGGCGGCGAGAAGGCGGGGAGCGACGCGGTCTGCTCGGCCCGCCACAGGCGAACCGCCACGCCGGCTTGAGTGCGGCCGGCGCGGCCGGCGCGCTGATCGGCCGAAGCCTTGCTGACGCGCACCGTCTCAAGCCTGGTCAGGCCGCTCGCCGGCTCGTAGCGCGGCAGGCGCGACAGGCCGGAATCGATGACGACACGCACGCCGTCGATGGTGATCGAGGTCTCGGCGATCGAGGTCGCCAGCACCACCTTGCGGCGGCCGGCCGGCGCCGGTCTGATCGCCTGATCCTGCGCCCGGTTGTCGAGCTGGCCGTAGAGCGGAACGATGTCGGTGTCGGCGGCGACATTGCCCTGAAGCCGCTCGGCGGTGCGCTCGATCTCGCGCTGTCCGGGCAGGAAGGCGAGCACGCTGCCCTGCTCGCCGGCCAGGGCCGCGCGCACGGCCTTGGCCATGGCGTCCTCGATCGCCAGGCCGGCCGGCCGTTCGTCGTAGCGGACCTCGACCGGATAAGCGCGGCCCTCGCTTTCGATCACCGGTGCCTGCGCCAGAAGCCTCGATACGCGGGCGCCGTCGAGCGTCGCCGACATGACCAGCAGACGCAGGTCAGGCCGCAGCGCGCCCTGCACGTCGAGCGCCAGCGCCAGGCCGAAATCGCCGTCGAGCGAGCGCTCATGGAATTCGTCGAAGATCACCGCCGAAACGCCGGGCAGTTCCGGGTCGTCGAGAATCATGCGGGAGAGCACGCCTTCGGTGACGACCAGGATTTTTGTCCGCGCCGACGTGCGGTTCTCCATGCGCATGGCATAGCCGACCGTGCCGCCAGGTTCCTCGCCGAGCAGCTCGGCCATACGGCGGGCAGCGGCGCGAGCGGCCAGCCGGCGCGGTTCGAGCAGCACGATCCGGCCTTTGCCCAGCCAGGGCGCGTCGAGCAGCGCCAGTGGCACCAGCGTCGTCTTGCCGGCGCCGGGCGGCGCCACCAGCACGGCGCTGCTGCGCTGCGAGAGCGCTTCGCCGAGCGCCGGCAGCACGGCAGTGACCGGAAGCTCCGGCAGGGGTTTTGTCGTCATCTGGCCCGCATATCAGCGGTCGCGGTCGCCATGCAACTTGCGAGGGCCGGTGCGCGGTCAAAGCCTGGTGCGCGAAAACGGATTCCAGCGCACGGTGCCGAGCCTCACCTCTTCGCGCACCATCGTCAGCAGGCCGGAAGCGCCGACCACCGCCAGGCCGACCAATGACAGCCAGTCGGGATATTCCTGGAAGAACAGCGCGCCGAGGATGACCGCCCAGACGATCTGCGAGTAATGCGTCGGTGCGATGCGGTTCGCAGGCGCGTATTTGACCGCAAGCAGCTGCAGAAGTTGTCCGCCGGCGGTGAAGACACCGGCCAGCATCAGCCAGACCAATTGCCCGAGATTGGGGAGCGAGAACGACGTCGCGGCCGCGCCGACGCCGTTGAAGACAAGGCCATAGCCGACCAGGGCGCCGAGAATCGTCGTGCGCTTTTCCTGCTTGGCGAGCGAGCGCATCAGGATGACGCTGGTGGCGGCGAGGAAGGCGTTGGCGAAGGCGGCGAGATGGCCGAGATGCAATTCGCGAAAGCCCGGCCGCACCACCAGCATGACGCCGAAGAAGCCGGCGACCACGGCCAGCCACCGCCAGGGACCGACCTTTTCCTTCAGGATGACCGTCGACAGGATGGTGACCAGCAGCGGCGCCAGGAAGATCAGCGCGTAGACTTCCGCCAGCGGAATGGTGGTGAAGGAATAAACGCTGAGCACACCCGACGCGATGCCCGCCAAGGCGCGCGCCTGCACCGCCCACGGCCTTTTGGTGCGCCAGAAATCGCGCCAGCGTTCGTCATTGGGCTTGGTAAAGAACAGAAAGCAGCCGGCAAACAAGGTCGAGAAGAAGCCGATCTCGAAGACGGTGAACTGCCCGCCCAGGCTCTTGATGACCCCGTCGCTGAACGAATAGCTTGCATAGGCGATCAGGGCGAGCAGGATTCCGTTCGGCATACCATTTCCGGGAGAGAAGACGTGAAGATATTGGCGCTGGGGGCACATCCCGACGACATCGAGATATTCATGTTCGGTACGCTGGCCGCCTATGCGGCGCAAGGCGCAGAGCTGACTTTTGCGATAGCCACCGATGGTGCCAAGGGCGGCAAGGGCGACCCGAAGGCGCTTGCCCGCCTGCGGCGCGAGGAGGCGGCCAAGGCGGCGGGGCTGCTCGGCGTCGAGCCGCGTTTCCTCGACTTTCCCGACGGCGCGCTCATTGCCGATGCAGCGTTGATTTCGGTGCTCAAGGTGCTGATCGGCGAGGTGAAACCCGACCTCGCGATCACCCATGCGCCCTACGACTACCACGGCGACCATCGCGCCCTGTCCGATGGCGTGCGCATAGCCGCATCCTTCGCCGTCCCTGTGCTGCATGCCGATACGCTCGGCGGCACCGGCTTTTCGCCGACGCATTATGTCGAGATCTCGCATCACTGGGAGATCAAGGCGAAGGCGATCCGCGCGCACCAGTCGCAAGGTCCGGAGCACTATGTGCACAGGGCACGCCTCCAGAACGAGTTTCGCGCCGGCCAGTGCAACGGCGCCGCCGGCGCACGGGCCGAGGCCTTCCGCTTCGAGCCGACCTTCCCCTTCGCCGACATACGCGCGCTCTTACCGCCGGCGCCGCCGATCCGGCCGATAACGGCAAGCCCTGGCCCCGCCGACCGGGCCGGCTGACCGCGGCGGGTGCAGCGTCCGGCGACCATTTCCCAACGATTTCAATCACCCGTTTCGCCATGCTGCGGCGCAGCAACGAATTCGCTTGCGTTGTTTAGTAAAAATGGCATCACTAAACAAATTACTAAACATCGGCGGCGCATCGCGCACCATAGCGACGCATAGCGCGCCGTGTTCAGGCCCTCGGAGGAGCGAGGGTTGAGGGGCTCTTGAAACCGTCATCCGGACGCGTTTCGCAAATGGGAGGTAAGGCATGAAATCGACCTTGAAACTGGCGTTGGGACTGGCCTCGGCGATCTTTGCGTCGACAGCCGTCTCGAACGTCGCGCATGCGGAAGACCTGACGCTGTGCTGGGCGGCCTGGGATCCGGCCAACGCGCTCGTGGAACTGTCCAAGGACTTCACCAAGGAAACCGGCATCGGCATGAAGTTCGAGTTCGTGCCGTGGACCAATTACGCCGACCGCTTCCTCAACGAGCTCAACTCGCATGGCAAGCTCTGCGATCTGATCATTGGCGACAGCCAGTGGATCGGCGGCGCCGCCGAGAACGGCCATTACGTCAAGCTGAACGACTTCTTCGACAAGGAGAAGATCAGCATGGACGATTTCGTGCCGGCAACCGTGGTCGGCTATTCCGAATGGCCGAAGAACACGCCGAACTACTGGGCGCTGCCGGCCATGGGCGACGTCGTCGGCTGGACCTATCGCAAGGACTGGTTCTCCAAGCCCGAGCTGCAGAAGGAATTCAAGGAAAAGTATGGCTGGGACCTCGCCCCGCCGACCACCTTCGACCAGCTGAAGCAGATCGCCGAATTTTTCCAGAAGCGGCAGATCGACGGCAAGACCGTCTATGGCGCCTCTATCTACACAGAGCGCGGCTCGGAAGGCATCACCATGGGCGCCATGGACGTGCTCTACAGCTACGGCTTCCAGTATGAGAACCCGAAGAAGCCCTACGAGATGGAAGGCTTCGTCAATTCCGAGAAATCGGTGAAGGGACTGGAATTCTACAAGGCGCTGTATGATTGCTGCACGCCGCCCGGCGCCTCCAACAGCTACATGGGCGAAGGCGTCGACGCCTTCAAATCCGGACAGGTGGCGATGCATATGAACTTCGCCTTCACCTGGCCCGGCCTGCAGAAGGACGAGAATGTCGGCGGCGACAAGATCGGCTATTTCGTCAATCCGAAGGGTCCCGACGGCGACCAGTTCGCGCAACTCGGCGGCCAGGGTATCTCGGTGGTTTCCTACTCCGACAAGCAGGAATCGGCGCTGAAATACATCAAGTGGTTCGCCAACAAGGACGTGCAGGCCAAGTGGTGGTCGCTCGGCGGCTATTCCTGCCTGAACTCGGTGGTCAAGGACCCGAAATTCCCGTCCAGCCAGCCCTATGCGCAGGCCTTCCTCGACTCGATGGCCATCGTGAAGGATTTCTGGGCCGAACCCAGCTACGCGCCGTTGCTGCAGGCCTCGCAGAAGCGCTTCCATGACTATGTCGTGGCCGGCCAGGGCTCGGCCAAGGACGCGCTGGACGGTCTGGTCAAGGACTGGACGCAGGTGTTCCAGGACGACGGCAAGATGTAACCGCTCCTCCCGAGCAACATCGACGCGTCCCGTGCCGCCCTTGGCACGGGACGCAGTTCAGATAAATTCCATAGCCGAGACTTACCCGTGACCGAAGCAGGACTTACCATGCTCAATCGGACTGCGGACAACGTTGCCCGGGCGACGCCGGAGCCGTTGGCCAAGAAGATCCGGGGCATCAGCGACAAGGGCCTCGCCTGGCTGTTCATCTCGCCGACGATCCTTTTGCTGTTGGCCATCAACATCTTCCCGCTGTTCTGGGCGATCTATCTCTCCTTCACCAATTACCGCGCCAACCGGCCCAACGAGGTGGTGAAGAATCTGGGGCTGTCGAATTACCAGCGCATCCTTGGCGACCAGGACATCTGGATCGCCATGCAGACGACGGCGCATTTCGTGTTCTGGACGATCCTCCTGCAGACCGTCATCGGCTTCACGCTGGCCTGGCTGATCGACCGCAAGTTCCGCGGCCACGCCTTCTGGACCACCATCATCCTGGTGCCGATGATGTTGTCGCCGGCGGTGGTCGGCAATTTCTGGCGCTTCCTCTACGAGCCGCAGATCGGGCTGTTCTCCTATGTCATCTCCTTCGTCACCGGTATTCCGCCGACGAATGTCCAGATGCTGTCCAATGTCGAACTGGCGCCATGGGCAATCATCATCGTCGACACTTGGATGTGGACGCCTTACGTGATGCTGATCTGCCTCGCCGGCCTGCGCTCCATTCCCGAATACATCTATGAAGCGGCCGAGGTCGACCGCGCCTCCAACTGGCGGCAATTCTGGTCGATCACCCTGCCGATGGCGCTGCCCTTCATCATGCTGGCCGTGCTGTTCCGCGGCATCGAGAACTTCAAGATGTTCGACATGGTCAACCTGCTCACCGGCGGCGGACCCGGCTCGACCACGGAAGTCGCCTCGATCACGCTGAAGCGGCAGGCCTTCGAGAGCTGGCGCACCGGCTATTCCTCGGCCTTCGCCATCATCCTGTTCGTCGCGGTGTTCGGCCTCGCCAACATCTACGTCAAGGCGCTCAACAAGGTGAAGCAGAGATGAGCCTGACCACCGCCCATTCCGTCGTCGCACCCTCGTCGAACGCGAAACTGATCGCCGGCACGATCATCATAGCCTATGCGTTGATCTCGATCGTGCCGCTGTTGTGGATCTTCGCCACCAGCTTCAAGACGCCGCCGGATTCGATCGCCTACCCGCCGAAGATCGTCTTCCAGCCGAGCATCGAGGGCTATTGCAACCTGTTCACGACCCGCACCCGGCAGACGCCGGAATACATCAACTCGCTCGGGCCGGCGACCGGCTTCTGCGACGAGACCGTGCGCAAGCGCAACATGGTGATTGCCGGGCCGTCGAACTTCCTCCCGCGCTTCGTCAACTCGCTGATCATCGCCTTCGGCTCGACCTTCTGCGCAGTGTTCCTCGGCACGCTCTCGGCCTATGGCTTCTCGCGCTTCAAGGTGCCTTTGGCCGACGACCTTCTGTTCTTCATCCTGTCGACGCGCTTCATGCCGCCGATCGCCGTGGCGATCCCGATCTACTTGATGTATCGCGAACTCAGCCTCTCCGACACCGCGCTCGGCATGATCCTGCTCTACACCGCGGTCAACGTCTCTTTGGCGGTCTGGCTGCTCAAGGGCTTCATCGACGAGATCCCGCGCGAATACGAGGAGGCCGCGATGATCGACGGCTATACGCGGCTGCAAGCCTTCTGGCGCACCGTGCTGCCGCAGGCGACCACCGGCATCGCCGCGACCGCCATCTTCTGCCTGATCTTTGCCTGGAACGAATATGCATTCGCAGCGCTCTTGACCTCCGGCACGGCGCAGACAGCGCCGCCCTTCATCCCGACCATCATCGGCGAGGGCGGCCAGGACTGGCCGGCGGTGGCGGCGGGCACGACCATCTTCCTGGTGCCGATCCTCGTCTTCACCATCCTGCTCCGCAAGCAGCTCCTGCGCGGCATCACCTTCGGCGCGGTGCGCAAATGAGCAGTGTGGGAATAAGTCGACCCCCACTCCGTCGAGCTTCGCTCGACACCTCTCCCCCGATCGACGGGGTAGAGGAAGGGCGCGAACTTCATTCAGCCAGGCTCCCTTCCTCTCCCTCCGGAGGGGGGAGAGGTGGCGCCGCGAAGCAGCCACGGAGTGGGGGAACCACCTGGCAACCATCTCTCCCCTTGAACGAGAAGGAAGGGAGGAACGCATGAGCCGCACCGTTGTCTCCAAGCGCTCCTCTTGGCCCCGCTGGGCAAGGCGCGGCCTGATGGAAAACATCGCGACAGCGATCATCGCGATCGGCTTCCTGATGTTGTTCCAGCCCTTCGCGCTGTCGCTCTACACCTATTCCTTCATCACCATGCTTGCCGGCACGGTCATGTTCATCATCGTCTCGAAATTCCCGGAATAACGATGGCCGAGATCCGTGTTCAGAACCTGAGGAAAGCCTTCGGCGCATTCGTCGCCGTGCAGGATTCCAATTTCGTCGTCGAGGACGGCGAGTTCTTCGTCATGCTCGGGCCGTCCGGCTGCGGCAAGACGACGACGCTGCGCATGATCGCCGGCCTCGAGCTGCCTACCGGAGGCAAGATCCTGCTCGGCGGCGAGGACGTCTCCATGCGCCGGGCGCGCGAGCGCGACATCGCCTTCGTCTTCCAGCTCTTCGCGCTCTACCCGCATATGAACGTGCGCCGGAATATCGGCTTTCCGTTGCTGGCGCAGGGCATGGCGTCGGCCGAGATCCGCAGCCGCGTCGAGGAGACCGCCAAGCTGCTGCGTATCGACCATCTGCTGGACAAGTCGGTCTCCGGCCTCGCCGGCGGCGACCGCCAGCGCGTCGCGCTCGGCCGCGCCATCGTGCGGCGGCCGAAATGCTTCCTGATGGACGAGCCGCTCGGCACGCTCGATACCGAGTTCCGCGACCTGATGGTGCATGAGCTGCGCGAGCTGCACAACCGCATCCACGCCACGACCGTCTATGTCACGCACGACCAGATGGAAGCCATGTCGATGGCCGACAAGATAGCGGTGATGAACCACGGCGTCATCGAACAGTTCGGCACGCCGCGCGAGATCTACGACCGGCCGGCGACGATGTTCGTCGCCGATTTCATCGGCTCGCCGCCGATGAATTTCCTGAAGTTCGGCGGCGGCCTTGCCAGGGGCGCGAAGGAGATCGTCGTGCAGGGCGCCAAGGTGACGGTGCCGGAAGTCCGCGAGGACATCGAACCCGCCGACATGGCGCTCGGCATCCGGCCCGAGCACATCCGCTTCGACGATGCCTCGAAGCTGCGCGGCGCGATCTACGGCACCGAATATCTCGGCACCACGCAGATCGTCGCGGTCGAGACGGCCGACGGCATCATCAAGGCGCGGGTGCCGGCCGGCATCCATCTCAGCCCCGGCGAACAGGTCGGACTGGCCTTGAGCAGCGCCCGGCTGTCGCTGTTCGAAAAGGGCTCCGGACGTGCGGTCAGGACCGCCATGCATGATCAAGCAGTGGAGGCGCGCCATGGCTGATGTCCATATCAAGGGCGTGACCAAGAGTTTCGGCGACACCGTCGCGATCAACGATCTCGACCTTGCCATCAAGGACGGCGAATTCGTCGTGCTGCTCGGTCCGACCGGCGCCGGCAAGACGACGACGCTGAGGCTGGTCGCCGGGCTGGAGCGGCCGGACAGCGGCACGATCCATATCGGCGGCCATGACGCGACCGCGCTGTCGCCGGCCGAGCGCGACACCGCCTTCGTCTTCCAGCAATATTCGCTCTATCCGCATCTTTCGGTGTTCGACAACCTCGCCTTCCCGCTGCGCTCTCCGGCGCGGCGGTTTCCGGAGGAGGCGGTGCGGCGCCGCGTCGAGGAAGTGGCGCGCATGGTGCGCATCGACCACAAGCTCGACAACCGCTCGACGAAACTGTCGGGCGGCGAGATGCAACGCGTCGCCATCGGCCGCGCCCTGGTGCGCAAACCCGCGATCTACCTGATGGACGAGCCGCTGTCTTCGCTTGACGCCAAGCTGCGCGCCGATCTCAGGCTCGAGTTGAAGCGCATCCAGTTCGAGCTCGGCGCCACCATGCTCTATGTCACGCACGACCAGATCGAGGCGATGACCATGGCCGACCGTATCGGCATCCTCGCCGACGGCATGCTGGTGCAGATCGGCACGCCGCGCGCGATCTATTCGGAGCCGGCAAACCTTCATGTCGCGGCGCGCCTCGGCCAGCCGGCGATCAACCTCCTGCCGGCCGGACTGCTGCCCGACGGCGGCGCGCCGACCGGAACGGCGACGATCGGCGCCCGCACCGAGCATCTCGCGATCGAAAAGGCGATGAACGGCCATGCCGACGGCGTGGTCGACTGGGTCGAGCATCTCGGCGACCAGAATCATCTGCATGTGACCGTGGGAGCGAAGAAGCTGGTAACGCTGACCGATCCCGACACGCCGCTCGCAAAGGGGGACAAGGTGACGATTCGCTACATGGCGCCGCTCTATTTCGGCTCGGACGGGCAAAGATTGATGTAGCAGGGGGACTGATGTAGCCGCCTCGCGCCTTATTGGCACACCGATTGACGACCGCAGATACGGACTGGACGAAATCCATGAAGCACTTTTTCAACCGCAAGGACACGATCGTCACCGAAGCGCTCGACGGCTTCCTCGCCACGGCGGGATCGGGCGCGCTCGCCCGCCTCGACGGCTATCCGGAGATTAAAGTCGTGCTGCGCGCCGACTGGGACAAGACGAAGGTGGCGATCGTTTCCGGTGGTGGCGCCGGGCATGAACCCTCGCATGCCGGCTTCGTCGGCGCCGGCATGCTGACGGCGGCCGTCTCCGGCGAGATCTTCGCCTCGCCGAGCGTCGAAGCGGTGCTGGCGGCGATCCGCGCCACGACCGGCCCCGCCGGCTGCCTGCTGATCGTCAAGAACTACACCGGCGACCGGCTCAATTTCGGGCTGGCCGCGGAGAAGGCGCGCGCCGAGGGTCTGGCGGTCGAGATGGCGATCGTCGGCGACGATATCGCGCTGCCCGATATCGTGCAGCCGCGCGGGGTCGCCGGCACGCTGTTCGTGCACAAGATCGCCGGGCATCTTTCCGAAAGCGGCCGTGACCTGGCGTCGGTCGCGGCCGCGGCACGCGCGGCGGCGAAGGACATCTTTTCGCTCGGCATCTCGCTGTCCTCATGCTCAATCCCCGGACAGGCGCATGAGGAGCGCTTCGGCGCCGAAGACGGCGAGCTTGGCCTCGGCATCCATGGCGAGCCGGGCGTCGAGCGCATCGCCCTGCAGAGCGCCGGCGCATTCGTCGCCGTCATGGCGGAGCGCCTCGCCGCGCGGCTCGACACCGCCAGCCGCTATGCCTTGCTGATCAACAATCTCGGCTCGGTGCCGCCGCTCGAAATGTCCTTGATCGCCAATGCGGTGCTCGCCTCGCCGCTCGCCAAGGCCGTGGCGCTGACGATCGGCCCCGGGCATCTGATGACGGCGCTCAACATGAACGGCTTCTCGCTGTCGCTGATCAAGCTGGACGCCGAGCGCGAGGCGGCGCTGCTCGCGCCCGTCGGCCCGCATGCCTGGCTGCCGGCAAAGCCGGTTCGCGCGCCGGTCATCGTGGCGATGGCCAAGCCCGCCATCGGCACAGCCACAAAGCCAGCTAGCCACGATGCGGCCGGAGAGCGGCTGATCAGAGCCGTCTGCCAAAGGCTGATCTCGCTGGAAGAGCCGCTCAACGCGCTCGATGCCAAGGCAGGCGATGGCGACACCGGTTCGACCGTGGCGACCGGGGCGCGCAGCATCCTCGAGCGCATCGAGACGCTGCCGCTTGCCGATCGCGCCGCGACCGCCGCCGCGATCGGCGATACGCTGGGCACGTCGATGGGCGGTTCCAGCGGCGTGCTGTTGTCGATCTTCTTCACCGCCGCGTCGCAGTCGCTCGGCACCGGCGCGTCACTCGGCAAGGCCCTGCTCGCAGGACTCGACCGGATGACTTTCTACGGCGGCGCCAAGGTCGGCGACCGCACCATGGTCGATGCGCTGGAGCCGGCGCTGCGGGTTCTCGACGCGACCGGACTGGAAGCGGCGGCACAAGCGGCGCGGCAAGGCGCCGAGGCAACCGCCGCGATGCGGAAGGCCAAGGCCGGCCGTTCCGCCTATATCGGTAGGCAGCTCGACGTTGCGGATCCCGGCGCCTTCGCCGTGGCCGAAGTCTTCGCTGCCGTGGCGGCGCTGTTTGCCCCGGCATGAAGGACAGAAAATGGCCGCAGCCGATTTCTCCAGACTGATCGCGGCGGCGGCCGATACGATCGCGGCGCATGCCGAGGAACTGACAGCGCTCGACCAGGCGATCGGCGACGGCGACCACGGGCTGAACATGAAGCGAGGCTTCGAGGCCGTGCGCGCCGAGGCGGACGCCTTTTCGGCCAAGCCGCTGCCCGAGGCGCTGAAGGCGGTCGGCACCAAGCTGGTGATGACCGTCGGCGGCGCCTCCGGGCCGCTGTTCGGCACATTGTTCATGGCGCTCGGCAAGGACATGCCGGCAGCACCCGATCGAAACGGGCTGGCCGCGGCGCTGGGCAAGGCGATCGAGGCGGTCGCGGCGCGCGGCAAATCGCAGCCGGGGCAAAAAACCATGCTCGATGTGCTGCAGCCGGTGTATGAGGCGCTGACGCAAGGCAAGACGGCCACCGAAATCGTCGATGCGGCCGACAAGGCGGCGGAAGCCACGGTGCCGATGAAGGCCCTGCGCGGACGCGCTTCCTTCCTGGGAGAGCGCTCGATCGGGCATATGGACGCCGGAGCGCGCTCGACCGCGCTGCTGGTGCGCGCAGTCGCGGAAGCGATAGAGGGTATTTGATGAGCAATGTCGGGATCGTCATCGTGTCGCATTCCCCCCTGGTCGCCGAGGGCACGGCCGACATGGTGCGCCAGATGGTAGGCGACGAAGTGCCGCTTGCATGGTGCGGTGGAAACGGCCATGGCGGGCTCGGCACCAGCGTCGACGCGATCATGGATGCGATCGACAAAGCCTGGTCGGAAGCGGGCGTCGCCATACTTGTCGATCTCGGCGGCGCCGAGACCAATTCGGAGATGGCGGTCGAGATGATCGGCGAGCCGCGCTCCCACAGAATAGTCGTCTGCAACGCGCCGATCGTCGAAGGCGCGGTGATGGCGGCGACCGAATCCTCTGGCGGCGCCTCGCTCAAGGAAGTGGTGGCGACGGCGCATGAATTGTCGCCGTCGTGAACGAACGGGAACCGACTGAATGTCCGCATCCGCCGAAGCAACGGTCCTGATCACCCACGCCGTGGGCCTGCACGCGCGCCCTTCGGTGAAGTTCACCAAGCTCGCGAAGTCGTTCGCGGCCGAGGTGGAAGTGGCGGTGGCGGCAAACGGCCCCTGGTTCGACGCCAAGAGCATCGTCAAGGTGATGGCGGCCAAGGCGCCGAAAGGGACCATGCTGCACATCCGCGCCAAGGGTGACGGCGCGGCCCAGGCGGTGAAAGCGCTGGTCGATCTGGTGCAGCGTGACTTCGACGAGGACGCGGATCATGCCAGGTCCGCTTGAGACATATCTGCATGTCGATGTGCTCG
Organism: Mesorhizobium sp. B2-8-3; assembly: GCF_006440815.1. Taxonomy (NCBI): domain Bacteria; kingdom Pseudomonadati; phylum Pseudomonadota; class Alphaproteobacteria; order Hyphomicrobiales; family Phyllobacteriaceae; genus Mesorhizobium; species Mesorhizobium sp. B2-8-3. The sequence goes on from NZ_VFTW01000008.1 coordinate 20,050, forward strand.
CAAGGAACGCGAGCCATGCGGATTGACGGCATCCCCGCCTCCCCCGGTTACGCCGAAGGTCCGCTGTTCGATCTCGACCAGCCTCCGGCCGGCTACGAAGCCAAGGCGGGCGCGGCGGAAGAGAAGGTTGCGCTGGAAGTGGCGATCGGCAAGGCCGTCGGCCGGCTGGCGGCGCTGATCGAAACCGCCGACGGCGACGCCGCGAGCATCCTCGAATTCCACATCGCCATGCTGGAGGACGACGCCCTGAGCGGTCCGGCCTTCGCGGCGATCGGTTCCGGGCAGGCGGCGGACGCCGCCTGGCGCGCGGCGCTGGACGGCGAGGTTGCCGGCTACGAAGCGTCGGACCAGGACTATTTCCGCGCCCGCGCGGCGGATTTGCGCGACATTCGCGATCAGGTGCTGCGCGCGCTGAGCGAGGACAGCGAGGCCGCGGCGCCCCCGGGCGCGATCCTCTATGGCGAGGACATCGCGCCGACGCGTTTTCTCGAAACCGATTGGAGCAAAGGCGGCGGCATTGCGCTCAAGCGTGGCAGCACCGCCAGCCATGTCGCCATGCTGGCGCGCTCGCGCGGCGTGCCGATGGTCGTCGGTCTCGACATCCCTGTTGGACCGCTCACCGGCGCGGCGTTGCTCGATGCCGAGCGCGGCGGGATCGTTTTCTCGCCGTCGCCCGCCGAGATCGAAGCCTTCCGGCAATCCGCCTCCGCCTTCGCCGACCGGCAGGGCGCGGTGCGGACATTCCTGACCGAGCCGGCGGTGACCAAGGCCGGCACCACCGTGCGTGTCCAGGTCAACATCGCTTACCCGTCCGACGTCGACGGCATCGATATCGCAAGCTGCGACGGCGTCGGCCTGATGCGGACCGAATTCCTGTTCGGAAAGACATTGCCGGACGAGGAGATGCAATACCGTGCCTACCGCAAGGTGCTGGACTGGGCCGGCGACAAGCCGGTGACCATCCGCACCGTGGACGCCGGCGGCGACAAGCCGATACCGGGTTTCACGGTCGAGGAAACCAATCCGTTTCTCGGCTTGCGCGGCATAAGGCTGTCGCTGGCGCGGCGCGATATCTTCCGCGTACAGATACGGGCATTGCTGCGCGCCGCCATCCACGGCAATCTGAAGGTGATGTTCCCGATGATCGCCACGCCCGACGAGTACAGCCAAGCCGCAGCGCTGTTCGCCGGGGAACAGGCCGGGCTTGCCGCGCAGGGCGTGGCGCACAAGCTGCCGCCGCTTGGCATCATGGTCGAGGTGCCGTCCGTCGCACTGGCGCCGGAAGCCTTCGCCGATGTCGCCTTCTTCTCGATCGGCTCCAACGACCTGACGCAATATGTGATGGCGGCCGCGCGGGACAACGCAGCCGTGGCGCATCTCAACTCCGTCCGTCACCCGGCGGTGCTGCGGCTGATCGCTGCGGTCACCGCCTTCGGGCGGGAAAGAGGTATCCCGGTCAGCCTGTGCGGCGACGCGGGCGGCGATCCGGCAGCCATCCCGGCGCTGCTCGAAGCGGGCCTGCGCGACCTGTCGGTCGCCCCCGCGCAACTCGCCATGGCCAAGGCGGCCATCGCGGACGTGCCGGTGTAGGCGCGGCATGGGCAGGACCGAGAAGATACCGGAAACAGGCTCGGAAGAGGCGATCCGCGCCTACAAGACGATCCTGTCGCAGGTCATCGACCAGCGCCCTTCGGGCATGCGCCAGCGCCTGGCCGATGCGCTCGGCAAGCACCGCAGCTTCGTCACGCAGATTTCCAGCCCGGCCTATTCGATCCCGATCCCGTCAAAGCATCTGCCGGCCATCTTTTCCGTCTGCCACTTCAGCCAGGCCGAGCGCGACCAGTTCATGGCCGCCTATCACCAGGCGCATCCCGGCAAGGTGCCCGCGGCCTCCGGTCCGCGCAAGACACGCCATGTCTCGCTCATCGTGCCGGATTTCGGCGACGACAGGCAAAACGCCGCGCTCGACCGGGCGATCAACGAATTCATCCAGAAGATAACCAGCATCGCCGGCAAGGGCAGCGGCTGAGCAAAAGCAATTCCAGGAAAAGTGTGTGGCGGTTTTCCGTTCGGAATTGCGTAAACTAAAGACCGTCGGGAGGACTGCCATGAAGAAATTCATCAATTCGGTGGACACGGTCCTGACCGAGAGCCTCGATGGCTTCGCGGCGGCCCATGCCGATATCCTCGTGCTCGGCGAGGAGCACAAATTCATCCGCCGCAGGGAACTGAAGCCAGGCAAGGTGGCGTTGATCTCGGGCGGTGGCTCCGGCCACGAGCCGCTGCATGGCGGCTTTGTCGGCCATGGCATGCTCGACGCCGCCTGCCCCGGTCAGGTCTTCACCTCACCGACGCCCGACCAGATGCTGGCCGCCGTGCAGTCCGTCGACACCGGCGCCGGCTGCCTGTTCATCGTCAAGAACTACGAAGGCGACGTGATGAATTTCGACATGGCGGCCGAGATGGCAGACGGCGTGCTGCAGGTGGTGACCAATGACGACGTCGCGGTCGAGAACTCGTCCTACACGACCGGGCGGCGCGGCGTCGCCGGCACGCTGGTGGTGGAAAAGATCGTCGGCGCGGCGGCCGAGCAAGGCATGCCGCTGCCCGCGCTCAAGGCGCTGGGCGACCGCGTCAATGCCGCGACGCGCTCGATGGGCGTGGCGCTGACCAGCGGCACGGTGCCCGCCGCCGGCAAGCCGACCTTCGAGATCGGCGACGGCGAGATGGAATTCGGCGTCGGCATCCACGGCGAGCCCGGCCGGCGGCGCGACACGCTGAAGAGCGCCGATGCCATCGCCGAGGAGGTCTGCGCCGCGATTGCCGGCGACCTCGGCGAACGGGCCAAAGGACCGGCGCTGCTGTTCGTCAACGGCTTCGGCGGCACGCCGTCGATGGAGCTATATGTGATGTACAACAGCGCCCGCAGAATGTTCGAGAAACAGGGCGTGACGGTTGTCCGCTCGCTCGTCGGATCCTATGTGACGTCGCTCGACATGGCGGGATGCTCGATCACGCTGACCATGCTCGACGACGAAATGTCAGCACTTTGGGACGCGCCGGTTCACACGGCGACGCTGCGCTGGGGGATGTAAGCGGTTTCAGCCGAGCTGAAGCTGCGGATTGATGGCCTAGACCACCTTTGACGGGCCAGCGACGACAGCGGACAGCTTGCCCACCTTGCGCAGCACCGGTGCTTGATATTGCTTCTTGGTCATTTTCGTGCCCTCCGACTCCAGCTTGTGAGAATGCGGCAAAGCTATTCGCACTGTCAATTCATGCGCGGGGTGTGCCCCGCGCTGCTGGCATCCCTGATGCTTTTCTGCAACCATGTTCGCCATATCTGTCTTCCATGGACGAATCTCGACCAGATCGATGCTGCCTTCTCTTGCGCCTGCCGATGAGAAACTGCTGCTGACCTTCGCCGACCCCGAGGCACCGGCCGCCGCGGGCAATGGCCTTGCGGCCAAAACCCTGCTGGCGCTGCTCGCCAATGCGGAGTTTCATGGCGTGCTGCCGATCATGCTGCGCAAACTGAGGGAAATCGGCGACGCTCAACTGCCGCAGGACACAGCCTTGCAGCGGAAATTGTCGGAGTTGCGCGATGAAGCGACGATGGCGACCGGTCAGTCGATGTTGTTGCAGTACCATGGCGACCGCATCATGAAGGCATTGGCGGCGAAAGGCGTGCCGGCCCGGATCGTCAAGGGACCGGTTTTCGCACGCAAGCTTTATCGCCAGGTTGCGGACCGTCCCTTCACCGACATCGACATTCTCGTCGACCCCGCCAGCATCGAGGAAGCCAACAAGACCATCGGCGAATGCGGCTTCGAGCTCGGCAGCGACGAGGCCGAGTCGCATGAATTGCAGGAGTTCAAATGGCTGGAGAAAGAGAACTCCAGCCTGCTGATCGAGTTGCATGGCGATCTGGTGCACGACACCGGTATGCGCCGGCGCCTGTCGCTCGGGTTTCGGGAATTGCAGGCGATCGACGACGGCGAAACCGACACGCCGGCCGCGCTGCTCACCATCGCCATCGTCCATGCCGCCGGCGGCCACAAATTCCACCGGCTGCAGCTCTGCGTCGACGTGCTGCAAGGCGTGCGGGGGCTGAAATCGCCGGAGGAGGAAACGCGGCTGCTCGAGGCCGCCCGCATGACCGGCATCGAGCTCGAGCTGGCCACGGTCCTCAACGTCACCGGACGCCTGTTCGGCGCGCCACGCGCGATCGAGCTTGCCAACCGCATCAAGCCTGACCTCTCGATACGGCTGGCGAAATGGCTCATCACCGGCAACATGCTGCTTCGGGTCAATTCCCGCGAAAAGCTACGCTCGCGCCTCAGCCGCGATGCCTTCCGCTGGGTGCAGAGGCTGGCGCGGCCGCGACCATATCCAGCCTGAGCCTGGGATGGAGAAACCGCTCTCGGCCGTGTTCGTCACCGAGGTTTCTCCCGTCACCGCGCCCATGCTTGCGCGCTGGACAAATGGCGGCCACGGCATCGCCGCCGTGGTCGTGCCGGGTCCACGTGCCGGCAAACGCTTCAGCTTCAGTGTCCTGCGTCGTCGCCTGCGGCGACGGTTTGCGTTGATATTTCATCCCAGACACGCCATGCCCCGGCTGATCGAATTCAGCCCGCCCTACGACTGGGATACGCTCGGGCGGGAGCTCGACGTGCTCGGCGCCGATCTTCTGATCTGTTTCGGATATGGCAAGCTGATCCCGCGAACCGTGCTGGAGCTGTTTCCAAACGGCGGCCTCAACCTGCATCCCGCGCTTCTGCCGCACTATCGCGGCCCGCATCCGATTCACCGGCTGGTTATCGACCAGATGCATGAAGCCCATGGCGGCGTGACCTTGCACAAGATGACGTCCGGCTTCGACGAGGGCGACATCCTCGCGCATGTTGGCTTTGTAGCAGAGGACTGGCATTCGGCCGCAACGGTGAACCGGGCCCTGGCCGACGCGATGGCTGCGCTCGCGGCGGATATTGCGCCCGAGTTTTGCCGTGGCGGGCTTGCCGGATTGCCCCAGCCGGATGGGGCATATGTCTGGGCGCAGATCGAACAGGGCCCGTTGATCGTCGGCACGCAGTCGTCAAGCGACCATGTCGCCCGGCTGTGCCGGATCGTCGGATCGAGTGTTCCGGTCAGTGTGCTGATCAATGGAAGACCGGTCCGGTTGGCTCAGCCGGTCCGCCGCCTGGGGCCACCCAGCGGCGAAGCGGCGAAATGCCGATGGGGGCTGGTGGAGTTCGACTGCGCCGACGCCCGCGTCGTCCATCTGGGCTACAACAAGCTGTCCAGGCTGTTGTTGCGATGGCAGTCGAAACCCCGCCAGGCACGGCGGGAACAGCGATCCTTCCACATCCGGCGTTTCGGCGCGAAGGGCTAACTCTTTGTTGGAGCATGATCTTCTCCGAGAACCGGTTCCCACTTTTCGGGATCATGCTCTAGGCTTTTGTTTTGTCGCAATTCCCGGACGGAAAACCGCTCACACTTTTCCTGGAATTGCTCTAACACGCCTCAATCAGGCAGCGCTGCCTGGATCAACGAGGCCGCATCGGCGGGACTTGCCCCGACTTCGAGCGTGAAGGTCGGCACCGCCTTCACCAAGGCGGCGATCATCGCCATGCGCCTTTTCTGCAGCGACAGCAGGCCGGTCATGCCGGTCCGCACATTGTCCGTGGCCAAAGCCACCATGGCGTCGGTCCTGGCCATCGGCAGCAGCCGGGTCTCGGTGCCTGCCGGACGCGCAAGATGCAGGAGCGCGGCGACGGGTCTGGCGCGCACATCCTCGACGCGGATGATTTCGCCGAGGCGGTCCAGCGAAACGGACTGCTCGCCCTCGGTGTCCCATTTTTCGCCCAGGCAAGGCGCCACGAAGGGCAGCATCGCCGCCGTGTTGCGGTGGACCTTCACCCTGCGCGGCATGCCCCAGGCCGTGATGCCCTGCCCGCTTGCGTTGAGGATCATCACGTCGTCCGAGCAGAGGCCGAAGCCCCGCGACGCAAGCGCGAGCGATGTGGTCGACTTGCCTGTACCGCTTGGCGCATGAATGAGAACCAGGCCGTCCTTTCCAGGCAAGGTGAGGCCCGCGGTGTGCAGCATATGCTGGCCGTCCGCGTCGAGCGCCGCGTCCAGCACCATCATCAGCAGGGTCCACTTGATCTTGCTGTCCGGATGAAGACGGATTTCGGCCTGGCCCCCGCCGTCGTGGATCGACACGGTCTGCTGGCCCGGGAAGACGAGATGGAAGACGCTTCCGGCGTCGATCATGCGGCAATGGCCGTCCACCGGCACTTCGCCGTCGAAAGCCAGCTTTCCTTCGGGGTTCTCGTGCAACTCAAGCGTTTCGACGATGTCGACGCGAAAGCCGGGCTGGACAGGCTCGTCCACACGCAGGGCGCCGAGCATCAGGTCGAAGCTCGGCCACAGATCGGCACGCGCGGCGGTGATGCCCAGGACCTGACCGTTGAGGTCGTAGCGGAAAGTCTGGTCGCTCAAGCGGCTGGCGCCTTCATCCTGGCCGGGTGGCGGTAGATCTCCACCATGCCGGGCTGGCTGTCGCTGACCACCGGCTTGCCGTCGAGGCAGACCCAGCAATGCGCCGACAGGCGAGGCTCGTTCATCGACTGGGCATCGACGCCGAAACGCAGCTCCGGATCAAGGCCGGCCATGCGCAGAAAGCGAAAACCGAGCAGGCCTTCCCGAAGGCACCTGCGGTCGCGCATCAGCCAGGGACGCCGCACCGTTCGCTTGACGCGGTGGACGATGTAGGTCCAGGGCAAGTCGCGATAGGGCGCCGGCGACTGCAGCGGCGCCAGTTTCAACACACCTTCGAAATCGCGCCGCCCGACCAGCACCGGCATCAGCCGGGCGCTGAGCCACAAATGGACGCGGAACAGGACGCGCAGGGCAGGGCCGTCGGCCATCACGCGCCCGGGTCGGCGAGGATGCCTTCGGCCACCAGTTCGGCGGCCAATTCGGCCATATCCTGGTCGAGCGTTGCCTTGTCGACCTCGAACTCGTCCGACAGCAGGTCGACGATCTGGTCGAGGTTGCGCGCACCGTTCACCTTGTCGAGGAAAGCCTCGGTCGTGTCGTTGCAGGTGTAAAGCTGGCCGCTGCGCGCCAGAAGCACGACGGCGCCATCGCCGACATGCTGCACGGACGCATCGTCCGCCATGCGCAGCACCGTTTCAGAGCCGATTTCCGCCATCCGCCCGCTCCCTTCGCTGAAGAGCAATTAGCGCGGCACAGCAAGGCTGTCCATCGCTGTGGGGTGGCGAAGGGGACGATAGCTCGGCAGGCCTTGCCCGTCGCGGGGCGAATATTAGCGAGGTCTTGCCTTCATGCCCTTGGGTAAGCTATGAGTCCGCCGGGCTTTGGGGAGTGATGTGCATGCGTTACAATTGGGAACGTGCTCCGACGGCGTTCGAGCGCCATCGGAAGGCGCTTGCGGCGGCCATCCTGATCGCCGGCGGCGTCGGGCTGATGCTGGCGGCGCTACCGCTCTAAGCCGGCTGATATCGCAGACCAGGCATAAACGGCGCTCTCGCGAGAGGGCGGAAGAATCGTTTGGCTCTTGTCTGAGCGACCAGGACCAAGCGATCAGGGCAGTTGGCCCGTCACCGCCATGAAGCGGCGGTCGCGGCCTTCGAAGCCCTGGCTGAAGCGCTGGACCAGCGCGGCAATCGCCACCGGCTTGCCCTTGGGCGCGAACTCATAGATCTCCGACAGGCTGCAGGATGTCGGACAGGTGCGCGAACCAGGCCCGGCCTTGTCCTCGTGCAGCACCTTCATCGGCCTGCCGTCCTGACCCCTGCAGCATCCAGCGAGAAGCCGATGATGCGCCGCGCGGCCGCATCATCGCCCGGGTGTGCCGCCGCGCCGGCAAACACGACGCACAGGCCGAGCGCCGCCACGGCAGGCAAATCTCTCATCTCCCCCTCGTTCGGCCGAAACCCGATGCTGCCGTATATTGGCCGGCAAGGCGAGAGCGGAGTGGACCAAAATGCAGGAAGACATGGCCGGCGGAACCGGCTTAGGCTATTTGCCGGTTGATGAAAGCTATTCCTGGGGAGGAAGACCACATGGCCTCACGCTACCGCGAAGTCTATGAGGGCTGGAAAAGCGACCCCATAGGGTTCTGGGCCGAGGCGGCGAAGGCGATCGACTGGTATATGCCAGCCGAAAAGGTCTTCGATCCGGCGGAAGGCGTCTATGGCCGCTGGTTCATCGGCGCCACCTGCAACACCTGCTACAACGCAATCGACCGCCATGTCGCCGGCGGACGCGCCGACCAGCTGGCGCTGATCCATGACAGCGCCATCACCGGCACGATCCGGAAATTCACCTATGCCGAATTGAAGCGCGAGGTCGTCGCGCTTGCCTCGGTGCTGAGGCATCGCGGCATCGGCAAGGGCGACCGCGTCATCATCTACATGCCGATGGTGGCGGAAGCTGCGATCGCCATGCTCGCGTGCGCGAGGCTGGGCGCCGTGCATTCGGTGGTGTTCGGCGGCTTCGCCTCGCATGAGCTCGCCACCCGTATCGACGACGCCAAGCCGAAGCTGATCATCACCGCGTCCTGCGGGCTGGAGCCGGGACGCGTGGTCGCCTACAAGCCGCTGCTCGACAAGGCGATCGAGATGTCGAAGCACAAGCCCGACGCCTGCCTGATCCTGCAGCGCGAGCAGTTGCGCTGCGAGATGAAGGACAATTACGACTTCGACTATGCGGACGCGGTGGCGCGTGAACGTGCGGCCGGCGCCAATGTCGACTGCGTGCCGGTGCTGGCTACCGACCCGCTTTACATCATCTACACCTCCGGCACGACAGGCCAGCCGAAAGGCATTGTGCGCGACAATGGCGGTCACATGGTCGCGCTGAAATGGACCATGGACAACGAGTTCGGCGTGAAGCCCGGCGAAGTGTTCTGGGCTGCCTCCGACGTCGGCTGGGTGGTCGGTCATTCCTATATCGTCTACGGGCCGCTTCTGCATGGCTGCGCCAGCGTGCTGTTCGAGGGCAAGCCGATCGGCACGCCGGATGCCGGCACCTACTGGCGGGTGATCGCTGAGCATGGCGTGGTGGCGCTGTTCACCGCGCCGACCGCCTTCCGCGCCATCAAAGGGCAGGATCCCAAGGGCGAGTTCGTGCCGAAATACGATCTGTCGAAATTCCGCACCCTGTTCCTGGCCGGCGAGCGCGCCGACCCCGAAACCATCAAATGGGCCGAGCAGAAGCTCGACCGTCCGGTGATCGACCATTGGTGGCAGACCGAGACCGGCTCGCCGATGACGATCAACCCGGCGGGGCTCGGGCTGTTGCCGGTGAAATACGGCTCGCCCGGCGTGCCGATGCCGGGCTACGACATCCGTATCCTCGACGATGCCGGCCACGAGGTGGCGCGCGGCACGCTCGGCAATGTCGTGGTCAAGCTGCCATTGCCCGCCGGCTGCCTGCCGACGCTGTGGAAAGCCGACGCCCGCTTCCGCCAGGCCTATCTCGAGGAGTTCCCCGGCTACTACAAGACCGCCGACGCCGGCATGATGGACGGGGACGGCTATCTCTATGTGATGGCCCGCACCGACGACATCATCAACGTCGCCGGCCACCGGCTCTCGACGGGCGCCATGGAAGAGGTGCTGGCGGCCCATCCCGATGTCGCCGAATGCGCGGTCATCGGCATTGCCGATGCCATGAAGGGCCAGGTGCCGCTCGGCTTCGTCGTGCTCAATGCCGGCGTGTCGCGCGATAGCGGCGCGATCGAAAGCGAGGTGGTAGGGCTGGTGCGCGAGCGGATCGGCCCGGTTGCCGCCTTCAAGACGGTGGTGACGATCAAGCGGCTGCCCAAGACCCGCTCCGGCAAGATCCTGCGCGGCACGATGCAGAAGATCGCCGACAAGGAGGAATGGACAATGCCGGCGACCATCGACGATCCCGCCATTCTCGACGAGATCACGGTGGCGCTGAAGGGCCGCGGCATCGGGGTGTAGTCGCCAAGCAGACTGCCGCGTTAAGGAAGAATTCACGAACTTGTCCCGCACTGCAATCGCTTGTTGTGCAGCGCAGCAATAGACTTTAAAGTTTGCGTGGGGGGCCATACCGAAGGCACGGCATGGCTCAGCACAAGACGACATTCGGCGGTGTCGACATCCTGCGTTTCCTGGCTGCCGTCATGGTGATGTTCTATCATTATGGCTTCTGGGTCTGGGCCTTCCCCGACGGCGTTTCGGCGCGCGCCACCGGCGGCATCCCGCCGCATCCCGAAATGGCCTTCGCCGGTTCCGGCTGGGTCGGCGTGCAGGTGTTCTTCGTCATCAGCGGTTTCGTCATCGCCTTCAGCGCCGAGAATTCCACGCCGCTGAAATTCTTCGAGGCGCGCTTCCGGCGGCTGCTGCCGGCGGTCTGGATCTGCGCGCCGATCTCCGCCATCGTCCTGCTCGCTGTCGGCCTCTCCTGGCCGACGGACGCCGTGATCCGCCTCGTCCGCACCGGGCTGTTCGTGCCCTTCGAACCCTGGGTGGACAGCGTCTACTGGACGCTCGGTATCGAGATTGCGTTCTATGCCATCGTCTGGGTCCTGCTGCGGTTCGGCCGATTCGACCTGATGGAGATAGTGGCCATCGTCATCGGCCTCGCCAGCACATTGTTCTGGTGCGCCTATTTCGCCTTCGGCTGGACCGATCTCGCCGAGACGCGCTGGCTGCAGCTGGCCTTGGTGCATCACGGCGCGTTCTTCGCCGTCGGCGTGCTTCTGTGGCTGATGCGCTTCAAGGCGGTAACCCTGCCGCGGCTTGCCTTCGCGGCCCTGTTCCTGTTCGGGGGCGCATTGCAGATCGCGAGCTCGGTCGATGTGCACAGCGTCAAGGTGGAAGCCGCGATGCCTTACACGGCGCCGATCGTCGTCTTCCTCGCAGCGGTGGCGCTGATGGCGTGGTCGCTGCGCCTCGACCTGTCCTGGCGCGGCTGGCGGCGGATCGGACTGATGACCTATCCGCTCTATCTCATCCACGATGTCGTCGGTGCGGCGATGCTCGGCGCCCTGATGCGCGCCGGCGTGCCCTATCTGGCCGCTATTCCCGTTGTCGCCGCTGCCATGATCGTGGTGAGCTGGCTGATCGCGGCCGAGGCCGAGCCGCGGATCCGGCTGCTCTTGGACTACACGCTGTTCCGCTATCGGTTGAAGGCCGCCTGACGACGCGACTGCCGATCGCGCGCCGGTGTGGAATTGTTTGCATTCGGCATGATATCGAGGCGCAGATCAGTGCAAATAGCCGAGCCTCAATCCGTGAATCTTTTCCAACGATCGAGACGCCCTCGACCCGCGCCACGCGAGCGCCTCGTCATGGACATGCGCGACACGGTCATCTACGCGATCGGCGACGTGCATGGCTGCCACGACGAACTGCGCGCGCTGGAGCAAAAGATCCAGATCGATGCGCAGCGCTTCCGCGGCCGCAAGATCATCATCATGCTGGGCGACTATATCGACCGCGGGCCGCACTCGCGGCGCGTGGTCGACCATCTGATGGCGCCGCCGCCGAGAGGGTTCCTGCGCGTCTGCCTGGTGGGAAACCACGAGGTCGCGCTGCTCCTCTATCTGGATGGCTATCTCTCGCGTGAGACCTGGCTCGGCTATGGCGGGCGCGAGACGTTGTTCTCCTACGGCATCGATCCGGACCGCCTGGCAAGCCTCTACGGTTCCAGCGAACGGACGGACGCGCATATACGCGAGGCCTTTCCCGCCGGCCATGTCGACTTCCTGCGCACGTTGCCCATAATGGTCTGCTCCGAGCATTTCGTCTTCGTCCATGCCGGTATCCGGCCCGGTATCGCGCTCGAGGCGCAGGACGAGGGCGACCTCCTCAACATCCGCGAGGAGTTCTTCGAGGCGGCGCACCGTCTCGACCGCTGGGTGGTGCACGGACACACGGTCGTGGAGGTTCCGACGCTCGACGGGCGCCGGCTCGACATCGACACCGGTGCCTTCCAAACCGGGCGGCTGACCGCGCTCAGGATCGTCGGCAAATACGGCCGGCTGCTGTCTTCAAGAGATTGAAGACGGCGCGTCAAGCAGCCTGTTTGGCGCGCGATTCCGACTTGTCCAGATAATAGGTCGAATAGCGGTCGAAGAACCTTTCCGAGCCACCGAGCGAGCCGTATTTGGCCAGCTTCTTCAAATCGACCTTGTTGAGCACCGCGCCGATCACCTTGTTGGCGATATAGGGCTCGGATTCCAGCATCGAGCGCACCATGTTGCGCGGCGTGCGGCCCCATTCGGTGACCAGCACGAAACCGTCGACCAGCGGCGCGAAAGCCTTGGCGTCGACGACGGGGCCGAGCGGCGGCAGGTCGACGATGATGTACTCGAACGTCTCCTTGGCGTTGTCGATGAAGCGCCGCATGCCGGCCGAGCCCAGAAGCTCGCTGGTGTGCGAGAACTGGCCGCGCAGCACGGCGGGAATGATCGCGAGCTTGGTCTGGCGGTCGACCTTGCCGACCGACTGCCAGGTCTGGCCGTTGACCACCGCTTCCATCAGGCCCTGCTCGGCCTCCATGCCGAGGCTGCGGCTCAAGCCAGGATTGCGCAAGTCGCCGTCGATGAGCAGGGTCTTGGCGCCGTTGGCGGCGAGCAGGCCGGCAAGGTTTGCGGCGACCGTCGACTTGCCTTCGCCGGGCAGCACCGAAATGACGCCGATCACCCGGCTGCCGCGGTCTTCCATCACCACGTCGAAGGCGATCTTGGCGTTGCGCAGCGTCTCGGCGAACATCGAGGCCGGGGCGTCGATGCTGACGCGCATGCGCGCCCGTCTCTCAGCCGCGGAGAGACTGGCCACCTTGCTGTCGGCCGGCAGGTCGTCGGCTTTGCTATCCTTGGCCTTGCCGCCGCCGATCGTCGGCAGATAACCGAGGAATTTCAGGCCGACGCGGTCGCGAATGTCCTCGCCCGTCCTGAAGAAACGCTCGTTGAACTCGTTGAGGCCGCCAAAGCCGGCGCCAAGCATCAGGCCGAGCACCAGCGAGAGCGCCAGCACGCGCAAGGTGCGCGGGCTGGAAGCCGCGAGCGGCATCGTCGCGTCGGAAATGATGCGGACCTTGCCGACCGGGAAGGACTGCTGCTGCGAAGCTTCCTCATAGCGGCTGAGGAAGGTCTGATAGAGCGTGGTCAGCGCCTGGGCCTGCTGGTCGAGCTCCTTCAGCTTCACCTGCGACTGGTTGTCGATCGAGCTCTTGCCGGCGGCGGTGGAAATCTTGTCGCGCAAAGCCGTCTCGCGCGCCTGCGCCACCTCGAAATCGTTGCGGTAGCTTTCGGTGAGCTGCTTCAGCTGGCCGAAGATCTGCGCCGAGACATCGGCCTTTTCCTTGGCCAGCGCGATCGCCTGCGGGTGATCCTTGCCGAAATTCGTCTCGACGTCCTGCAGGCGCTTGGCGACGGCCAGATAGCGGGTCTTGAGCGCGATGATGACCGAGCTGCTCGGCTGGTCGGCGCCGATGGCCGAATCGTTGAAGGCGCTTTCGGAGCCGCTGTCGACGATCGCCTTGTATTGCTGGTAGCGGGCGCTGGCTCTGGCGGTATCGGCCTGGGCGACGATGAGCTGTGCGTTGAGATCGGCGAGCTGCTTGTCGCTCAAGAGCTGGCCGTCGCTGTTGGCGGACAATCCATGTTCGGCCCTGAACTTCTCGACGGCCATCGCTGCCTGCTGAGAGCTTTCGCGCAACTCCGTGAGCCGGCCCTGCAGCCACAAGGCCGCGCGCTCGGTGGCGTCGAAGCTGGCATTGAGCTGGTCAGCCAGATAGGCGTCGGCATAGGCCTTGGTGATGGCCGTGGCCAAGGCAGGATCGGGCGCCTGGTAGCCGATGGAAATGACGTAGCTGCGGCCGTTGCGCTGCGCCAGCACCTCGCTCTGCAGCTTCAGCACGGCATAATCGTGGCGTGCCGTCTTGATCATGGCCTGGCGCGTCGCTTCGTCGACATTCTGCATGCCGGGGATGTCATCGGCCGAACTGCCGCGGAAATAGCCGACCGCGCCGCGCAAGAAACCGATGCCCTTGGCCAGAGCCGATTGCGGCGGGTTCATGAACGCTTCGTTCTGGTCGAGCTTCAGCTTGTCGACCACCACCGATGCAAGGCGCGCGGACGTCAGGATCTCGATCTGGCTGAGCAGCGAAGCGTCGGTCTGCATGGTTTGCGACGCCGCCGAGATATCGTCGACGACCTTGTTCAGGCCCTCGTCGATCAGGACGCTCGCCACCGACATATATTGCTTGGGTGTGGTCTGCAGATAGATCACGCCCAGGAACAGGCCGATGATGGCGCAGACCGCCACCACCTTGACCTGTCGGGCGGCCATGCCAAGCAGACGCTCGATGTCGATGAAGTCTTCACCCTTTTCCGGATCGGTGCTGGGCAACGGCATCCTCTTGTCGAGAGGGAAGTTGGCATAGTTCATCTTCGGTCCAATTCCAGGTTGCAGGCGCTATCGGCCTTGGTAGATCGGCGTCGTGACCAGAAAAGACCGCGCAACGTCGTTGCCAGGATGCGCCGGGCCGGAAGGCCCTGGCGCTTGAGTGGCTGTCGCGCCATCGCGGGTTCGTATATGCACCCGAAAGATGGGCATTATGCGGCTACTTCCCGGCGCTCATGCGACCGGACGAATTGCTGCAACATCTCGAGGACAGGCCCCTTCATGTCGTCGCGCGCCAGGGCGAAGGCGATGGTGGCCTCGATGAAGCCCTCCTTGGAGCCGCAATCGAACATGCGGCCATCGAAAGGCCGCGCGTAGAAAGGCTGGCTTTGGGCCAGCCGCACCATGGCGTCGGTGAGCTGGATCTCGTTGCCGGCGCCGCGCTGCTGGTTGCCGAGCAGCGCAAATATCTCCGGCTGCAGAACGTAGCGACCATTGATGTAGAAATTCGACGGCGCATTGGCCGGCGCGGGTTTTTCGACCATCGCCGTCACTTCGAAGCCGGATGCCACGTCGGCGCCGCGGCCGACAATGCCGTATTTTCCGGTTTCGGAGGGATCGCAGCGCTCGACGGCGATCACATTGCCGCCGGTCCGCTGATAAAGATCGACCGTCTCGGCAAGGCAACCGCGCGCACCAAAGGACACCATGTCGGGGAGCAGCAGCGCGAAGGGCTCATTGCCGATCACGTCGCGCGCGCACCAGACGGCGTGGCCGAGACCTTGCGGCGACTGCTGGCGGATGAAGGAGGTGGCGCCGGCCTCCGGCAACAGGCTTTCCAGCGATTGCAACTGCGCCTTTTTGCCGGTCTGCTCCAGCGTGCCGATCAGTTCAGGATGCAGGTCGAAATAGTCCTCGATGACCGCCTTGTTACGACCGGTGACGAAGACGATGTGCTCGATGCCGGCCTCGAACGCCTCGTCGACGGCATATTGCACGACAGGCTTGTCGACGACGGGCAGCATCTCCTTCGGCATCGACTTGGTCGCCGGCAGGAACCGCGTTCCGAGCCCCGCCACCGGGATGACTGCCTTCCTGACTTTCTGCATCTGCTCTTCCTTCTGAGAGAAAAGATTTCTACCTATCGCCGGCTATCAAATCGCCCGCATGCTTCATCTCCCCACCCCCACGGCGAACTTGCGCCGCAACCCTTCTGAGCCGGACCGCGATCGGCATCGACATATGCCCGATCGCGGCCGGATCCCTGAGCGCCGCGCCGATCGCCTTGAGCGGGGCGCGCGCCTTGATATGCTGAACCAGGGACAGGAACGACGCCGCCTTGCGCAGGCTGCGGCCACGCCTGGCGAAGGCCGCCTTTGCGCTGCTGTCCATGGGATATGCCGCCGCGAAGGCGGCGTCGGCGCGCGTCATCGCCTCGACGTGATGCAATTCGAGCATGCGCGAGATCGAGCCGGAGCGGATGTGGTAGACATAGCCGACTGTCGGCTCAACCACGCAGCGGCCGCCGCTGGCCAGCGCGCTCGCCAGGAGGATGTAGTCCTCGCCGATGCGCAGCTTCTCGTCGTAGCGCAGCCTGTTGTCGTCGAGGAAGCGGCGCTGGAAAATCGGCTTCAGATAGCCGAGATTGAAACGCGATTCGAAGACCAGATTGCCGGCGATGTAGTCGGCCAGCGAGATTTCGCGCAGGCCTTCGAGATAGCCGGCCGGGAACATGATGTCGTCGGGCGTGCCGTCCTCGCGCACGACCTGCACATTGTCGACCGCAATTTGCGCACCCGCCGCTTCGGCG
This sequence comes from Mesorhizobium sp. B2-8-3, assembly GCF_006440815.1. Taxonomy (NCBI): domain Bacteria; kingdom Pseudomonadati; phylum Pseudomonadota; class Alphaproteobacteria; order Hyphomicrobiales; family Phyllobacteriaceae; genus Mesorhizobium; species Mesorhizobium sp. B2-8-3. The sequence goes on from NZ_VFTW01000008.1 coordinate 36,274, forward strand.
CGCGAGATCATCGTGGCCACGCGGTCGGGAAGGACCGCGTCATCGGAATCGAGCACTGCCACCCAGCGGCCGCGCGCCAGGTCGAGGCCGGCATTGCGGGCGCCGCCAGGACCACGATTGGCGGGCAGCGCCACCACCTTGACGATATCTTGCGGATAAGCGCGCGCCACATCCAGCGTGCCGTCGCGCGACTGGTCGTCGACGACAATGACCTCTACGGTCACGCCAAGTTGCGCGATCGCGCCGGCGATGGCGCGGTCGAGAGTGGCCTCCGCGTTATAGGCGGCGATCACGAAACTGACGTCAGGCTGCACGCTTGTTTCCTTGTTCTGGCGAAGTGAGGCCGTACTGGCGGATTTCGCGGACGCCGACCAAACCGCTGATGACGCCAACGTGCATAATGCCGCGCAGCACGCTGCGGTTCCGTCGAACCGGGCTGATCGCGGTCAAAATGGCCATGCCGAAGCAATAGACGGCCTTGGCCGCAGCCAGCCCGACCTGGCCGCCGCGGCGCACGCCGCCGGCGCCGCGACCGATCAGGTGGCCATGCGTCTGGCCGAAGCGGAAGCGGCGGCGGCGCAGCCAGTCGAACGCGGCCCTGGCGCGCGGCACGACTTCGTCGACGAAAGCCTCGGGTGCAAAGGCGATGCGGCCGCCGGCCTTGACCATGGCATCGAAGAACTCGGTATCCTCGCCGCCGGTCTGGCCGCGCGCCAGGCTGAAGCGCCGGCCGCGCAGGCTCGCATCGGTCATTTTGAGCAGAACGTTGCAGGTGTAGCCGGTGCGGATCTCGCCCCGCACCCAAACCGGGAAGGTGGAATGGAAGTCGCCCTTCTGCATCCAGTCCGGCGCGTCCTGGCGATAATGCGCCCGCACCGGTCCGAGCACCGCCGTGGCGCCCGTGGCGTCGGCCGCCGCCATCAATTCGACCAGCCAGCCGGGAGACGCCGTCTCGTCGTCGTCGATAAAAGCGGCGAAATCCGAAACGCAGGCGTCGAGGCAGGCGTTGCGGGCGATCGAGATGTTGCGCGCCGGCGCGTGGCGATAACGGATCGGCAGCTTCAGCTCTTCGGCCAAAGCCTTCACCAGTTTCTGCGCGCTGGGCTCGTCGTCATTGTCGGCAATAACGACGCCGATCACCGCGCCCTCGGGCTTCTCCAGCGCGGCCACAGAGCGCACCGTGTCGGCCAGCTCCGGCCGGCGAAAGGTGCAGATGCAGATGTCGATCGAGCGGCTGGCCATCACGCCACCTTGCGCTGGGAGCGCGACGCCAGAAGCTGCTGCCAGAAGCCGACGGACCAGCCGAAATGCATGACCATCGCCGAGACCCCGGCCAGCGCGATGCTAGCGTTGCGCTGGCGTAGCGCCGTCACCAGCCCGTAACCGAGGCACACGGCCATCCACAAAAGGAAAGGCACCGCCGCGGTCCAGTGGACGAAGGAAAACAGGGCGAGCAGCACCACGGGCGCCACCAGCAGCGGGATCATCTGACGAACCTTCGGCACCATGCGATGCTTCAGGACGTTCCTGGCGCGGCCGCGGCCATAGCCGAGATACTGGAAATAGAGGCTCTTCAGCGTCGAGCGCGGATAGTAGACCATCTGCGTCCTGCCGCTCATCCAGATGCGGTAGCCGGCCTGGCGCAGGCGGTAGTCGAGCTCGGCGTCCTCGTTGTGGCTGAAGCTCTCGTCGTAGCCGCCGACATGCCTGAAAGCGGCGATGCGCATCAGCGCGTGATGGCCGTGGTCGACCCATTCGCCCTCGGACACGTGCCGGTGCTTCGAGCCACCGGTGCCGAGCTTGGAATTCTGCGCAGCAGCGACCGCCTTCTGCACGGCGCCGGTACCGGCGGTCAGCATCGAAACGACGACCGAATCGGCGCCGGTGGCAAGGGCTTCCTCGACCAGCCGCTCGCAGTAATCGTCCGGATAGCCGCCATGCGCGTCGATGCGGATGAGGTAGTCGGCGTCTTCACCAAGGGTCGCCACCGCGAGATTGATGGCGGCGCTCTGGAGACGCTTCGGATTGGCGAGCAGGACGACCCGGGCATCCTTCGCCACGATCTTTTCGACGATGGCTTGCGTGCCGTCGGTGCTGCCGCCGTCGGCGACGACGATGCGGCCGCCGAGCCGCGCCGCGGCGGGCCTCAACTGGTCGAGCAGGCCGCCGATATGGGCTGCCTCGTTGAGGCATGGAATGACGATCAGGATCGATGTGGTGGCCTGCGTCATCGGCTCTTGTGAATCCCCCGCCATCACGCCGCCTCCGTCGTCGCAAAATTTGAAGGCATTGCGGCAAGGCCGCGCAGCTTGTCGACGAAGGCCGCGCAATCGCTGCGGTCGTAGCTCCAGGTTCTGGGGTTGCGCGCCAACACGCGCGACTTCAGGCCGCGATATCGATCCTGATCCATCCGGCTCAGCATCGCCTCGATGCCTTCGGGCGTCGCTTCGGGCAGGAGCACGCCGATGTCCTGCCGTTTCAGGAACCTGCCGGTTTCGGTGTCCGCCATCGAGATCGGCACGGCGCCGAAGCGGCAGCCCTCATAGAGGCGGTTGGGAAGCAGCCATTCGGAATTCTGGCCGGCTTCGAAGAAATCGATCGCCCAGGAGAAATGCACCTGCCCATAGATTGTCGCCATGTCCTCCGGATTGCGGTAAGGCCCCTCGAACGAAAGCCAGGGCTCTGCCTCGACGAAACCGTGAAAATCCCGGAATTCGGACAGCGCCGGGCGGCCTCTCAGCACGACCTCGAAACGGCCCGCCTGGCGGCGGGTGAAATCGGCCAGCAGCTCCAGCGAGCGGCGACAGCGCAGCGCGCCGAACCAGCCGATGCGCCAAGGCGGCGTCGCCGGGCTGTCGTCCTCGAAAGAATGCGCCGCGACAACGGATGCCGCCTCGAAATATTTGTTCTCGATCAGCTCGACAGGCGCGCCGATCTGCCCGAACGGCTCGAAATAATTGGCGATGAAGGCCGGCGAGCTCGTCACCAGAAGCTTCACGTCGCGGGCGAGATGACGTTCGGCGCCACGCAGCGTTCTGCCGACGAAATCGTCGCGCAGCACAAGACGGTGGATATCGAGGCATTCATAGACGATCGGCACGCTCGCTCCGAGCGCGCCATTGGCGCGGCGGGCCAGCGCCAGCATTTCGAGGTTGCGCGCGATGATGAGATCGGGCCTGGACACGGCGCCCAGTTTCGCGCCGATCGACACGGCTGCCTTGGCGACCGCGGCGATGCGCTGCGCGAATCGACCGTCGCGCGTCGCGCCAAGGTCGACAGGCTCGACACCCTCGATTTCGGCGACCGGACCGGTGGTGCGGCGGAAGCCCGCCAAGGTGACCCTGGCGCCGCCTGCCTTGAGCATCTGAACCCTCCGGCGCACCGCCGGGTCGGATACGTCATGCACAAGGTACAAGACATGCAGCATGTAACTCGACCGCTGTTGGCCCACCCATCGGGGATGCTAGTACAGCTTTTGCTGCATCGCAACAATTTTGGTGCGGCGTAGCAAGCGCCCGCAGATTTTTTGTTGCACTGCAAAAACATCTTGCGGTAGCTTATGCATGGCGGCGGGCGCCGGTCGCGACGATGTCGGACCGATGCAAGATCAGGGATCCTGAATTTGGAAACCAGTGCATTCGATCCGCCTGAGGGCTCTCTGCGCAAATCGGTCGGACGCGGCGCGGTCGTCACCGCGATCGCGCAAGGCGTGCGGGTGGCGACGCAGATCATTTCCGTCATCGTGCTGTCGCGCTTGTTGTCGCCGCAGGATTTCGGCGTCGTGGCGATGTGCGCGCCGGTGCTTGCCTTCATCGCGCTGTTCCAGGATTTCGGCCTGACCCAGGCGACGATCCAGAAGAGCGGTATCCGTCACGATGAGGTCAACTACCTGTTCTGGATCAACGTGGCGGTGAGCGTGCTGCTGGCCTGCGTGCTTGCGGCCTCGGCGCCGCTGGTCGCCGCCTTCTATGGCGAGCCGCGCGTGACAGGCCTCGTTGCCGCCTTCGGCCTGCAGATCATAGCCTATGGCCTGGGAGCCCAGCATGTGGCGCTGTTGACGCGCCGCATGGAGTTCACGCGGCTGGCCATCATCGACATCGCCAGCGCCATCGTCGGTGTCGTCGTCTCGATCGCCTGGACCTTCATCGATCGCTCCTATTGGGCGCTGTTCGCCGGCACGCTGGCGAGCGCGGTGCTGCCGACCTTGTGCTACTGGTATTTTTCGCGCTGGCGTCCCGGCCTGCCGCGCAAGGTCGAAGGCATCGGCGCGCTGATCAATTTCGGCGCCGGCATCACCGGCTTCAACTTCGCCAATTTCTTCGCCCGCAACCTCGACAATGTGCTGATCGGCAAATACTGGGGCGAGGCACAGCTCGGCCTTTACGACCGCGCCTACAAGCTCTTGCTCTTCCCGCTCAGCCAGATCACCAACCCGCTGTCGAAGGTGATGGTGCCGGCATTGTCGCGATTGAAGGACGAGCCGGACCGCTACCGCAGCGCCTATCTGCGCGTCATGCCGCTTATCCTTCTGGTCGCGCTTCCGGGTGTCGCCTTCGCCACCGCCATGTCGGACACGCTCATTCCCTTCGTGCTCGGCGAGCAGTGGCGGGGGAGCGCGCCGATCTTCCTGGCGCTGGGCTTTGCCGGATTGCTGCAGCCGCTCAACAACCCCGCGGGATGGCTGTTCGTAAGCCAGGGCCGCTCGGGTGACTTCATGCGCTGGGGCATCGTCACCGCCGTGACCTCGGTGCTGGCTTTCGCCATCGGCCTGCCCTACGGGGCGCTGGGCGTCGCGGTCGCCTACGCAATCAGCGAATATATGCGCACGCCCTTCCTGTGGCTCTATGTCGGCAGGCACGGACCGCTGAAGGCCAGCCATGTGCTTCACGCGGCATTGCCTTTCGTGCTTGGCGCGCATCTGGCGTTCGGCCTGGTCTGGCTCGCCAAACCCATGCTGCAGGCGCCGCCCGTCGTTGCGCTGGCCGCCGGCGCGGCGCTCTCCTATCTCGCCACCATTGTGGTCGCACTTGCCTTCAGCGCCGGCCGCGAAGCACTTCGCGAGGCCTTGCGGCTGATCCCGGCACGAGGGGTCCTCGCAGCCCCGAGCGGGGCCAAATGAGCCCGGCCTGCTCGCGAAATGCTGATTTCAGGACAGGGATAACCGCATGAACTACCGATCGATTTCAGACATGAACGACGCGATCGTGCGCAACCTGCACCGGCTGCCGCGCGACATCGACCTGGTTGTCGGCGTGCCGAGGAGCGGCATCCTCGCCGGCACCATGGTCAGCCTGATCGCGAACATCCCAATGACCGATCTCGACAGTTTCCTGGCCGGCAGGATCTATACGTCCGGGATCACGAAACGCTGGGCGGGCCTCGACCGGCAGGCTTCCGAGATGCGCAAGATCCTGGTGATCGACGACAGCATCATCGGCGGCACCGCCATGCGCGATGCGCGCGAAAAGGTCGCGGCCAGCGGCATCGAGGGCGATTTCATCTTCGCCGCCGTGTTCGGCCTGTCGCTGCAGCACGAGGAAACCGACATGGTCTTCGAGGCCGTGCCGCATCCCAGGATGTTCCAGTGGAATTTCATGCACCATGTCTTCCTCGAGCAATGTTGCGTCGACATCGACGGCGTGCTTTGCCTCGATCCGACCGAGGACGAAAACGACGACGGCCCGGCCTACGAGAAGTTCCTGGCCGAGGCGCGGCCGCTGCTCGGGCCGACCCGCAAGATCGGCTGGCTGGTGACGAGCCGGCTGGAAAAATACCGCAAGCTGACCGAGGCATGGCTCGCCAGCCGCGACATCAAATACGATCATCTCATCATGCTCGATCTGCCGAACAAGGCCGAGCGGCAGCGGCTCGGCACGCATGGCAGCTTCAAGGCCGAGTTCTACCGCAAGTCGGACGCCATCCTGTTCATCGAGAGCGAGCACGAGCAGGCGCAGAGGATCGCGAAGCTCTCCGGCAAGCCGGTGCTGTGCGTCGAAACCAACATGGTGAGCCTGCCGGATCCGATGTCGCTGCCGGCGCTGCAGCAGGCGGCGCGCAACCTGCCGGCGCGGCTGAGACAAATCAATTCACTCGACGGGCGAAAGCAGGCCGTCAAGGCGACGGCGCGCGCGCTGCTCGGCGAGCGCGGCTACCAGGCGCTGAAGAACCGGGTGAAGCGCCCGGCATAAGAAATTAGGCGGCGCGGCGGACGCCCTGCCGGGCCGCCCTTTCGAGAAGATCGAGAAACACAACCAATTGCCGCGCGGGGTCGAGCTCCGGGCGTTTGGAGAAGGCGATAGCCGCGGCCGAAAGCCGTTCGTATTCCGGGCGGTCGTTCCACAGGCGCCGGACCGCCGTGGCCCAGTCAGCGACCGGAGCATCGTAGTCGAGCAACACGCCGCCGGGCCCGATGGCTTCGGGCAGGCCGCCACGCTTCGATCCGACGACCGGGATGCCGCTGCAATGCGCCTCGGATGCGACGCGGCCCCAGGCTTCCTCCCATTTGCTCGGGGCAAGCAGGATCCTGGTGCGGCCATAAACCGTCTTCATGTCGTTGGTGCGGTTTTCGAGCTTGATGTTCGAAAACGGCGCGATGGTCTTCTCGACGCGGGCGCGGTGGTCGTCGTCCAGCTTCCAGCTTTCCACGAACAGGAAGGGAATCTCCGGACGGGCGGCCGCAATCTTGACCGCCAGATCGAAACCCTTTTCCTCATAGGGATTGATCATGGTGACGAATTCGCCGGTCGTGTGCGTGCAATAGAGCGCGTCGTTGATGGTCGGCGGAAGAACGATGGACTCGATGCCGAATTTTTCCTTGTAGGTGCGCGCCGTGAATTCCGAATTTGCGATGTATATAGCCGAACCGAGTTCGCGCGGATCGCCGGCGAGTTCGTGAAACTCGACATTGTGGAGATAGATGACCAGCGGCACTCCCTCCGCCAGAAGCGCCTTTCCGAGCAGGACCGACTTGTGGCACTGCACGACGGCGACATCGGGTCTGGTTTTCCCGACGGCGAAGCCGGCCGCCTCCCAGGGGTACCAGGCGCGCATCACCGGATAGCCGGGGAAATTGTCGACAACCGCGGGCTGCCGCAACAGCTTCATCTTGGCGCGCGCCTTGAGGCCGAACATGCCGTCGCCGAACAGCGAGGCGAGGACCGAGGCCTGGTGGCCGTGCTCGATCAGTTGTTCGACCAGATGGTGGGTGTTGGATTGCACGCCGCCGGTGAACTCGGGAATGTATCCGTTGCCGCTCGCAAAAAGCACTTTCATCATTCGACTCCTATCCGGCCCGGCGGATGAGCATGCGCGCTTATCAGCCTGCGCCGCGCGCCAATGGAAGCTTCGAAGTCATTGCCTGACACAGGCGGCTGACCGAGGCGGAAAGCGACAGCGTCGAGTACTCCCGCAACAACTTCGATGCCGGGATCACCTTTCCCGCCTTCAAGTCCTGCGCCAGGTAGTGAGGAAACGAATGCATGTATTCCCTGACGATGTCGGCCTTCAGCGCTCCCGACTTCCATGCCTTCACCGCCGAGACGAATTCGTCGGCGGGGGCGGATGCCAGGCCCGTATCGTAGGCTTCGAATGTACGCCGCACGATGGCGCGTTCCTTGTCGCTGAGCGAGGTCTTTCCGGCTCGTTCGGCAAGCAGGGCGTAGCGGCGGATGTCTTCGGCCGCGTGGTGCCATAGACCCTTCCTGGCCATGATGCTCGAACGCTGCAGCAATGCCTGCATCTCGAGATCGGCCGTCTTCGGCAAGGCCTGCTCCGAGCGGTCGAGATACTCATGCAGATCGACCGACTTGTAGACTTCTTCCATGATGACCCGGTCGTACGAGCCCCAGGCCTTGATCCGGTCGGTATAGGAAATCACCACCTTGGTGCTGCCGCGGACCATGTCGTGCTGGCGCTGGAAGAACATGAGGCCGTCGACCCTGACGCCCTTGAACCGGCGCGCAAGCCTCAGCATCATCTCGTAGTCCTGCGACCGGACAAGGGTTTCATTGAAGCCTCCAACCTCGTCGTAGCATTTGCGGCGCACCAGCAGACCCGGCTGGTGGACGTGGCAATATTCGAGGTGGGACGGAAAGAAATTGTCCTGGCTGACGTGGCCGAACGCGACGATCTCGTAATTCTGCTCTTGGATCTGAGCCGACTGCTGGAAACGCGCATATTCACCGAAAGCGAAATCGGCGGCCGGCTCCCCCTCAAAGGCGGCGAGAAACCGCTCGAGCGCCGTCTCGTGCGCGACGTCGTCGTCGTCGAATATCCAGACGAAATCTCCCGTGCAGTGCTTCAGGGCGAAATTCAGCGCCGTCGATTTGCCGCCATTCTCCTTGCGGTAATATTCCACCGGCGCGGGGAAAGAGGCCGCCACCGCGCTGGTGTTATCCGTCGAGCCGTCGTCCACGATCAGGATCTGATCCGGCGCCACGGTCTGCCGCAGCAGGCTGGCGATGGATTCGGGCAGGAACTTTTCCCGGTTGAAGGTAGGAACGATGACGGTGACCGTCGGTTTCCGCGGTGCAGCCATTGGTGACCTCATACTGTCTTCTGTTCCGCCTGTCTTACGCATTCTGCAGATCGAGTTTGGCGAAGGGATTGGTGCATGGATGCCAGCCGGTGAAGCGGATCGGATCGTCGGGCGAGCTGCGCCAGGCATAATCGGTCAGCATGTGGAACTCGGCGATGACCCAGCGGTCGAAATGGCGGAGGTCGCGCCGCTTGTCCTGAGGCAACAGCTCGCGCGCCTTGCCGAGCTTCACCGTTTCCGCCAGCGTCACCACATCGGCCACCTTGGCACTCGGGAATATCCAGGGGTTGCGGTTCTGGAATTCGAGCACGAATTGCTGCAGGTGCTCGATGCGCATGTTGAGCGGCCCGAAATATTTTTCGAGCGTGACGCGAACCAGATCCTCGTCCGATAAGGACGAGATGGCAGCGGCCGCGATGCCGGTGGAGGCAATGCCGCCGGCGACGATGGCCAGTGCGGTGCGGCGCGTGATCTTCATCGACCCCTCCCTCATGCCGCCAGCTTACCCGCCGCCCGCAAGGACAGGGCAGCCGCGGTCAGGCTTGGATTGGCGCAGGAACAGCTCGGATAGGTGCTGGTGCCGACGACCACGAGGTTCCTGAGCTGGTGATGGATCATGTCGCGGTCGACCACGGAATCGACCGGGCCCGTGCCCATGCGCAACGTGCCCTGCACATGCGATTCGGTCGGCCTTATGCCGCGATCGAAAATCTGTTCGACCGGCAGCGGCTTGAGCAGTTCCGGCAACCTTTCCAGCGCTTTCGCCATGCCCTTGGTGGCGTAGTCCGACGCGCCCCTGAAGGTCACGAAGGCGTTCTGGTCCTTGTCGAGCACGACGCGGTTTTCCGGATCGAGCAGGTTCTCGGTGACGATGACCAGCGGCAGCACCTGCCGCAGCCTTCCCTTCTCGGCGCGCATGCCGTGCTGCCAGCGGTTCTCGAAATAGACGAGCGCCGCCGCATGCTCGGCCCGGTGCGGCCCGTCATAGAGGCCGAAATTGAGGCCGGTGGTGATGGTCGAGCCGTCGAAATTGTCGACGCCGCCGAGATAGGCTTCGTAATTCCAGCCATAGGATTCGTGCAAGCCCAAGCCGACGAACTCGCCGCCAAGTCCGGAGCGCAGCATGATCGCGGGGCTCTGTATGGCATTGGCGCCGAGGATGAAGAGATCGCCGCCGACCGAATATTCCTTGCCCTTGTGGACGAAGGTGACGGAGCGGACCGCACCGCCGGCATGATCGAACCGGCGCACCTCGGCGCCGAGACAGACCGAGACGTCCGGATGCTGGAACACATGCATCAGTCCGTTGTTGACGGTGAACTTGGCGTCCGCCGGACACAGCCAGCATCTGAGATTGGCGCAGCATGAGGCGCGTTGCGAGGTCGCCACGCGCGCCCGGGCGGTCGGCATGACGAAATGCTGATCCGGCTGCGCCGCCTTCATCATGCGGTCGGGTGTCGACATGCGATGCGGCGGCTGCGGAAACGACCGCGAGCGCGGCAGCATCCGCGCCATGTCGGGATCGCCGGAGATCGACATGACCTCCTCGGCATCGCCATAGAACGGTTCGAGGTCGTCATAGCTGATCGGCCAGTCATTGCCGACGCCGTAAGTGCTCTTCAGCTTGAAGTCGTTGGGATGGAAACGCGGCGTCTGCGCGAACCAGCAATTGGTGCCGCCCCCAAGACCGATCGTGTAGTTCCACGGCTTGTCGGGATTGTCAGTATCGTAGGTGGTTTCATCGTCTATGTCGGTGTTGGCGTTCTGGCTGAGCTGCCACTCATGCGTGTTGTGGCGGCCCCATTCCAGCACCAGGACGCGGGCTTTGCGCCGCTTCAGGAATTCGTGCAGGAAGAAGGACGACCCGAAGCCGGATCCGATGACGACGAGATCGAAATGCTCGCTGGCGATTTGTTCGGGCCGAACGTCGAGCACCATCAGATCGAACCCTCCTGCTCTACGCGCATGGTCATTGTCGGCGCCGTTGTCGTCCGCGGCGGCGATCGTCCTCGAGGCAAGCGGCCATCGTCATGCCGCCATCCTGCCGATCGAGAAATATTCGATGCCGTAGCGCGCGATCACCTTGGGATCGTAGAGGTTGCGGCCGTCGAAGATGACCGGCGTCGTCAGCGCATCCTTGAGCGCGTCGAAGGACGGCGCGCGGAAGCTCTTCCATTCGGTGCAGATCAACAGCGCGTCGGCGCCGCGCAGCGCCGCCTCCTTGGTGCCGCACAACAGCAGGTCGTCGCGCAGGCCGTAGATCGCCTGGCATTCCTGCATCGCCTCGGGATCGTAGGCCTGGACCTTGGCGCCGGCCGCCCACAGCGCTTCCATCAGCGTGCGCGACGGCGCCTCGCGCATGTCGTCCGTGTTGGGCTTGAAGGCCAGCCCCCAGACGGCGAATGTCTTGCCCCTGAGCGCGCCCTTGAAATAGTGGTTGACCTTGTCGAACAGGACCGACTTTTGCGCATTGTTGCGCTCCTCGACGGCGCGCAGCAGCTTGGCGTCGAACTTGACGCCCTCGGCGGTCTTGATAAGCGCGCGCACGTCCTTCGGGAAGCAGGAGCCGCCATAGCCGAGGCCGGGATAGATGAAGTGGTAGCCGATGCGCGGATCCGAGCCGATGCCCTTGCGCACCTCCTCGATGTCGGCGCCCAGCTGCTCGGCGAGATTGGCCATCTCGTTCATGAAGCTGATCTTGGTCGCCAGCATGCAGTTGGCGGCGTATTTGGTGAATTCGGCGCTGCGCACGTCCATCACGATCATCTTCTCGTGGTTGCGGTTGAAGGGCGCGTAGAGCTCGCGCATCACCATCTCGGTGTCCTCGCTGGAGGTGCCGACGATGATGCGGTCCGGCTTCATGCAGTCGGCGACCGCCGAGCCCTCCTTGAGGAATTCGGGGTTCGAGGCGACATCGAAGCCGAGATCCTCGCGACCGCGTTTCTTCAGCGTTTCGGCGATTCTGGCCTTCACCTTTTCGCAGGTGCCGACCGGCACGGTCGATTTGCCGACGACGATCTTGGCGCTGTCCATCTCACGGCCGATGGTTTCGGCGACGGCGAGCACATATTTCAGATCGGCCGAGCCATCCTCGCCCGGCGGCGTGCCGACCGCGATCATCTGGATCTGGCCATGCCTGACCGCTGCTGCCGCGTCCGTGGTGAAGCGGATGCGGCCGGCCGCGTGGTTTTCCTTGACGAGGGCCTCCAGGCCCGGTTCGAAAATCGGGATCAGGCCCTGGTTGAGCCGCTCCACCTTCTTCTCGTCGATGTCGACGCACACCACCTCGTGACCGACCTCGGCAAGCACAGCGGCCTGGACGAGACCGACATAGCCAATCCCAAACACCGTCAAATTCATTTGGTTCTATTCCTGTCAAAGGCCGGGCCACAAAAGGTGGTCCGGCCGGTTCAGATGTCCCTCAGGCCCAACGGCCTAGTTGGTTCGGCATGATCTTAATCCGAAAACCGGTTCCCACTTTTCGGGATCATGCCTAGTTGCTGTTACTTATGCTGCATGCCAGCGATTCCGGAAACTGGCATGGTTGGCCCAAAGCGGTGAAAGCGACGCGCTTGACCTCCAGGATCACCTTGCTGCCGGGATCGACGAAGGCGCCCATCCAGTTGGTCAGCTTGTCGCTGCCCCAGAGGCTGAAGAAGATTTTCTGCGAATGCGTCGGCAACTCGTCGGGATTGGTCACTTCATGGACAAGCTTGCCGTTGACATACCAGCGCAGCCGGTCCTTCTCCCAAACGAAGCCGTAGTCGTTGAAGCCCTTGTCGGCGCCGCCTTCGACGTCGACCAGCTTGCCGTTCTTCGGCTTGCCCTGGATGTAGCTGTTGACCTGCACCTTCGACGGATCCTTGGTGAGGACCTCGAAGTCGATCTCGTCCCAGGGCTGTTTGTCCTGCGGACCGATATAGGAGAAGAAGGCGGCGTTGAGGCCTGAGCCGGTGCCGGTCTTCATGCGCGCCTCGTAGACACCGTAGCCGTAGCGCTGCTTGGTCTGGATCTCGGCGCAGGCGAAATCGCGGTCCTTCAGCTTGCGCTTTTCGAAGCCCAGCGACAGCACGCCATCGGAAAGCCGCACGAGATCCTTCGACCAGGTGCAATTCTGATGGGCGCCATTGGTCCAGCCGTCCGAGACGAACCAGCGGGACCGGTCGAAATTCGAGAAATTATCGACGAAGGACGGCGCGCTTTGCAGCTCCTGTTGCGTCCCTTGCGCGTGCGCCGGATGCGGACTCGCCGCAAGGGTCGCTGCGATGGCGAACAAGGCGCCGACCACGCCGAGCCGCAGGCTGTTTAATCCATTCCCGGGCGTATGCGACTTGTCGCACACCGCCATGGTGGAGGTGTTGCTGGGATCTGCGTTCATAACAAACTCACCTTGTGTTGTCCGCCCAACCCAAAGTCTTCCTTGGCCCGCGCGAGCGAGCCGCTTCCGATCCTTCGCCCTCTTGAACTCCTCTAATGTCTCGTACCGATGACGACACCCGAAGGCGCCGTCAGCCTCTTGCTGCGGACTGCGGTGCAGACCGATCGGCACCATCCTCGACGATCGCGTCGAGCGAATGACGCAGTTCCTTCATCAGGCCTTTTTGGCGAACGAGCTCCGCAATGCGCCGCTCGCAGTTCAGGATCGAATTCGTCATCGCGCTGACATCCGAGCCCTTGCTGGTCGACGCCGAACCATTCTCCATCGCCTCGACCAGAAAGGCCGCGTTGGCGGCCGTCGACCTGTAGCGATTCTCCAGCCCGGTCTTCTCCGCCTCGATCTCGGCAGCGATCTGGTCGAACAGCTTCGCGAGCCGGTCGAAACGCTGGAGATCGGTCTGGCGGTCGCGAGCCGGATCCCGGGATCTGAAGCCAAAAATCGAAGCCATCCTGTCGGCCTTTCGAAATTGCTGCATTGCAGCATAGACTGCCACTACCGCGGCGACTAGGCAATATCATAGTTTTGCGAATGCGGATTTTTTGAGGGATGACGGCTTGCGGCGTGATGCGGGATCATTCGTTCGCGGCGCTCGTCGCCGCCATCAGGAAGCGCGTCGGCGGTATTTGTTGCTTTGCAGCAATCCCGGCGTGGCGGAGCAGCGCGTCGAGTTTGTCGGTGGCGACGCCCCGCACGATCGGGATCAGATTCGACTGGCTGGCGAAGGCATAAGCCGCGGCCGACGCCAGCCCACGCTCGGCTTTGACGTCGAGGAAATTGCGCAACCGGTATTTGTCGCGGACATGGCGCTCGTGGCGCCGCAAGGCGGCCTTCGAGCGCTCCGGAAGGTTGTCGAGCGCCAGCAGCGCCAGGTCGGCATCGGCAAGACGCTTCAAATCCTGCGTTCGATGGCGCCCACTCAGCGAATCGGCGCGGACGATCGCGCCATAGCCGCAGGACTTGATGACCTTGAAGCGCGCCCCGCGGGCGACAGCGCGCGCATAGAGCTCGTAGTCTTCACCAAGACGCAAGCTTTCATCGTAAGCCAGCCCATGCCGTTCGAGAAAAGCCCTGCTGATTACCGGCTTCAGGAAACCGAGTTCGCCGCGCAGGACGCGGCGGCGCGAGATGTTGCCGTCGATGAAGCGCTCGAAATCGAGAAATTCCGGATCGGCCGCGAAAGGCGGCGCGGCGACCTTGGCAAAGTCTGTCGCGGCATCGTCGCGGATCAGCATGATGTTGTCGGCCGCGAAATCCCAGTCGGTGCTGGCGAAAAGCCGGCGGAAGCGGCCTTCGAGGAAGAAATCGTCGGCGTCGAGAATGCTGATGAAAGGCGATTTGGAAGCCTGGATAGCGGCGTTGCGCGCGGCGGAAGGACCGCGATTGACGTCGAGGCGGACGACGGCAAGCCGGCCGCTGCCGTCGTCGGCGGCCAAAGCCACGTCACGGGTGTCGTCGGTGGAAGCGTCGTCGACCACGACGACTTCGGCGACCTCCCTCTCGCGCAGCGCCGAAGCGATGGCGGCGGGGATCGTGCGCGCCGCATTGCGGGCGGCGATGATGACGCAGACCCCCAAGGTCGCCATCGGGCTCGTCACAGGCATGGGCTCACCTTTCGCTTGCATGAGTGGCCGCCCCGCCCACGATTTTGACCATTTCGCTCCGTGCCGGCTCAATCGTGGCCGGGCGCTCGAAGATGCGCCGGCTGAGGTCGGCGGAGGCAGCCCAGCCGGCTTCAGCCAGGTAACGGACCGGCTCGCGGCCGCAGAGCTCCCACAGCACATGGCGGCGCTGCGGCCAGCGCAGCGACGCGAGCCAGGGCGCGACCACCATGTGGAAGAGATCGGCGTTGTCGATGCGCGCCAGAATGCGGGCGGCGCGATCCGAAAGCAGCGTGCCGGCGGCGCCGAGCAGCACGTCGGCGGCACGCAACCCCAAGAGCAGCGTGTCCGCCAGGCCCTGCTCGGCGGCGTGGTCGAGAACCATCCGCTGCTCGGCTTCGCTCAGGCGGCTGGCGCTGGCCCTGACGTCGCAGACATAGCCGGCGCAGGGCTCGCGGTTGAAAAAGGCCTTGGCGACGCTGATCGCGGACAAAAGCAAGGTGTCGGCCGCCGAGATGATCGGCATGGCGGCACCGGCGACCGCGACTTCGCGCTTGCGGCGCAGGAAGCCGTCGATGTCGCGGGGGCTGGGCGACCCCGGCTGCTGGAGCCGGTGGTGGAGGTCGACGGTCGAGGCCCTCGTGCCGTCTTCGCGAACCATATGCTGCTCGCCGAGGAAGCGCACCCACCAGACCGAGCGCGACTTGCCGGCAACCTCATAGCCGATCGTGCGCAACGCATCGCGGGCCCTGGCGAAACCGGTCGGCGAAACCAGTATGTCGACATCGCCGGATGGCTTCATGAAATGGTCGCCATAGAGCAGATGCTGCTGCAGCGGCCCCTTGAGGAAGACGAAATCGACCCGGCTCTCGCGCAGCACGCGATCGATGGCCATCGAATCGCCGATGCAGGCGGCATTCATCGACATGGTGCGCCGGCGGTAGGTGTCGAGCCAGGCAGGCAACTCCGCTGGCGCAGCATTCCCGGGCGTATGCGCGAGCGCCTTGAGCAGGAAGACGGCGACCTTGTTCAACCTGGCGATGTCGGCGACATTGGCCGCCGAGATTGTTGGGGCTGCCGAGATTGTTGGGGCTGTCAAGATTGTTGGGGTCGCTGAGATTGCCGGGGCCGACCAGATTGTCGGCGCGGGCATGTCGGCCCGGCCGCCCGTGATGTCGACGCCTGGCGCGAAAAACAGCCTCAGGCAGGCCTGCACATAGGCGACTTCGTCAGCGCAGCCGGCGGCACGCAGCCTTTCATAGGAGCCATCCTGCATCGCCATGCCCGATGTCGTTCTCCGCAAAATGCCGCCCGCGCGGTTTATACCGCACCTGCGAAGAAAAGCATCGGGAAAATTGACGAGATCGCCCAAAAGCGGGCAGAGGCCGGCTCGTGACTGCAACCGCAGCGTTTAAAACCGCTGCACGCTCAATCACTTTTGAAGACAAAACCGGATATGCCAACGCGAGCCGGAACATGGCGATTTCTTGCAGTAAATTCTTCGCGTTTGCGAAATGAATTTCTCGCCTAGCAAATTATCATAATTAAATCAGATGCTTATTTAAACGGCAAAGACCTACGGTTGAATTCGTGGACGGCTGAGGTCTAGGATGACGGCGCCTACACCTTGATTACCAACGAAGGCGAGCGCAACCAAGAATTGATTAATGCTTGGTAAATCAGGCTTGACTCATGGATGGTGCCGTGCAGCAATCGCATTGCAGCATAGCGATATGCTGGCGGCAGCCTGCAGCCGCTTCCAGTCCTTAATTGGAGAGTAAAATGGAACAGAATGTTGAAAAGCATGAGTACGAAACCCCCAGCCTGACGGTTCATGGTTCGATTGAAACGATCACGCAGGGCGGTGCTGGCACGACGGCGCTCGACGCGAGCTTTCCCGCGCACACGCCGATCGGCGAGCTGACTTTCTCCTAAAGCTTACAGGCATCCGGGAGTCTAAGTTGGGGCTCCGGGTGTTCTCCAACAGGTGAGCCCGGGGGGCTTTTGTCCCCCGGCTTCCTGCCGGGGATCGTCGGCAACCGATCCACGGCAACGTCTGACGGCGCGGCGGGCCAGCAACGAGGTTTTAGGATGCACTGGAACCCTTCGGACGATGACCGCGTCGTCGCGACCAACGAGGCGGTGGCTTGTGAATTCGGCGCCGGACTGGCGCTGCTCCACCTGAAATCCAATGTCTATTACAGCCTGAACGGCGTCGGCGCCTTCATCTGGGAGCAGATCCAGGAGCCGCGATCGGTCCTCGATATCCGCGGCGCCGTGCTTGCGCGCTACAATGTCGACGCCGAACGCTGCAAGGCCGATGTCGAGGGCTTGCTCAAGGGGCTGAGCGAAGCAGGGCTTGCGAGGCTCTACAGTGAGGAACTGGTCTAGACTCCGCTCGCTGAGCGGCCAGGAAATGCTGTTTCTGGCGCGCTGCCTGACGGTGGTGAGCGCGGTACGGCTTGCGCTGACGCTGTCTTCCTACAACCGTGTCCGCAGCCTGGTGACGCGGCTGGACGCCGGACGCGACGCCAGCATCGCCGACCTGCGGCGTGTCGCATGGGGCGTCGCCGCCGCGGCGCGGCTCGTGCCGGGCGCCAGCTGCCTTACCCAGGCGCTGGCTGGACAGTATCTGCTCGCCCGCCAGGGCAGCGCCTCGAAGATCAGCATCGGCATCGAGAAAGGAACGGGCAGCGAGCTCAAGGCGCATGCCTGGCTGATGAGCGGCAACCACATCGTGCTTGGCGGCTCGATCAAAGGATTTGCCCATCTGGTCGACCATGGGTCGTGAGCGATGAGCGGCGTCGCCGGAATCGTGCTCAGCGACAATGACCGGCCCGCCGGGGCCGGCGATATCCAGCAGATGCTTTCGCGCATGCGCCACCGCGCCCGCGACGGCAACTCGTGGTGGACGGAGGGCAGCGTGGCGCTCGGCCACGCCTGGCTCGACACGACCGGCGAGGATGGTCCCGGCCCGCTGACGATGGCCGGCGGCAAGCTCGCCATCACCGCCGACTGCCGGCTGGACAATCGCGACGAGCTTCTGGCGCGGCTCGGCATGCGCGACCGGTCGATCGCCGACGCGGTGCTCATCATGCGCGCCTACCTCAAATGGGGCGAGGCCTGCCCGACCTATCTGCAGGGTGATTTCGCCTTCGCCATATGGGACGGCGAGCGGCAGGCGCTGTTTTGCGCGCGCGACCATTTCGGCGTCAAACCTTTCTACTATCACTCGACCGGCAGGCGCTTCGCGTTCGCCTCGGAGATCGGGCCGATCCTTGCGCTGGACGGCATCGGCAGGCGCCTCAGCGAGCACCAGATTTCCGGCTTCCTCGCCGGCCTGCCGGACGATCCGCAGGCCACGCACTACGCCGAGATCTTCCGCCTGCCGGCACGGCACGGCATGACGGTCGCAGGCCGCCAGGTGGTGGTGCGGCGCTACTGGCAGATCGAGCCGTCGCAACGGCCGCCGCGCTCGGACGCGGCCGAGGAATTCAGGCATCTCTTCGCGCAATCGGTGGAGAACCGGATGCGCGGCACGCCGGCCGTCGGCGCCATGCTGAGCGGCGGGCTCGATTCCTCCTCGATCGCCTGTCTCGCGGGCCTCAGGGCGGCCGCGCAGCGCAACCCGAGGCTCAAGACCTTCTCGCTGGTTTTCGACAAGGGCTCGCCGATGGACGAGAAGCCGTTCATCGATGCGGTGCTCGGCGGCAATCCGCTTGACGCCACGCTGATTGCGGTGAGCAATTACGCGCCCTTCGCCGAGTTCGAGCGCATCCTGGAGGAGCAGGGGGGCACGTTCCTGGCGCCCGGCCTGTCGTTGACGCGCGACCTTTACCGGACAGCGGGCGCAAAAGGCGTCAAAGTGCTTCTCGATGGACATGGCGGCGACGAGGTCGTCTCGCAGGGCCATGGACACCTTCACGAACTCGCCAATGCCGGCCGGTGGCTCGAGTTGTGGCGCGAATTGCACAGCGCGGCGAACACCTATGGCGAGGGCATGCTCTCCCTCTATTTCAAGTTCCTGACCATCTACGGACCGGCCTGGCGGATCGCCCGGATGCGATCGATGGCCCGACGCCTTGTCGGCAAGGTGCGGCAGAGGCCGGCATCGGCACCGCGTGCCTGGGCGGGCCTGGTCAATCCGGACCTTGCCAGGCGCACCGATCTTGCCGAGCGCTTTCACCGCAGCGGCTACATGCCCGCCGCCGTGAGCGCCAGCGAAGCGCTGACGCATCGCTGGCTTCTGTCCACCGGGCTGGTGCCGCACGCCTTCGAAGTGCTCGACAAGGCCGCCGCCAATTTCGGCGTCGAGCCGCGCTATCCGTTCTGGGACAAGCCGCTCGTCGAATTCTGCCTGGCGCTGCCCGGCGAGGAAAAGCTCAAGGACGGTTTTGGCCGCCATGTGCTGCGCCGGGCGATGCAAGGCGTTCTGCCGCCGGCGGTGCAATGGCGGCGCGACAAGATCGATTTCACCGCCAACCTGGTCAAGGGCATGCTCGGCAACCACCGCGAGCTTCTGGACAAGCTTTTGATATCGGACAGCGAGCGGATCGCGCCCTATGTCAACCTGCCTGAAGTGAACGCGGTTTATGAGCGCATGCTGCGCCAGCCCGAGCAGGCGACGCTGCCCGACGTCCAGCATGTCTGGCGCTCGGTTTCGCTGTCGCTGTGGCTGCGGCAAGTCCAAGGAGGCCCCGCATGAATCTTCCGATCGCTTCCCTAGAGCATGATCCCGAAAAGTGGGAACCGGTTTTCGGAGAAAGATCATGCCCTAACAAAGAGTTAGACCGTGATGGCGATTCAACGAAACGCCATCACGGTCTTGCGCGGCCCGAGCCAGCCACCGAGACGACGGCGCCGGGCGGACGCGTCCGCCATTTCTACAAGGCCTACGGGCTGATCGTCAGCTCGGAAGTGACCTTGCCGGAACTGGAACCGACGGCGCCGGCGACACCCGACCTCGATATCGCTATCAGGCCGGTTGACTTTCCCGACAGCGCATCGCTGGGCGCCACGGCGTTCCGGTTCGAGGCGACGCGCCAATATCTTTCCTGGGAGGCGGTCGGCACCTTCATGATCAGCGACGCCAGCCGGATCGATGTCGATCCGGCGGCGGGGATCGACGACCCGCTGCTCGCCTTTCCGCTGCTCGGGCCGGTGATGGCGCTTGCCCTGCATCGGCGCGGGCTGCTCGTCCTGCATGCCAGCGCCATTGCCGTCGGCGGCAGGAGCGTGATCTTCATGGGCGACAAGGGCGCCGGCAAGTCGACGACGGCGGGCGCGATGATCCGCGCCGGTCACCGCCTGCTCACCGACGACGTCGTGGCGCTGGATTTGTCCGATCCTGACCGGCCGATGATCCTGCCCGGATTTCCGCAGCTCAAGCTCTCGGCGGACGCGGCCGGCGCCATTCGCCTCGAGCAGGCGGAGGTGCGTCCGCAGGTGCATCCGCAGATCGACAAGGCGCAGCATCGGCTGCATGACGGATTTGCCGCCGAGGCGGTGCCGGTATCGCGCATCTATGTGCTCGAGCGCGGCGGGCGGGCGGCGATCTCGCCATTGATCGGCGCCGCCGCGTTGCCGGCGATCATCAAATTCTCCTATGTCACGCGGTTCGGCCGGCAGGCGCTGCCCGGCGATCTTGCCGCCGCGCATCTTAGCCAATGCGCGCAGGTCGCCGGACGGGTCGGCGTCAGCCGCCTCGAAGTGCCGGCCGGACTCGCCAGGCTCGATGAAGCGGTCGCCGCGATCGAAGCCGACCTGGCGTCCGGAACAAGGTGAGCCAGGGCATGGGCTGGTCCTCGAAGTTTCGCCTGTCGCTTTTCCGGGACATCGCCGGTTTCGGCGCCATGATGGCGCATGTCGGCGGACGGCGCACGGCGACGGCGCTTGCCTTCCTGATCCTGGGCAGTCTCACCGAAGGCATCTCGATCCTGCTGCTCGTTCCGCTGCTGCGCCTGATCGGCAAGCCCGACCAGGACTATGCGGTGCGGGTGCCGGAGGCCTTGCATTGGCTGGTGCCCGGCGGAACGCTGTCGCTCGCGACCGTGCTCTGCCTACTCGTCGCGCTGGTGGCGCTGCAAGCGACGTTCAACCGCTTCAAGTCGGTCTACATGGCGCGGCTGCTCTACGACTTCGTCAACCGCGTGCGCATGAACCTGTTCGAGAGCGTCGGCAAGGCGCGCTGGGGCGTTTTCACCCGCATCCGCGGCTCCGATCTCGACCATGCGCTGAACGGTGATGTCGACCGGGTGCAGGTGGCCGCCTTCTCGCTGCTGATGCTGACCCAGGCGACGCTGCTTCTCACCGGCTATCTCGTGGTCTCGCTGTTCATCTCGCCGGTGATGACGTCCTTCGCCATTTTCATCGGCCTGGTGCTGCTGGTTGCGCTGCAGCCGTTCAGGGCGCGCGCCAGCGCCTATGGCCGCACCCTGACCGGCAATCGCCAGGATCAGTACCGCACGGTCTCCGAGTTCCTCGGCGGCATCAAGGTCGCCAAGAGCCTGAATGTCGAGGCAAGCTATTTTGCCGAGCTGGGCGCGACGCTGGACAAGATGAAGACCGACAACATCGCCTTCGTCCGCAACAGTTCGCTCGGCACCGCCCTGTTCCAGGTTACGAGCGTGATTGGGCTCAGCCTCTTCATCTATGTCGCGCTGGTCCGTTTCCACCTGTCGCTGGCCGAGATCGTCGTGCTGCTCCTGGTATTCATGCGGGTCGCGCCGCGCTTCATGGACATGCAGCTCCAGACCCAGCAGGTGCTGATCAACCTGCCGGCCTATGCTTCGATGAAAAGCCTCCAGGCCCGCTTCGATGCCGAGCGCGAGCCGGAAGAAAGCATGGCCGAACAAGGGGCAAGACTGTCTCTCGAGACCGGCCTCAACATCCGCGATGTGGCATTCGCCTATGGCGAGGGCGACGGCAAGCCGGTGGTCAGCGATATCACCTTCAGCCTGCCGGCCGGCAAGGTGACGGCGCTGATCGGCCCTTCCGGTTCCGGCAAGAGCACGATCGCCGACATGCTGCTCGGCCTGCTCGAACCGACCGCGGGACGCATCCTGGCCGACGGCGTGGAGATCACGGCGCAAAATCGCAGGGCCTGGCGCGATCGGGTCGCCTATGTGCCGCAGGACGTGTTCCTGCTGCATGACACGATCGCCGCCAATCTGCGCCTTGCCGCGCCCGCGGCCAGCGACGAAGAACTATGGGCGGCCTTGCGCAACGCCCATGCGGCCGATTTCGTGGAGCGCCTGGCATTGCGGCTGGAGACGGTGGTGGGCGACCGCGGCGTCCGGCTTTCCGGCGGCGAGCGGCAGCGCATCGCCTTGGCGCGGGCGCTGCTGCGCAAGCCTTCGCTGCTCATCCTCGACGAGGCGACGAGCGCGCTCGACTGGCAGAATCAGTCGCTGATCGCCCAATCGATCGAGGCGCTGCGCGGCCAAATGACGATTTTGACCATCGCGCACCGGCCGTCGATGATCGCCTTCGCCGACTGGGTGGTGGCCATCGAGAACGGACGCATCGTCGAGGTCGGACAATATAGGCGGCTGAAGGCAAAGGCCGGCAGCCGCCTTGCCAGGATGCTGTCCGGCGAACAGGCCGAGCGCGAAGGCGCGTCATCGGTAGAGACGGGACTGGTCCCGGCGCCGGTCGAACGTTCAGTGGAGGCTGCGTCTGGCGCTTAGCTTTTCACCGTCGGCGACCTTGTTCAGGATCGTGCCGCGGTCGGCCTCGCGGGCCTTGTCGGCCGATGTCGGCGTGGTTCCGCCGATCATGGCAAAGACCAGGAGGAAATAGCCGGCCTGGATGATGACGGCACAGACGACGGCGCGAAGGAGGATGGTGCCCGCCGACGCGCCATCGAAATAAGACCAGCCGATGACGATCGCGAGCGCGAAGATCATCCCGACGATGAATTTTGGCAGAGACATGTTCGCCGGCTTCTCAACCGAGACGAGCATGCAGAAGCTGCGACTTACCCACCCGCGTAACTCCCCGTTGCGCCAAGAGCTTTTTCTGGCTGCCCTATCCGGCCGGTTGCTTCCGACCTTCCTTAACCATGCAGACTATGACAGGAACAATTTGCGACTCTATTAAGGCGGGTCGGCCGGAGCAAGGCCGTGCAGGTATGGTTTCCAACGATTTTACGAGATCGACTCTGCCATGCTGCGTCGCACACTCTGGCTCCGGCAGCTATTCAATTAGCCGCCTGCCGCTTCAGTAAAACTCGCCACTTTGATTAGTATTTTATCTGAATAACTTACCATGGCGAGTGCTTCCGACGGCGCGCAACCGCGTTTCTTCTGCAGCAAAGAATGCACTGTCCAAAAATGGCCTAAAAGGCGGACTACATTTTCCTGGTTCGCTCTCACCTTGTCATAAACGTGCCACAAAGGTGAAAATTTGGGCAGGGCAGGTTTATTATTTAGTCAATTCATGACGTGAGCATTTCAGTCCGATGGGAAATTGTGTGTTGCGCTGCAGCATTTTTTTGATATCTTGTCGTAAACCATCCGTTCAACGTATGGAGCTTCTGCATGAGGGACGTCGCCAAGTCGGCTAATGCGGGTTTTGCGCAGGTCGGCGTTGATTTTCCACCCCCCATCGGCGGTCTGCTCAAACGCAGTTTCGATATCGTCGGTTCCCTGGCCGGGCTGATCCTGCTCAGCCCGCTTTTCCTAATGGTCGCGCTGCTGGTCAAGCTTTCGGACAACGGTCCGATCTTCTATGGCCACAAGCGCATCGGCCGCGGCGGCAGGATCTTTTCCTGTCTCAAATTCCGCACCATGGTGCCGGATGGCGAGCGCGTGCTCGCTGCGTATCTGGCGGCCAATCCCGATGCCAACGCCGAATGGATCGCGACACGCAAACTGAAGAACGATCCACGCGTCACCCGCGTCGGGCAGGTGCTTCGCAAGCTCAGCCTCGATGAACTGCCGCAGATCCTCAACATCCTGCAGGGCGACATGAGCCTTGTCGGCCCGCGCCCGGTCGTGCGCGACGAATTGGAGATCTACGGCAGCGCCGCGGTCTATTACCTGAAGTCGCGTCCGGGCCTGACCGGGTTGTGGCAGGTCAGCGGCCGCAACGACGTATCCTACGACACGCGCGTCGCCTTCGATCGCCACTATGTCGAGAACTGGTCTTTGTCCGAGGATATTCGCATCATCTTCAAGACCGTTCCTGCCGTGTGGATGTCACGCGGCAGCTATTGACCGACGGGCCTGCTCCGCCAGATTCGGGGCAGGCATCCGGCAGTGATCTCATCGGGCGGATGGGGCCAAAGCGAATCGGAAACGTATTTGACAAAAAACCCCTTCGGACTGTCTTACGCCTGCAGTCTCCTGTCCAAGACGACGGCCCGCTTCGCGGGCGCGTTGTTTGTTGCGGCGTCGCTCGCCATGCCGCAGCTGGCCGCCGCCGGCGATTATCAGCTTGGCCCACAGGACAAGCTCAACATCCGCGTCGCCGAATGGCAGACGGTCGACGGCACGTTCCGCGACTGGTCAGCCCTCAATGGCGAATATTCGGTCGGCCCGAGCGGGACGCTCTCGGTGCCGTTCGTCGGCGACATGCAGGCCGCCGGCAAGACGACGGCGGAAGTCGCTTCGGCGATCGGGCTGGCGTTGCAGCGCAAGCTGGCGCTGCCCGACAAGCCGGAAGCCTCGGTCGAGATGGCGCAGTTCCGGCCGTTCTACATTTCCGGCGAAGTCCAGAACCCCGGCCAGTTTCCCTTCGTGCCCGATCTGACGGTGCTCAAGGCAGTCAGCATCGCCGGCGGCATAAGGCGCAACGCCGATTACGGCCCGCAGCTCGGGAAGGATCTGGTTACCGCCAAGGGCAGCTTCGATATCTATGACGATCAGCGCATCCGCCTGCTCGTCAAACGAGCCAGGATCGATGCCGACCTCGCAGGCAAGACGACTTTCGAGGTGCCCAAGGAAATCGAGGGGGGCGATCCGAAACTGGCGACCATCGTCGCCGACGAAACGGCGATCCTGGTCTCCGACCAGAAATCGCTGAAGCTGAAGCTCGATGCGCTCGACGATTTGAAGGGCGTTCTGCAGTCGGAAATCGAATCGCTGCAAAAGAAGATCGCCAACCAGCAGAAGCAGGTCGATCTGGCCGAGAAGCAGGCCGAAAGCATCGGTCCACTGGCGCAGAAGGGCCTGGTTGCCAATGCGCGCCTGCTTTCCTCGCAGCAGTCGGTCACCGACCTGCAGGGCAAGATCCTGGATTACGAGACGGCCATCCTCACCGCCAAGCAGTCGATCAGCAAGGCCGAGCAGGACGCCATCGATGCCAGGAACTCGCTGAATTCCACCCTTACCGCCAACCGGCAGCAGGCCGAGGCCGACCTGAACGAGGCGACGTTGAAGGCCGGCATGCAGAAGGGCCTGATCGCGCAGGCGTCGGACCCCGCGACGGCGGCCAGCATCACCGGAGATGAGGAGCCGGCCCTGCTCTATTCGCTAGTGCGGGTTGCCGACGGCAAGACGAGCGAGATCGAAGCCAAGGAAGACACGCCTGTCCTGCCGGGCGACGTGATCAAGGTGAAGCTGGCGCCGACGGCCAGCCAGTAGCGCCGCCGGACCGAAGCTTGCCCGAAGCGAGCCGGGACCCGGAGGCGGGAGGGACAAGCCAGGCTCGTTCGCGTTGCGGCGCGGGCGGGCGATCTGTTTTGGACCGCTTGAAGGCATAACATGCAGCCCGCAGCCCAGCGTCACGTCTATCTGAATCTCGACGCCATCCGCGGCGTGGCGGCGATCAGCGTCATGCTCTACCATTTCTCGCCGTTCCTGGCCGACGGCAAGGTGCTGCCGTCGAGCTATCTCGCGGTCGATCTGTTCTTCCTGCTCAGCGGATTCGTCATCGCGCATGCCTATGACCGCAAGATCGAGAACGGCATGGGCTTCGGCTCCTTCGTGGCCATCCGCCTGATCCGGCTCTATCCGCTCTATCTCGCCGGCACGCTGCTCGGCTTCTTCTACTTGCTGGTCAAGAACAGGCTCATGCCGGCCGAATACATGCCGCTGTCCGAGATCGGCATGCAGCTGACGACCGGCATGCTCTTCGTCCCGCTGGTCAGCGACGCCTATCACACGATCTTTCCGCTCAATCCCGCTTCGTGGTCGCTGTTCTTCGAGCTCATCGTCAACATCGCCTATGTCGCGGTCTTCGCGCTGCTTTCGCGGCGGGTGCTGACGGGGATCGTCGGCGCCAGCCTCGTGCTGCTCGTCGTCGCCTCGATCTTCGCCGGCACGCTCGATTTCGGCATGACCGGCAAGACCATCCTCAGCGGCCTGCCGCGCGTAACCTTCTCGTTCTTCCTGGGCGTGCTGCTCTGCCGATCGATGGCGCGCTGGCAGGGCGGCCTCGGCTTCCTGCGGCGCGGCTTCTGGGTCGAAGGCGCAATCCTGCTCACACTTGCCGTCTTCGCCATCGCTCCGGCCGGCGGCGCGCGCGTCGTCTACGACCTCGCCGCCATCGTCATCGTCTTCCCGCTCATGGTGATGACCGGCGCGGTGGCGCCGACCGCGCCGCTTCTATCAAGCTTCTATGGCTGGCTCGGGCGGATTTCCTACCCGATCTACATCATTCATACGCCGATGCTGATGATCATCGCCGGGGCCGGCAAGGCCTTCTCGATCGATCCGTTCGCGCATCATCCCTGGTTCGGCATCGTGATGGCGGCCTCGGTCGTCGTCATCGCCGACATCGCCACGCGCATCTATGACGAACCGGTGCGGCGCTTCCTGCAGCGGCAGATGCAGCGCGCCCGGGCCGTGGCGTAGCGGTTCATCGCACAAGAAGGGCTCAACGGACAAAATCCGGTATGAAGATTCCGAAATCCATTCTGATCGATCCCGATCGCAACGAGACCTCCGGCACTTTCGCCGTCGCGGTTTCCATGCTCGCCTTCGCCTACTCGCCAAATTTCGGCCAGATCCTGATCCTCGCCTACTACGCCGTCTGGCTGCCGCTGCTGTTCGTCGATTACCGGCGCTTCACCTGGAAGCTCTCCAGCGCCTGGCTGCCCATTCTGCTTGCGGCCTATGTCTGCTTCTCGGTGTTCTGGTCCCAGGCAGCGGGCATCAGCGCGCGCGCGGCGGTGCAATATTCCTCGCACATCGTCTGCGCCTATGTCGCGGCGCGCACCATCAACGTGCGCACGCTGGTGGTGGGCTCGCTGATCGGCATCTTCTTCGTTCTGCTCTATTCCCTGAAAGTCGGCGCTTACGCGCTCGACACGATCGACGGCACGGTCAATTTCGTCGGCGCCTTCGGCTCCAAGAACCAGATCGGCTTCTTCTCATCGCTCGGCATCTTCTTCTGCCTTGCGTTCCTGGCCTTCTACCGGCGCAACTGGCTGGGCTTCGTCTGGACCGCGCCGATCATGCTGTTATCGGTCTACATGCTGGCCATCGCCCATTCGGCAACGTCGGTGGCCTCGCTGCCGGCGGTGATCGGCATCGTGGCGCTGCTCAGCATGACCAAGGTGCTGTCGCTGCGCTATCGCCGCGTGCTGTTCATCGTCGGCGCCGGCGCGCTGGTGACAGGGGTGGTCGCGGCGCTCAACCTCGGCCTGCTGGATGTCGTGCTCGGCATCTTCGGCAAGGATTCGACGCTCACCGGCCGCACCTATCTGTGGGAGCAAGGCTGGGAGGCGGCGCAGCAGCATCCGCTGCTCGGCTATGGCTATGCCGCCTATTGGGTGCAAGGCTTTGCCGATCCGGAGCGGCTGTGGGCGGAATTCTACATCTCGACCCGCTCCGGCTTCCACTTCCACAACACCTATGTCGAGACACTGGTTGAAATCGGCTTTATCGGCGTCACCTTGCTGGCGCTGGTCATCCTGCGTTCTTTCTACGGCCACGTGTCGAAAGTGGTGTTCGGCGACTGGAGCGCCGATTCGGTGGTGCTTGCCGGCGCGATCGGCCTGATGCTGATCCGCTCCTTCTTCGAGGTCGAGATGCTCGGCCCCTACTTCATGGCATCCTTCATCGTCTATTATGGCCTGTTCAGCCTGACCCCGTTGCCAGCTTTCCGGCGCCGCAGAGTGGCCATTCCCGCCGAGGACGAGAGGCATGCCAGCGGTCGCATGCCGGCCCCGGTCTGATCAGTGCGACGCAGCCGCGGAGCGCGCGACCGCGGCTTGGATGAGCCGGTCGGCCAGGATCGCCAGGAAGGCAATCGACAGGCCGGCGATCAGGCCCATGCCGGCATCGGCCTTGCCGAGCGCGACATAGACCGCCTGGCCAAGATCGCGCGTGCCGACAAGGGCGGCGATCGCCAGCATCGAGAGCGCCGCCATGATGGTCTGGTTGAGGCCGAGCATGACGACGGGAAGCGCCAGCGGCAGCTTGGCGTGCAGCAGCGTCTGCATCGGCGTCGCGCCCATCTGCTCGACCGCCTCGACGACATCGGCGCGCACATGCCGCAATCCATGCTCGACATAGCGGATCGGCGGCACGATGGCGTAGAGCATGATGGCGATCAGCGCCGTGAACTCGCCGACCTTGAAGAACATCAGCGCCGGGATGAGGAAGACGAATTGCGGCATGGTCTGCAGCGCGTCGCAGATCGGCTTCAGGATGCGCGAGACGCGGTCGCTGTGCGCCGCCCATGTGCCGAGGGCGCCACCGACCAGAAGGCAAAGCAGGACTGCCAGCGTGCAGAGATAGAGCGACTGCACCAGCTGCGGCCACAGGCCGTTGACCAGGATCAGCCCGAAGCCGGCCAGCGCGAAGATACCGAGGCGATAGCCCGCCACCTGACCGGCAAGCAAGGCGACGGCAAGGATGAAGACGGGCCAGGGCAGATCGAGAAAGCCGGTGTAGAGAACAAGGCCGGCGGCGACCACGGCGACCGCTGCCCGCCAGCCGAAACGGCACAGGGCCAACCCAGCCAAGGCCGCCACCAAAACCACATAGACGGCCAGTACCGACGGCGGCAGGGTGAAGCCCCATATTGCAGGCGTCGCCGCGCCCGAAATGCCGACGCGCATCGGCAAAAGCAGGCAATAGAGCACGGCATTGCGCACGCCGTTGAAGAACCAGGCATAGTCGCGCACGAGTCCCAGCAGCCACTGGTTGACGACGCCCATCTGCATGCGCAGCCCGGTTTCCGGCAGGAGCGTCGCATCGGGCGCGGCGAGCCGGATGACCACGGCCAGAGCCAGCGCGACCGCCAGCGACACAGCCAGCCGGCGCGGCGTCATCCAGCGCATGGCCCGCGTCGGCCCGGTCTCCGGCGCCTTGGCGAAGCCGATGGTGAGACGGTCGATGAGGATGGCGAGCAGCGCGATCACCAGGCCGGAGAGGATGCTCTGGCCGAACTCGGCCTTGCGCATGGAGGACAGGACCTCCCAGCCGATATCCTCGAAGCCGCCGATGATGGCGGCGACGATGACCATCGACAGTGCCGCCATCGTCGTCTGGTTGAAGCCGACGAGAACCTGCGGCAGCGCCGTCGGCACCTCGACCTGCCAGAATTGCTGGCGGCGCGTGCAGCCGCTCATCAGGCCGGCCTCGCTGATCGCCGCCGGCACGCGATCGAGGCCGAGCATGGTGTTGCGGACCATCGGCGGCGTCGCGTAGATCGCCGAGGCGATCAGGCCCACCACCGGGCCGAAGCCGAACAGAAGCAGCAGCGGGATGAGGTAGGCGAAAGCCGGCACCGTCTGCATCAGGTCGAGCGCGCCGAGCAGCGCAGGACGCCAGTGCGGGCGAGCGTAGCCGAGAACGCCAAGCAGGAAGCCGAGCACGGTCGAGATCGGCACGGCAAGCAGCACCAGCGCCAGCGTGTTCATGCTCTGCGGCCAGTAGCCGGCAAGCAGGATATAGGCGAGCGTGGCGAGCGCGAAGAGCGCCAGCCGCTCGCCGCTCGATTTCAGCGCCAGCGCGGCGACAGCCAGCATCACCGCCGGCCAGGGCAACCAGGCGAGCGCCAACCGCGCGCCGCGCATCGGCGCATCGAGCAAGGCGGAGAGCGCCCGGAACCCGGGCTGGATGACGGCGACGACAACGTCGGTCACGGCGTTGATATAAGTGGCCAGCGGCAGCGTCCATTCCTTGGGGAAACTGACCAGCCAGGGAAGCTCGGTTTTCAGCAGCAGGCAAAGCACCGTCAGCACGGCCAGGCCGCACCAGGGGACAAGGGCCGGCGCGATGGCGATCCTTTGCGGGGGTGGTGCGATCGCGGCCGGCGCCGTCATGAGCGCGTGCGTCTTGCCTGCTCGCGCTCCAGCACGGCAAGCACCGCGCCGGCGCTGAGCACCGCCGGCGGGCCGTCGCCGGCGCCGGGCACCGCGAAGGCCGCCACGCCGGAGGCGAGCTGCGGGATAAGCGCCTCGAGGCTGGTGTCGGCGGCGATGCTCCGTTCCGGCAGCGCGGCGCCATTGGCCGGCGTGGCAATGTCGCCGGCCGTGATGACGCGCAGCAGCGGCATGTCCTCGGTGAACTGCGCGACATAATCGTCGGCCGGATTGAGCACGATGTCGGCCGGTCGGCCGATCTGCACGATCTTGCCGGCCCGCATGATCGCCAGCCGGTCGGCCAGGCGGAAGGCCTCGGCGATGTCGTGGGTGATGAAGATGATGGTCTTCTTCAGCATGCGCTGCAGGCGCAGAAACTCATCCTGCATCTGCTTGCGGATCAGCGGATCGAGCGCGGAGAACGGCTCGTCGAGGAACCAGAGCTCCGGGCCCACGGCGAGCGAGCGGGCGATGCCGACGCGCTGCTGCTGGCCGCCGGAGAGCTGGTGCGGGAGGGACGCCTCGCGGCCTTCGAGCCCGACCAGCGCGATCATCTCGCGGGCGCGGGCCTCCCGCTCCTTCGCCGACTTGCCCTGGATCTTCAGCGGGAAGGCGACATTGCCCAATACACTCAGATGCGGCAGCAAGCCGAAATTCTGGAACACCATGCCCATGGCGTGGCGGCGCAGTTCGATGAGCTGCTTGCCGCTGGCGGCGAGCAGGTTCCTGCCGTCGAGCAGGATTTCGCCAGCGCTCGGCTCGACCAGGCGCGACAGGCAGCGCACCAAGGTCGACTTGCCGGAGCCGGACAGGCCCATGATGACGAATATCTCGCCGGTCGCCACTTCGAAACTGGCGTCGACCACGGCCGGCAGATGCGCCTCCGCACGCAGCCGCTCGGCCAGCGCGTCGGGATCGATGACATAGCCGCGCGAGTCGAAATAGTAGCCCGGGCGCCGGCCATAGACCTTCCAGACATTGCGGCAGGCAAGCTTGACCGGGCGCGCGGCAGTGTCCATTCCTATCGACCCGTGCCGATCGCCCGCCCGGCTCCGCGCATTGCGGAAACCGGGCCCGTGTTGCCCTTGGCCTTTGTCAGGCACATCGGCGAATTATCCCTTGGCGGCGTCGAGCCAAGGTTTCCACACCGCCTCGTTCTTGTCGATCCATTCCTTGACGACGGCGTCGAGGTCCTTGCCCTGCTTGTCGACGGCCAGCATCATCTTCTGCTGTTCGGTCGCATCCATCTTGAAGGCTTTCAGGAAGGCGTAGGCTGCCGGCCATTTGGCGCCGAAGCCCGACCAGACGATCTTGTCGACGTCCGGAGGCGTGATGCAGTGCTCGTTGGTCTGTTCCTTGCAGGGCGGCATCGTCACCCAACCCACATCGCTCTCGGCCAGCGCGTAATGCGGGCCCCAGAACATCATGATCAGCGGCGTCTTGGCCGCCTCGGCCGCTTCCAACTCGGCGACCAGCGCGCCTTCGGAACCGGATGGCACAGCGGTGTAAGGCATGTTGTTGTCGGCTAGGATGGTGGCCGCGCGCGAACCCCAATCGGCTGGATAATCAAGGAAGCGGCCGTTGGGCGCCGTCTCGGGCGTCGCCAGCGCCTGCACGCATTCTGGCTTGTTCAGCGCATTCCAGTCTGGCAGGCCCGGGCAGACCTTCTCCATGAATTTGGGGTAGATCCAGCCTTCCTGCGTCTTCAGGTCGAGCTTGCCGATGTCCTCGATTTTCTTCTCCGCCAGCACCTTCGGATAGATGTCGCCGACATTGTTGAGCCAGATTTCGACCGAGGCGCTGAGCGAGCCGTCGGCCAACCCCGAGAATTGCGGGAAGTTGCCGGCAGTGACGTATTCGACGTGATAGCCGAGCTTCTCCAGAAGCTGCCCGGCGATGTGGGTGGAGACATGCGCGCCGGTCCATTCCAGCATCGCGAGCTTGATCGGCTCGTCCTTGGCGCCGAGATCGGCGCTTTGGCCGGCCGTCGTCGCGGCAAACATCAGCACGAGGCCGAGACCGACCCCCTTCAAGGTAGTTTTCATTCTCATGTCAGTTCCCCTAGCTGGTTGATAGCCCTTCTTCTACGCCGGCCTCCTCCCATGAAGGCCGGGATCCACTCCCCTGCCCGACGCTACCACAATGCGCCGCCAGTGATCTGGATGTTTTCCATGGTGATCCCCTTGGCCAGGTCCGTGCAGAGGAAGACCGCAAGTGCTGCAATCTCTTCCGGCTGCATCATGCGCCCCTGGGGGTTGCCTTTCCTGAATTCGTCCATCAATTCCTCGGCGCTGCGGCCCTTGCCTTCGCGCTCGACGACCTGCGCCACATTGCGGCGCATCAGCTCGGTCTCAACCCAGGTCGGACTGATCATCACGCAGGTGACGCCATGCGCAGCGCCTTCGAGCGCGACGCAACGGGTGAGCCCAAGCAGGCCGGCCTTGGAGGCGCAATAGGCGGGATTGTCCTTCCAGCCGACGGAAGCCGCCGTCGAGCCGACGTTGACGATCCGGCCCCAGCCGCGCTCGATCATGCCGGGCAGGACGGCGCGCGTCGCGCGAAATGCGCCGGTGAGATTGGTGTCGACGATCTTGTCCCACAGCTCGTCGGAATGGCCGCAGACCGGCTGCTCTGCCGTGGTGCCGGCGGCGTTGACCAGGATATCCGCCTGGCCGATGGCCGCCTGGGCTTCGGCGAAGAAGAGGTTGGTGAGCGCGCTGTCGCGCACGTCGAGATGGGCGGCATGCACCTTGGTGCCGTAAGCGGCAAGCGTCGACTTCACGCGCTCGATCTCGTCGGTGCCGGGATAATAAGCGGCGTCCGCCCTGCCCGGCTGCGGAGGCGCCACATAGGAACCGACGGCGACATTGGCGCCTGCTTTGGCGAGCGCCGTGGCGATGGCAAAACCCATGCCCGAAAAGCCGCCGGTGACGATGGCGCCGCGGCCGGTGAGGTTGGTCATCGCAAGCGGTCTCCGCGTTCACACTGCAAGATAGCCTCCGTCGACCACCATTTCGGAGCCGGTGACGAATTTGGATTCGTCCGAGGCGAGATAGAGGACCATGTAGGCGATGTCGTTCGGCTCGCCGAGGAAGCCGATCGGATGGCGGGACAGCGCCTTGGCCTTCTCCTGCTCGAGCGTGCCCAGATCGCGCAGGTAGTTTTCCGTCTGCGGCGTCCAGATATAGCCGGGATGGATCGAGTTGCAGCGGATGCCGTAGCGCTGCTCGGCGCAATGCACGGCGACCGCCTTGGTCAGGGTGCGCACGCCACCCTTGGAGGCGCAGTAGGCGGCAAGATCCGCCTCACCGATGATGCCGTCTATGGAGGAGAGATTGATGATCGATCCGCCACCGGATTTCTTCATCAGCTTGATGCCTGCCTGGCAGCCGAGGAAGACGCCGTCAAGGTTGATCGCCATGGTGCGCCGCCATTCGGCGATTGTTGTGTCTTCGATGTTCCGGGCAATGGCAATGCCGGCATTGTTGACCAGTACGTCGAGCCGGCCGAAGTGCTGCTCGATCGCCGCCATGACGGCCGGCCAGTCTTCGGGCTTCGAGACATCATGGCGCAACGCCAGCGCCTCGCCGCCAGCCTTGACGATCTCCGCCGCCGCATCGCCGGCGAGCCTCTCGTCGATGTCGCTGACGACCAACTTCGCGCCTTCCGACGCCAGAAGGAGCGAAGACGCCCGCCCGAGGCCGAGACCGGCCCCGGTTACGAGCGCCACCTTGCCTGCGACGCGACCCATCTGCGGCATCAGCCTCCCACTCTGTTGACGCAATTCCGGACGGAAAACCGCTTCACACGTTTCCTGGAATTGCTCTCGTTGACGACTCCAGCGGCTTGCCCAGCCAATCGCGGTAGAACCCTTCGAGGTCCGGCTCGAAATCGTGAACGATCGGATAGCCGGGCGCAGCCGCTTCCACCTCATGCAGCGTGCCGCATTCAGGGCAGATGAATTCGCGGATTTCCATCCAATCCGGATCCGGCAGGTCGCTGTTGGGGTAGATCTCGCGCAGCGTCTCCTCTGTGTCGCGCACGATGATCGCGGCCTTCAGCTTCCAGTTCCTGCGGTAGTCGCCGAAGGAGTGGCCGCATTCGCATTTCGTCACCCGTTCGTCGCCGCTCTGGCAGATGAAAAGATGGTCGCCGACCGGGAGCAGGATCGGATCCTTCCAGCCGACGCGATCCTGCAGCACCGCGACATATTTGAAGAAACGGTCGTCGTCCTTGTAGGCGCTCATGATGCGGCGCGTCTGCGGCCACGGCAGCGTGCCGGCAACCAGATCGGCGATGACTTCCTTGCTGTATGAGGTCATGGTCCTTACTCCACGCCGAAGGTCGATTTGGCATCGACATCCCAGAAGGTCGAAAAGTCCTTGGTGAAGCGCGGCGAGAGCCTGATGGCGCTGGCATACATCTTCTTCACCTCGGGCGCGAAACCGGCCGCTTTCACGCGCTCGCGCTCCTCGGCCATCCATTCCGAAACCGGCCTGGCGTGCGTCAGGCGCTTGGCCCGCATGTCGGCGCGATGGCGCTTGGTGGCTTCCAGATTGGCGACCGGGAAACCCTCCTCGTCCTCGTCGAGCACGATGCCGAAGATACCTTCGGCCGCTTCCCTGGTGAGGAAGCCGTTCTCGACGTCCCAGGCGGTCTTGACGGGATCGCGCTCCAGCACGTCGCCGTAACCGCCGCCGCCATTATAGGAGTGGGTGAAGACGTCACCGGTCTTGTGCGGCGCAGTGATGTACGGCCCTTCCAGCGTCACATGCTCGCCTTCCAGCCGCACTTCCAGCTCCGAGCGGTAGGGATTGGTGCCGGTGTGGTGCGCCAGCGGCGCGCCATTTTCGGCCAGCTCGAAGATGTTCGAGTCCCGCACCGCGCGATGCTTCTGGCAGGTCGGGGCCGGATAGCCGCCGCACAGGCCGCCATTGTCGAAGACGCGCGAGGAATGCTCGGAGGTCACCAGCCTGAGATGATCGGTCTTGGAAACCAGCCAGGTCGACAGAAAGGAACAGCCGCCGCGATATTTGCCGGCGCCGCCGGAATTGGGAACGATCGACCTGCCGATATAAAGCATCGGCATGTTCTGTTCCCAGATCTCGATGTTGCCCATGTCGGATTCCGGATTCCAGCCGACATAGGCTGTGTCCAGCCCGTCCTTGATGGCCAAGGCGCCCGAGCCGGCGGCGGCGCATTCGAAATGCGCCATGCCGAAGGGCGTGCCGTACTGGCTGGTGCCGCCCATCTCGATCATCGGGCTGTTGACCTGGCCGACAAAGGCTTCCTCGACGAAGCCGCGCGCGATGAAGGAGCGCGACAAGAGCCGCTGGAAGACGCCATAGGCGGGCAGCAACAGCGCCCAGGAGGTGGCGGTCGCCACCATCTCATTGTCGGGGTTGGTCCAGGTGCCGTGCGGCAGCTTCAACTCGGTCGCCATCCATGCGCCGTCATTGACCAGGCCCTCGAAGTTCATGTGCTGCGTCAGCGTCACGAACATGCCGCCATCCATGCCGGCCGGCGTGCAGTTCATCGAATGATAGCCCCAGGGCTGCGTGCCCTCGAAGTCCATCTTGATCTTGCCGTCGCTGGTGATCTCCATCTCGATCGGGATGTTGTAGAGCCAGTCGGGATCGCCGAGCGGCTGGTAGCCGGGCTTGCCCTTGGTGACGTGGCCGTAAAAAGTGTGGCCGCGGTAGATGCCGGGCACCGTGAGCTGGCGCGTGCGGGCGAGCTGGGCGCGGCGGCCTTCCTCGATGAACTCCTTCGACACCTGCATCCAGTAGTCGAGGCCGATCTCGTCGATCAGCGCCTTGACGCTTTCGCGCATGTCGATGCAGGAGGCGACCTTGGCCTTCTCGTCGAGCACCCAGTAGATCGGCATCCTGAGATTGCGCTCGCAGCGGATGACGTAGTCGCGCCGCAGTTCGTCGTTCTGGCCGACCTTTTCGGCGCAGACGAACAGGCCTTCGGTAAAGCGCTCCTGCGCCAGCGCGACGTCGCCGCCTGGCGTGATGCCGCCGGCTTCGAGCTCGTGGCAGACGGCGCCGGCCCAGCCGACGAGCTTACCGGAATGGAAGATCGGCACGACGTCCATCACGTCCGGCACCTGCACGGTGCCGATGAAGGCGTCGTTGTTGGCGAAGATGTCGCCGTCGCGGATCTGCGGATTTTCCTCGTAGCCGTTGCGGATCATCCATTTGATGAAGCGGCTCATCGTGTGCACATGCACCATGATGCCGTTGGAAAGCGCGATCGCGTCGCCTTCCGGCGTGTAGATGGCGACGACCATCTCGCCGACCTCGCGCACGCCGGGCGAGGCGGAGATGCGGCGCGCCATCTCGCGCGCCGAGACGCAGTAGGCGCGCAGCTTCGTGTGCAGCGTCTCGAATTTCAGCGGGTCCTGGTTGCGCAGCTGAAGCTCGGTGATGCCGTCATAGCAGCCGGTCTCTTCCATCAGCCGTTCGGATTCGATCAGCCGTTCGCGGATGCGCAGCGCAGAGGCGGGTTTGTCCAGCATGGCGTTCGCCCTTCTCAAGCGTGGGTGTAGTGGAGCAGCGTCCATTCATCGACATGGACGCGGTCCTGCGGATGGACGACGAGCGTCGTCGCCGGGTGTTCGATGATGGCCGGGCCGGTAACCTCGTGGCCGGGCTGCAGCAGGTCCATCTCGTAGAGATTGGCCTTGTGCCAGCGGCCGCCGATATAGGCCTCGCGCACACCCTTATGGGCGGAAGCCGGATCGGATTTGCCGAGCGGGCGCTTGACCAAAGTCGGCTTCACCTTGTCGGCGGTGGCGATCAGCCCCAGCTCGGTGATCGAGAAGCCGGCCTCGCCATAGCGCGAGACGCGGTGGTTGACCTTGGCGTAGACCGCCTCGAACTCGGCGATGACCCTGCGCATGTCGTCGGCGGAGTGAATCGCCGACAGCGGCGCCATCACCTCGACGTCTTCCAACTGGCCGGTGTAGCGCATCATCAGGAACGGCGCGGTCTTGATCTTGGGGAGCGCGTGGCCGTCGGCCACCATTTCGTCGACCGCGGCCTTGGTCAGGTCGTCCCAGACGGTGGTGACCTTCTTGCCGAAGGCGACCAGCTCGTCATCGCTGGCCCGCGCGCCGATGTCGATCTGCGTCGAGACCGAGTGGCGACGCATGAAGTCGGCTGTGGTGCAGCCGAAGGCCGAGAAGGCGGCGGCGAACTGGAACGTGATGATGTCCTTGAAGCCGATGCCCCTGGAGCAGCCGGCCAGATGCAACGGCCCCGAGCCACCGTAGGACAAAAGCGTGAATTCCGAAGGATGGATGCCCTGGCCGGAGATGACGCGGCGCAGCGCGTTGTTCGCGTCGGCCTCCAGCATGTCGATCATGCCTTCGGCCGCCTCCTCGACGCCGACGCCGAGCACGCGGGCGCATTTCTCCTCGAAGGCTTTCCTTGCCTTCTCCACCTGCAGCACGACCTTGCCGCCGAGGAAGTAATGCGGGTTCAGGCGACCTAGGATGGCGTCGCAGTCGGCGATGGTCGGCTCGGTGCCGCCCTTGGCGAAGCAGATCGGCCCGGGATCGGAGCCGGCGCTTTCCGGCCCGAGCGAGACCTTCTTGGTCAGCGGATCGACCTTGAGGATCATGCCGGCGCCGGCGCCGATCGTGTCGAGATGCAACGTTGGCACGTTGAGCTTGAAGCGGTCCATCAGCGGCTCGTTCTCGATACGTGTCTGGCCGCGCGTGATGACGCCCATGTCGAAGGACGTGCCGCCCATGTCCGAGCAGATCAGCGAGTCGTTGCCGATCAGCTTGCCGACATAGGCGGCGCCCAGGATGCCGCCGATCGGCCCGGAGATCATCGTTTCGTGCAGGCGCGGATGGTTGATCGAGGTCAGGCCACCGAAGGAGAGCAGCGTCTGCACGCCGTATTTGAAGCCGTATTTCTTCGAGATGTCCTCGATGCCCTTCAACTGCTTGCGGCCGCGCGAGGTGGCGTAGGCCTCGATAAGCACCGAGTTCAGCCGCGACTGCTCGCGGATCACCGGGCGCACCTCGTGGCTGGTGTAGACGAGGATGTCGGCGCCGGCGGCGGCGATCTCCTCGCGGCAGATTTCGGCGATGCGCTTCTCATGCGCCGGGTTAACGTGCGAGAAGACGGTCATGATGCAGATCGCCTCGACCTTGTCGGCGATGAGCTTCTTGGCGGCGGCATGCACCTCGTGCTCGTAGAGCGGCAGGATGACGTCGCCGAACTGGTCGATGCGCTCCGTCACGCCATGCGTGCGGCGGCGCGGCACCAGCGGATCGGGATGGTGGTGGGTGACCGCGTGCAGGCGGTCGGCATAGGAATAATCCGCCCAGGCCTGCAGGCCACGGCCCATCAGGATCATGTCCTCGAGGCCCTTGGTGGTGATCAGCCCGAGCCTGCGGCCGGTGCGCGACAACAGCGTGTTGAGCATGCCGGTGCCGGAATAGAGCACCACGTTGACGCCGGAGAACAGGTCCTGCAGCGAGATGCCCCAGGCATCGGCCGCGTCCTCTGCCGAAGCCAGGAAGCCTTCGGCCTCGTTCTTAGGCGTCGTCGCCGACTTGCCGATCTTGAAGTGACCGTCCTGATCCACAAGGATCGTGTCGGTCATGGTGCCGCCAGCGTCGATGCCGATGACGATTGGATTGGTGGTGATCTGGTCCACGGATCGCTTTCCCTTGCCGAGAATGACCACAGGCTAGATTCCCGGAGCCGGATCGCGCCATATGCCTAAAGACACAATGACCGCGCGGCGCGGTTCGCCGAGAAAAGGGCATGCGCATGGGCAATATCTGGGCGCCGCTGGCCAAGGCGATCGCCGCCACCGGCACCGACCGGCATGTCGACTGCCTGATCGACCTGATCGGCGCCGACATCGCGCATGACCTGGTGACGGTGACGCGCTATTCGGCGACCAGGACACCGGAATTCGTCAAGCACCGGCACTTCTCGGACGAGATGGTGCGGCGCTATCTCGACAATTACTACGTCTTCGATCCCTTCTATGCCTCGTGGCGGCGCGAGCGCCGGCTCGGCATCATGCCGCTCAAGGGACTGGCCGACGAGGAGGCCAAGCGCGGCCAATACATTGCCGGTTTCCTGGCGCAGTCGGAAATCTGCGACGAGGTCGGCATCCTGCTCACCGACGGCGGCGACTGGTGCCTGGGCATATTCCTCGACCGCTCGACCGTATTATTCAAGGACAGCGAGATCGCGCTACTGACCGAGCGGCTGCCGGTGTTCGAGGCGCTGCATGCGCTCGACATCAAGGCGCGCGGCTCAGACTTTTCACGCACCTCGGCGCCGAGCGGTCCCGGCGCCTCGCCGCAGCAGAAGCCGAGCATTCCGGGAAACCTGTGGCCGGAGCTATCGCTGCGCGAGCGCGAGCTGGTGCAGCTGATCCTCGCCGGCCATCCGACCGCCAACATCGCCGAGCGGCTCGGCATCACCGTCGGCACGGTGAAGAACCATCGCCGCCGCATCTATGAGAAGCTGGACATCACCACGGAGCGCGAATTGTTCCTGCAATTCTTCCAGCACCGGATGAACGGGTAGCGCCGCGTCAGTCGTGCAATTCCCGCGAGATGGGCGCCCCGACGGTGAAGTCCGAAAAGGTGACCTCAAAGCCTTCGCGCTGCGGCGAGCAGCACATCATGCCGACATCGACCGTTTTCGAGATCGGGAAATAGGCCAGCCGCACCGGCTTCCAGTGGCCATCCGAAGCGTCCAGATATTGGATGCGGATCGCCTCGGCGTGACGGGTCAGGCGGATCCTGACGCCGTCCTTGCTGGCGGCGATGGCAACCAGCGACCAGTCGGAGGTGTCGTTGGTGACGACGACGGAGAAGTAGGCCAGCCCGTCGGTGTATTCGATGCCGGCCTTGATCCAGTGCGTTTCGCTGAGGCGCAGCATCAGCCCCGCCTGATCGTAGAGCACCTTGTAGTCGCCCTGGACGGTGACCTCGGCGCTGAAATCACCCTCTACCGGGCGGTAGAGGAAATGCCCGTTGTCGCGCCAGAAGCCGTAGAAGGTCTCGCGCCAGAAGTCGGTCTCCTTGCCCGTCCGAACGGTGAGCGTGCCGTCGCCGACCGTGTGGCGCGGCGGCGGGTTGAGCCATGTCATGTCGTCCAGAGCTGACGCCATCGATCCCTCTTAGCCGGCGAATGTATAGGCGGTCTTCACCGTGGTGTAGAACTCCATGGCGTAGCGGCCCTGCTCGCGCGGGCCGTAGCTCGAACCCTTGCGGCCGCCGAACGGCACGTGGAAGTCGACGCCCGCCGTCGGCAGGTTGACCATCACCATGCCGGCTTCGGAATTGCGCTTGAAATGGGTCGCGTGCTTCAGGCTGGTGGTGCAGATACCGGAGGTGAGGCCGAACGGCGTGTCGTTGGCGACAGCCAAGGCTTCGTCATAATCCTTGACTCGAATGACGTTGGCGACAGGACCAAAAATCTCCTCGCGCGAGATGCGCATCGCATTGGTAGAGCCAACAAACAGAGCAGGCTGCAGATAGAAGCCGGGCGCGCCGCGCTCCAGCCGGTCGCCGCCGAAGGCAAGCTCGGCGCCTTCCTGGCGGCCGATGGCGATGTAATCCTCGTCCTGCTTGAGCTGCGTCTGGTCGACGACCGGACCGATCTGGGTCTTGGCATCGAGCGCGTCGCCGATGACGAGCTTGTCCAGCCGCTCCTTGATCGCGTCGACGAAGCGGTCGTGGATGGCCTCGGTGACGATCAGGCGCGAGGAGGCCGTGCAGCGCTGTCCGGTCGAGAAATAGGCGCCGTTGACGGCGCAATCGACGGCGACGGCCAGATCGGCGTCATCGAGCACGACGAGCGGATTCTTGCCGCCCATTTCGAGCTGGAACTTGCGCATGTGCTCGACGCTTGCGGCAGCGACGCGCTTGCCCGTACCGACCGAGCCGGTGAAGGAGATGGCGTTGACGTCGGGGCTGTCGAGCATCGCTTGGCCGACCACCGAGCCCTTGCCCATGACGAGGTTGAGCACGCCCTTGGGCAGGCCAGCGCGATGC
Source organism: Mesorhizobium sp. B2-8-3 (assembly GCF_006440815.1). Lineage (NCBI taxonomy): Bacteria > Pseudomonadati > Pseudomonadota > Alphaproteobacteria > Hyphomicrobiales > Phyllobacteriaceae > Mesorhizobium > Mesorhizobium sp. B2-8-3. The sequence goes on from NZ_VFTW01000008.1 coordinate 77,149, forward strand.
AGGATGTCGACGATGGTCCAGGCGCTTTCAGGCACCAGCTCGGCCGGCTTGAAGACGATGGTATTGCCGTATGCCAGCGCCGGCGCGATCTTCCAGGCGGGGATGGCGATCGGGAAATTCCACGGCGTGATGATGCCGACGACGCCGACGCCTTCGCGGGTCATCTCGACGCCGACACCGGGCCGGACGCTCGGCACCATCTCGCCCGACAGACGCAGCGTCTCGCCGGCGAAGAAGTCGAAGAGCTGCGCCGCCCGGATCGTCTCGCCGACACCCTCGGCCAGCGTCTTGCCTTCCTCGCGGGCCAGCGAGCGGCCGATCTCGTCCTTGCGCGCCATGATCTCGTCGGAGGTTTTCTTCAGCACCGCATGGCGGGTCAGCGGGCCTGAGCGCGACCAGGCCGGAAAGGCCGTCTTGGCGGCCGCGATGGCCTGCTTGGCCTCCTCCGGCCCGGCCGAAGCGTATTCGCCGACGACGTCGTTGGTGTTCGAAGGGTTGATGTTGCGCGAGCCGGCCTCGCCAAGCCACTCGCCGTCGATCAGGTTTTTGCGCAGCACGGTCATCTTGTTTTTCCTTGGGTTTTGGTCGCGGCGGCCTTCGACCGGGTCAATTGTCAGACAAATGATATAGCCATTGCCTGGCAGGAGGTCTACCAGCCATATGCGACAAAGCTAGGACTCAGGTCGAGAATGACCAGAACAGGCAGGCGAGCGTGACCGCGCCGAAGGCGACGAAGAACAGGCTTCTGAGCAGGATGTTGCGGCGAAGCTCGTTCATGGTGAGATGCGCCGCCACGATCGCCGCGACGAACAGGAAGCGCCAGTTGAACAGCGCCCAAAGCACCTCGTGCTGACCGAAGGCCCATCTGGCAAGCAGCGAGCCGACGATCGTCGCGAAGAGCATGATCGTCGCCCAGAAGATCGCATCGGCCGCATGGGTCAGCACAACGCCGGCGGCACGGATGGGCAAGATCATCATCAGCATGGCGCCGAAGAAGTAGATGGCGGCGATCGCCAGGAACGAGCCGGCGTCGGCGATGCCGTCGAGACGCTTCACGCCGTAGGCGCCATAGGGGTAGCCGTGCCTCGCCACGGCCAATGACAGCGCCATCAGCAAGGCGCTCAGAACCGTGATCAGTGCGAATGTGCCGAGGGCCTTGCTCATGCCTTTTCCTGTCGAGACGAATCAGCAGGAGTCTAGCAATCAAAATCCGCAATTCACCTGTCGATATTCTCGAAGGCGCCGACCCTTGAGCGATCAAATTGTCGCCATCACCAGCGCAACAATCGTGCCCGAGTTGAACACCCACATCTGCCGCCAGTGAGTTGCTGGCGAAGCCATCCATGACGCGTCGCTGTTGGCCAGCTAGCCGATCCGAACGCCGCTCTTTGAATCGAAGAGGTGCAGCGCCGCCGGATCGGCGGCGAGGCGGATGGTGTCGCCCGGCCTGACGTCGCTGCGTCCCATGACGAAGACGCAAATCTGCTGGTTGGCTAGCCGGACATAGAACTGCGTCGACAGGCCGAGCGGCTCGACCACCTCGACCTCGGCCTTCAGCGCTCCGTCATCGGCCAGCCTGATATGCTCGGGCCGCAGGCCGATGGTGAGCGCATCGCCGTCCTGCAGCGGCAGACCATCCGGCAATCCAAGCTTCTGGCCGTCGGCGAGCACGGCATCGGCCTTGCCGTCCCTGGCGACCTTAGCCGGCAAGAAATTCATGCCGGGCGAGCCGATGAAGCCGGCGACGAAAGTGTTGGCCGGCCGGTCGTAAAGCTCGAGCGGACGGCCGACCTGCTGGACATAGCCGTCATGCATGACGACGATGCGGTCGGCCATGGTCATGGCCTCGACCTGGTCGTGGGTGACGTAGACCGACGTGGTCTTGAGCTGCTGGTGCAGCGCCTTGATCTCGGCGCGCATATGGACGCGCAGCTTGGCGTCGAGGTTGGACAGCGGCTCATCGAACAGAAAAACTTTCGGATCGCGCACGATGGCGCGGCCCATGGCGACGCGCTGACGCTGGCCGCCGGAGAGCTGGCGCGGCAGGCGGCTGAGATAGGAGTCGAGGCCAAGCCGCTTGGCGGCGGCACCGACCCTGTCGTCGATCGTCGTCTTCTCGGCCTTCTTCAGCAGCAGGCTGAAGCCCATATTCGAGGAGACGTCCATATGCGGATAGAGCGCGTAGGACTGGAACACCATGGCGATGTCGCGATCCTTCGGCGCGACGTCGTTGACCAGCCGGTCGCCGATATGGATCTCACCGCCGGTGACCTCTTCGAGGCCGGCGATCATGCGCAAGAGCGTGGACTTGCCGCAGCCGGACGGACCGACCAGGACCACGAACTCGCCATCGGCGATCTCGAGGTCGACGCCATGCAGGATGCGCAGCGCGCCATAATCCTTCTCGACGTTTTGCAGCGTGACGGAAGCCATCGATTATCCTTTGACAGCGCCGGCGGTGAGGCCGGTGACGAGATAGCGTTGCAGGAAGGCGAAGAAGACGCAGACCGGAATCAGCGCCAGGATCGAGGCCGCCATCATCTGCCCCCAGTCGACGGCGAATTTGCCGATGAAGGTGAGCAGGCCGACGGCGAAGGTCTTCTGCTCGTCGCTGGAGATCAGCATCAGCGCGAACAGCAACTCGCTCCAGGCGGCCGTGAAGACGAAACCCAGCGTGGCGCCCATGCCGGGCAAGGTCAGCGGCACGATGACCCGGCGCATCGCCTGAGCACGGGTGCAGCCGTCGATCATCGCCGCCTCCTCAAGATCCCTCGGGATGCCGTCGAAGAAGGACTGCATGAGGAACGTCGCGAAGGCGGTGTTGAAGGCCGTGTAGATGATGATCAGTCCGATCAGGCTGTTGGTCAGGCCGAGATCGCCCATGATCCGGTAGATCGGCGGAATGACCATGACCAGCGGGAAGGTCTGGGTCAGCAACAGCAAGATGGCCAGCGTCGCCTTGCCGCGGAAGGTGAAGCGCGACATGGCGTAGCCGGCGAGCGTGGCGATGACGGTGACAAAGGCGGCCGTCGACACCGAGACGATGACGCTGTTGAGGAAATAGCGTGGAAAGTCGGAGGCTTCGAGCACGGTGACGAAGTTCTGGAAGGTCGTCTGCGACGGCCAGAAGGTGATGCCTTCGGAATAGAGCAGGCGCTCGGGCGTCACCGAGATCTTCAGCGTCCAGAAGATCGGGAACAGCGCGAAGATCACGTAAGCCGCGACCGCCGCGTAGAGCCCGATGCCGCCGAAAATGCGCGAGGAAGTGGAGCGACCGGCGATCATCAGACGTGCCTCACCAGGGTGCGGCGGATGGCGATCAATCCGATGGCGTAGACAATGAGCAGCACCAGAAGCAGCACCGCCACCGCCGATGCATAGCCCTTGTCGAGCGACTTGAAGGCGCTGACATAGATGTAGACCGGCACGGTGCTGGTCGAGCCGGCCGGCCCGCCTTCGGTCATGACGAAGATCAGGTCGGCGAAGGTGGCGATCCAGATGGTGCGCAGCATCACCGTGATGACGATGGTCGGCGCCAGGAAGGGCAGCGTCACCTTGGTGAAGCGCTGCCAGGGCGAGGCGCCGTCGATGGCTGCAGCCTCATGCAATTCGGAGGGGATCGATTTCAGCGCGGCAAGCAGCGTTATGGCGAAGAACGGAATGCCGAACCAGATGTTGGCGACGATCGGGCCCCACATGGCGGTGGCCGGATCCGACAGCACATTGGTCGGCTCGGCCTTGAGGCCAAGCGCGAAAAGCCAGTGCGGCAGCGGCCCGATGATCGGGTTGAACAGCCAGGCCCAGGTGAGGCCGGAGAGGAAAGACGGCACGGCCCAGGGCAGGAAGACCACGGCCTGCACCACCTTGCGGCCGTAGAACGGCTTGTCGAGCAGCAATGCGAGACCCAAGCCCAGAAAGAACTGGAAGAACAGGCTGGCGACCGTCCACCACAGCGTGTTGATCAGCGCCTGACCGAGCACCTGGTCGGAGAGCATCGCCTGATATTGGGCAAGGCCGACATATTGCGACTTGAACGCCGAGAATTTGCGAAAAGAGTAGGAGATGCCAATGACCAACGGCACCAGCAGCACCAGGACCAGCAGGACGATAGAAGGCGAAAGATAAAGCCACGGCTCGATCGCGGCCTTGCTGAACCGCCGCTTGCGCGGCGGGGCGGCGGATCGGATCTCGGACACTGCGTAGGTCATACGTTCTGGCTCTACGGTGGTGATTGGGTGCCGGGGACGGCGACAGCGTCCTTCTCCCGTGAACGAGGGGAAGATGCCGGTTCACCCTCCGTAGCAGCGGCGCAGCTGCTGCGAAGGACGGGCAGGCAGATGAGGGGCGGCGCGAACTTATGAAATGCTGGCGCCGCCCCTCATCCGTCACTTCGTGACACCTTCTCCCCGTAAACGGGGCGAAGGAAAAAGGCCTGCGCCTTACTTCTTGTTTTTCGCCAGCCAGTCCTGCTGTTCCTTGGTCAGGAACTTGGCCCATTCATCGGCCACGTCCTTGGCCGGCTTCTGGCCGAGCAGCACTTCCTGAAAATTCTTGATCGCCACCTGATCGACGAAGTTGCCGAGGTTTTCCAGATGCGTCGGCGGCGTCACCATTTCATATTTGGAGCTGTCGCTGAGTTCGGTGAACCAGCCCTTGAACTGCTCGGTCTTGAAGTGCGCGTCCTGGTCGGCGCCGTTGTGGATCGGCACGACGCCAACTTCCTTGGCCCATTCCAGATTGTCCTTCGGCGACAAAAGCGTCGCCATCAGCTTCCAGGCTTCGTCCTTGTGCTGGGAATTGGCGAACATCGCCCAGCCGGCATAGCCCAGCGTCGGATAGGATTTGCCGCTCGGGCCGACCGGCAACGGCGCAACCGCGAAGTCGTCGGCGCTCATCTTGTCGGCGATGCCGAGCAGCGCATCCGGGTCCTGGTTGAGCATGGCGCAGGTGCCGGAATAGAAGCTGGTCACCGTTTCGTTGAAGCCCCAGCTCACGGAATCTTTCGGCGCCAGACCGTTCTTGTACATGTCGGCCAGCATCTGCAGGCCCTTGACCGAGCCTTCGTCGTTGATGGTCGAGACGCCGTCGTCGGTGAAGTAGCCGCCCTTGCCGTCGGCGATGTTCATGAACATGTGCATGCCGTTGAAGGCGCCGGGTCCGCCGCGCAGGCAGTAGCCATATTTACCCGGGATGGCCGAGATCTTCTTGGAATCGGCGACGAACTCATCGAGCGTTGCCGGCGGGCCGTCGAGACCAGCTTCCTTGAACAGCTTCTTGTTCCAGAACAGCGCGTTCACATAGTAGCCGTAGGGGATCATGAACTGGGTGTTGTCGACGGTCGAGCCGAACTGCTTGGCGCGGTCGCCGAGCGTCTTGGCGTCGGGCCATTTGGCCATGAAGGGACCGAGATCCTCGAGCTGACCGTTGTTGGCATAGAGGCCCATCCAGCGTTCCGGCATCTCGACGACGTCGGGCGTGTCGCCGGCCTGCACCATGGTGAGGAACTTCTCGAAGGCCTGGCCCCAGGGCAGCGAGACCACTTCCACCTTGATGCCCGGATTGGCGGTCTCGAATTCGGCGATCTGCTTCTTCAGGAATTCGGTGCGCGGCGGGCTGGTGATGACTTCGACCAGCTTGATGGTGGTGTCGGCCAGCGCGCCGCTGGCGGAGATCGCCAGGCCGGCTACGGCGGCAAGCATGAAGGTCGGTCTTTTCATGTTCAGGACTCCCATTTTTGATCCATTATTTTTTTGACTTGTCGAAGGCCTGGGCGATGTCGGCCCAGAGGTCCTCGACATTTTCCAATCCGACATTGAAGCGGATGGTTCGGGGGCTGACGCCGAAGCGCGCCATCGAATTGATGCCCGGCGTCTGCTCGAGCGAGGCCTTGGCCGGCACGACCAGGCTTTCATGGCCGCCCCAGCTGACGCCAATGCGGAAGAACTTCAGCGCATCGACGAAGGCAGGGATGTCGACATCCTCGGTGACCTCGAAGGAGAACAGCCCGGCATAGCCGGCAAGCGTCTTCTTGCCGGGGTGGTTCGAATAGGCAGGATGGTTGACTCGCTCGACCTTGCCATGCGCCTTCAGCCGCTCGGCAATCGTAAGTCCGCTCTTCATGTGATGCGGCACGCGCAGCGGCAGCGTGCGCAGCCCGCGCAGCAAGAGCCAGCCTTCGAAGGGCGACAGCTTGCCGCCAAGCTGCGAATAGGTCTGCTCGTTGATGTGCTTGATATGGACGGCGGAGCCGGCCACCACGCCGGCGACGGTGTCGCTGTGGCCGCTCAGATATTTCGAGGCCGAATGCAGCACCAGGTCGACGCCATGCGAAATCGGCTTCTGGAAGACGGGGGTGGCCCAGGAATTGTCGATGGTGGTGACGATGCCCTGCTCCTTCGCAAGCCGCGTCAGATGCTCCAGGTCCTGCAGCTCGAACATCATCGAGGTCGGACTTTCTAGGTAGAGCAGCTTGGCGCCGGGAAGTGCCGCGGCAACCGCGTCGGGATCGGAGCCGTCGATATAATCGACCTTGATGTGCAAGCGCGGGAACAGCCGCTCGAACAGGCGGTAGGCGTCGCCATAGCAGTTGCGCACGGCAACCATGCGCTCGCCGGCGCCGACAAAGGCAAGGACCGTGGCGCTGATGGCCGCCATGCCGCTGGAAAAGCCGCGCGCGGCCTCCGCGCCTTCGAGCGCGGCGACACGTGCTTCGAATTCCATCACCGTCGGGTTGTCGCCGCGCGAATAGATCGGCTGCTTTCGCCGGCCGGCGAAGGTGTCGGCCATGTCGGCGTAGCTGGCGAAGGTGAACAGCGACGTCTGGTAGATCGGCGGCACAACCGCGCCGCCGGGGAACGGATCGTCATGCGCCAGAAGCGTCGCCGCCTCGCCGAGATAGTCGCTGGCCATCGAGGCCGGGTCGAAAGTGTTGGGCTGCTCGTTCATCTGCGGTCCGAAAGTTTGAGGTTGGCGGCGCCGCGCTTCAGATCGTCCTCGACGGTGGCGATGAGTTTTAGCGCCTCGGCGCGAGCGCCATCGGGGTCACGCGCGGCGATGCAATTGAAGATGGTCCGGTGATAAGGAAAGCTGGCATGGCCGAAATCGCGCACGCCCAGAGGGTGTTCCCAGAAGCGGTGGAACAGCTCGTACATGGCGGCGATGATCTGCTCGAACAGCGGATTGCCGGAAGCGCGGAAGATCGCCTGGTGGAACTCCCAATCCTCCTCCGAGGACATCCCGGCGCGGGTCTGGAAGGCCTCTTCCATGAGGTCGAGCTTGCGCTCGATCTCGGCGAGTTCGGCCTTGCCTGCACGAATGGCGCAGAGCGCGGCGGCCTCCGCCTCCAGCGCGCGGCGGATCTCAAGCGTGGACATCAGGCCGGCGAAATCGTTGCCACCGGACAGCGTCAGCGGCATGTGCAGCATATCGGGCGAAACGGCGGCCTTGAGGTAGGTGCCTGAACCCTGCCGCCGCTCGACAAGGCCGAGGCCTTCCCAGCGCGTCAGCGCCTCACGCACCGTGTTGCGGCTGACCTTGAGGCGTTCAGCCAGGATGCGCTCCGTCGGCAGTCTTTCACCGGGCCCCAGAGCCTCCTGCCGAACGAAACCCGCCAACGCCTTCAGAACCGCGTCGTCGCGGGCCGTGGTCTGGATGGGAGGCAGGAAATCGGTCACGCCGGCTGAGCCTAAAGTGGTTCAATGGTCCAACCAATTTCTGCACAGAGCGGGAGACGTGTCAACGGTCGAAACGAGGTTTGGCGAATGGCGCGGGCATGCGCCATTCAGCCCCGCCGTCTCAGGCGCGGATGCGCGCCGGCATGGGCTGATACGTAACCACCTGGAGCGGAGCTTGCAGGGTCCTATGTGACCTCAGCCTCTCGTGGACAGACTTCCGCGACCTTCGACATGGCGTATCCCTCGTCGCACTGCATGACATAGCGGAGGCGGTCGCCGGCGAGCTCGATGCCGGCCATCGTCAGCCCTTGATGCCGGATTGCGGTGGTTTTGAGTTCCCGCGGCATATCAATGGTTCATGGCTTGTTTCAGGGGTGGTGAAGCACGCTCAGGCCGCCATCCGCGACGAGACAGGCGGCGTTGATGAAGGGACATTCCTCCGAGACCAGAAAGACCGCCGCCATGGCGATCTCCTGCGGTGTGGCGATGCGCCCACCCGGATGCAGCGCCAGCGTTTTGGCGCGCGCGGCCTCCGGATCGTCGAAACTGTTCCAGTAGTCGATGACCTTCTGGGTGGCGACATAACCGGGCGCCAGCGCGTTCACGCGGACATTGTTGCCGGCATATTCGATCGCCAGCGATTTTGTCAGGCCGAGCAAAGCATGCTTGGCGACGGGATAGGGAAAGGTGTGCGGGATGATGGTGAAGGCGTGCGTGGAGGCGACGTTCAGGATCACGCCGCCGCCCTGCCCGATCATCCCCGGCAGCGCCGCCTTGGCGCAGTGCCAGGCGCCTTTCACATTGACGTCGAGATTGCGCGTCCAGTCATCCTCGGTGGCCGCGAGCGGCGTCGAGAAGACGTTCATGCCGGCATTGTTGATGACGGCGTTGACCGGGCCGATGGCCTTCGTCGCCGCCTGCATCGCGGCGTCGATTGCCTTGGCGTCGGCGATATCGGCCGCCGCATGGGCGACCTTGCCCAAACGGGCAGCGCTTTCAGCAAGCAGGTCCGCGTCGCGGTCGACGAGGAACAGCTCGGCCTTCTCGCGCAGGCAGGCTTCGGCGATGGCGTAGCCGATGCCTTGCGCCGCGCCGGTGAGGAAGATGCGTTTTCCCTTCAGACGTGCCATCAGCGCCGGCCCAATGCCGAGGAACGCAGATTGTCGAGCAGGACCGCCAGAAGCAGGATCACGCCCCTGACGATATATTGGTAGAAGGCCGGGATGTTGAGCAGGTTCATCGCGTTCTCGGCGATGCCCATGATCAGCACGCCGACGATGACGCCCGACATCGTGGCCCTGCCGCCCGCAAGCGAGACGCCGCCGAGCACGCAGGCCGAGATCACCGACAATTCGAGCCCGACCGCGGCGTTGGGCTGGCCCGAGGTGATGCGCGAGGCAAGCAGGATGCCGGCGATGCCGCAGACCACGCCCTGCAGCGTGAAGATCCAGATGCGCGTCCTGTCGACATTGACGCCGGCAAGGCGCGAGGCTTCCGGATTGCCGCCGATGGCCAGCGTGTTCTTGCCGAAGACGGTGCTGTTGAGCACGAAGCCGAAAATGGCGAAGAGCACCGCCAGCACCCAGATCGGCGTCGGTATGCCGAGCAGCTTCGACAAGGCAAGCTGGTAGAAGTCCGGGCTGTTGATGCCGACGGCGCGGCCGTCCGACGAGATCAGCGCGAAACCGCGCACGATCTGCATGGTGGCCAAGGTGGTGATCAGAGCATTGATGCGGAATTTGGCGATGACGACGCCGTTGACCCAGCCGACGACGGCGCCGCAGGCGATCGCCGCGATAAGGCCAAGCAGGATCGAACCTGTGGCGTTCGAGGCCATCACCGCGACCATGCCGGCAAAGGCGACGATGGAGCCGACCGACAGATCGAAGTCGCGCGCGGCGAGGCAGAACATCATCGTGCAGGCGACGATGCCGACGGTGACCACCGATTGCAGCAGGCCCAGCATGTTGCGGTCGGTGAGGAAGTTCGGCACCAGCAGCGACACCAGCGCGAAGGCGACGATGAAGATCACGACGAGGCCCTGCTCGCCGAGCAGTATCTTCTTCAACCGGTCGGTCATGGCTGGTGTCCTCAGGATGCGATCGCGTCGGGGGTTTTCTTGTCTGGAAGGGCCGCGGCCAGGATTGCCTTTTCGGCGAACTGGCCGCGCGTGAGCTCGGCGCTGATGCGCCCGCCGCACATCACCAGGATGCGGTCGCAGATGCCCATCACTTCCGGCAGCTCGGAGGAGACGACGACGATCGCCATGCCGTCCTCGGCGAGTTGGTAGAGCAGCTCGTAGATCTCCGACTTGGCGCCGACATCGATGCCGCGCGTCGGCTCGTCGACGATCAAAACGCGTATGCCCTGCTCGGACAGCCAGCGGCCAAGGATGACCTTCTGCTGGTTGCCGCCAGACAGGTTGACGATGTCCTGCCTGCGCGAAGGCGTGCGCACCTTGAGCTTCTTGATGAAGGTTTCGGCCGTCGCGATCTCGCTGGCGCGGCTGAGCACCCCGAAGCGCGTGTGATGGCGCCTGGACGAGATGTTGATGTTTTCCTCGATCGAGCGGCCCTGGATGATGCCGTCATGCTTGCGGTCCTCGGAGCAGAGCACAATGCCGGCGCGGATCGCGTCATGCGGGCTGGCGGCGGCAATCGCCTTGCCGTCGACGGCGATCGTGCCGCCCGAGCGCGGATCGGCGCCGAAGACCAGCCGCATCAGCTCCGAGCGTCCGGCGCCGATCAGGCCGAAGAAGCCGACGATCTCGCCGGCGCGAGCTTCGAAGCTTGCCGGCGTCCGCAATCTGGCGCCGCTCAGATTATCGGCCTTGAGGCGAACCTCTCCCGGATTTCGCGGCCGAAAACCCCAGATGTCGGAAATCTCGCGACCGACCATTTCGGCAACGACCTGATCGCGCGTCACATCTTTCAGCGATGCGTGATGCGCGGCGAGCTTGCCGTCGCGCAGCACCGTCAGGCTGTCGCAGAGGCGGAACACCTCGTCGAGGCGGTGCGAGACATAGATGATGACCTTGCCCTCGCCGCGCAGCCGGTCGATCAGCTTAAACAGGATCGCGCTTTCGCGCGAGGACAGCGACGAGGTCGGCTCGTCGAGCGCGATGACGCGGGCGTCGAGCATCACGGCCTTTGCGATCTCGACCATCTGGCGTTCGCCGATCGAGAGCGTCTTGACCTTGCGGCGCATGTCGATGTCGATGCCGGCCGACTTCAGCTTGGCGCCGACATCGTCGAGCATGCGGCGGCGGGCGATGACGCCTCCGCTCGCCGGAAACCGGCCGAGGCTGAGATTTTCCGCGACGGTCAGCTCGGACACCAGCTGCAATTCCTGATGGATGACGATGACGCCGTTGTCGAAGGCATTCCTGGTCGAGGCATAGGCCTGGACCTTGCCGTCGATGCTTATCTCGCCGGCATCGGCATGCTGGTCGCCGGACAGGATCTTGATGAGGGTGGATTTGCCGGCGCCGTTCTCGCCCATCAATCCGTGCACGGCGCCCTTTTCGACGCCGAACGACACGCCGGACAGAGCCCTGACGCCCGGATAGGTCTTGCTGATGTTGGAAAATTGGAGAAAGGACACGGCCTGGATCCTTGAGCATGCCAAACGGGCGGCAGCATCAAGCCGCCGCCTGTTTGTACAGGGAAGGCTATTCGATGCCGAGGTCCTTGCGCACCTTCTGATAGTCGTCGCGCTTGGCCAGCGCGCCGGAGGTCAGCGTAAGCTTTGCCGGCTCCTTGTTGTTGGCGATCCAGTCATACATGTTCAGCGCCGTCTCGTAACCATGGCGCTTCGGCGAGATGATCACCGTGCCGACGAAGCCGGTCGCGGCCGGTTTCTTGAACTCGTTGATCGCCGATTCCGCGCCGCCGATGCCGACGCCGATCATGCCGTCCGCCGGAATGCCGACGCTTTCGGAAGCGCGCACGGCGCCCAGCACCGCCTCGTCATTGAGGCCGAAGGCAATCCACTTCTTGATGTCGGCATGGGCATTGAGCACCACGGTCGCGGCATTGAGCGCGGCTTCCGTATCGGTCTTGGCCTGCGGCGCGTCGAAGATGTTCTCGGCCTTGAAGCCGGCGGCCTTCAGCACCGAGATCGCGCCTTCGACACGGTCGACGGCGGTCGGCAGTTGGTCATAGGAAACGCGGATCGCGCCGACCTCGTCCATTTTCCAGCCGCGCGCCTTCATCTCGTCGATAATGGCCTGACCCACGGCCTCGCCGATCTTGGTGGCGGAGATGCCCATATGCGGCACGTCTTCGAGCGGCTTGCCGTCGGCGCCGACGAGGCGGTCGTCCACCGTCATCAGCTTCAGATTGTTGGCGGCTGCCTTGGCGACGATGCCCGGGCCGAGCTTCACATCCGGCGTGCAGACGACGAAGCCTTGCGCGCCCTGGGCGCCGAGATTGTCGATCGCCGACATCAGCTTCTCGCCGTCTTCGGCACCGATCTTGACGAGAGTGAAGCCCTTTTCCTTGGCAGCCTGGTCAGCGAATTTCCATTCGTCCTGGAACCAGGGTTCCTCGGGCTGTTTGACGATGAAGCCGATCTTGGTGTCCTGCGCATAGGCAGACGCGATTGTTGTGACCGACAAGACGGCGAGAGCGCCCGCGACGAGCGCGGTTTTCAAAAGTCGCATGTTTACCTCCCAGCGAACGGCCGGGCGCCGAGCCCGGGCCTCCCGTCATTAATCAATTTCATCATACACGTCAATTGATCTGGTATGATAAATGATTTAAATAGTCCGCTCAGTAGCGCTGGCGCAAATCACCGGTATCCGCTAAGGCCGGGCCGAGCGCGCGCAAACCAGGGTTCGCTGCCTTGGAGGAGGGGCTGAGGTGAACGAGACACCGAAGAAGGCTGACGAGGCGACGGAGGAGCGCGAGACGGCGCGTCGCCCGCGCGTCATGCCGGATGTGACAAGAGCGCTCGCCTCCGACATTTTCTCGGGCCGCTATCCGGCCGGATCGTCGCTGCCGACCGAGAACGATCTCGGCATCGAATATGGCGTCAGCCGTACCGTCATACGCGAAGCGCTGAAGGTGCTGGCGGCCAAGGGGCTGGTGCTGTCCCGGCCACGCGTCGGCACGGTCGTCTGCGACCAGGACAAATGGAACATCATCGATCCGCAGGTGCTGGCCTGGCATGCGCCGCATGCGCTGGACGACAAATTGTTCGACGCGATCCTCGAAACCCGCCGCGCCATCGAGCCGCTGGTCGCCGAACTCGCGGCAACGCGCGCGACGTTGCAGGAGATCGCCGACCTCGAAGCAGCCTGGCAAGGCATGGCCGGCGCCGGCGAGGACCTGACGCAATTCTCGCGGTCCGACATCGTCTTCCACCAGATCGTCTATGGCGCGAGCCACAACCCGATCTTCCGCCAGATCGGCAAGCTGATCGACACGGCGCTGCTGTTTTCGCTGGAAGCCACGGCGACGATCTCGCCGGTCAGGCGCAGAGAAGCGGCGGCGGCTCACGGCGAGGTGGTCGAGGCGCTGCGGATGCGCGACGCCGTGGCTGCGCGAAACGCGGCCAACAAGATACTCGATCTCGCCGCGCGCGACCTCGTCAGCGCCAAGAAACTGAAAAACAACTGAGACCGGCCGACCGCATGAAGATCACCGCTCTGACCACCTATATCGTTCCGCCGCGCTGGCTGTTCCTCAAGATCGAGACCGATGCCGGCATCAGCGGCTGGGGCGAGCCGGTGGTCGAAGGCAAGGCGCTGACGGTCGAAGCGGCGGTCAAGGAACTGGCCGACTATCTGATCGGCAAGGATCCGCGTCTGATCGAGGATCATTGGACGGTGATGCATCGCGGCGGCTTCTATCGCGGCGGGCCGATCCTGATGAGCGCCATCGCCGGCATCGACCAGGCGCTATGGGACATCAAGGGCAAGGCGCTCGGCGTGCCGGTGCATGAATTGCTCGGCGGCAAGCTGCGCGAGACGATCAAGGTCTATTCCTGGATCGGCGGCGACCGGCCGGCCGAAGTCGCCGCCGGCGCCTGGGATGTCGTGGCGCGCGGCTTTCAGGCGCTCAAGATGAACGGCACCGAGGAACTGCAGATCGTCGACAGCCATGACAGGATCGATGCCGCGGTCGAGCGGGTTGCCATGGTGCGCGAGTCGGTCGGCCCCGATATCGGCATCGCCGTCGATTTCCACGGCCGCGTGCACCGGCCGATGGCGCGCATCCTGGTCAAGGAACTGGAGCCCTACCGGCTGATGTTCATCGAGGAGCCGGTGCTGAGCGAGAACCGCGAGGCGCTGAAGGAGATCGCCGCGCTCGGCTCGACGCCGATCGCGCTCGGCGAACGGCTCTACAGCCGCTGGGATTTCAAATCGGTGTTCGAGGAAGCTGTCGTCGACATCATCCAGCCGGACCTGTCGCATGCCGGCGGCATCACCGAATGCCGCAAGATCGCGGCGATGGCGGAAGCCTATGACGTGGCGGTGGCGCCGCACTGTCCGCTTGGGCCCATCGCGCTGGCCGCGTGCCTGCAGCTCGATGCCGTAAGCTACAATTGCTTCATCCAGGAGCAGAGCCTGGGCATCCACTACAATGCCGGCAACGACCTGCTCGACTATGCCGCCAACAAGGATGTCTTCCGTTACGAGGATGGCTATGTCGCCATTCCCGACGGCCCGGGCCTGGGCGTCGAGATCGACGAGGATTATGTGAAGGAGCGCGCCAAGGAAGGGCATCGCTGGCGCAACCCGGTCTGGCGCCACAAGGACGGTTCGTTCGCCGAATGGTAAGCCGGGCGCCGAGTGGTAAGCCGGCGAATTTTTCGTCACCCAATAGCTTATAAGACCACCGCCGCGGGTGTGATCGCGGCAAGGCCGGCTTCTGTCAGTGCATAGATGCCGCGCTCGGCGCGGGCGAACCAGCCATAGTAATTATGCTGCAGGATGGTCGCGGCGCGCGGCGAAAGCGCCTTGAGGTCGCGCGGCCGTTTCGGGCCGTCGGCCATGGCGGCGGCGCAGGCCAGCGCCTCCTGCCGGTAGGCAGTCATGATCGGCCTCCTGCGCGTGCTGCCGCCGACGGACGGATCGCCCTTGCGGCGGTGATGTTCCTCGACCAGGCGCGAGCGCCGCCTGGGATCGCGGCGCGGCGGCAGGGCGGCGGGACTGAGAAGCAGCTCGACCTCGCCCTTCTTGCCGACGCCCAACAGACCGAAGCCGAGACGGCGGCACAGCGCGCGGAAGCGGCGATCGTGCTCCCTGCCCTTGCCGCGCGCCGACATCAAAGCAGCCAGCCAGACCTCGTCACAGGCCGCCGCGCGGTCGACGGCTTGCAAAACAAGCTCGAGGTTGAACTGCAGCTTCAATTCGCAAATGACGACAACTGGCGGCTCGCCCGCGCGGACGCCGACCACGTCGCAGCCGCCGATCTCGCCCTTGACGGCGAAATCCATGCTCTCGAGGAACCGCTTCACCGGCTCGTAGAGGGATGTTTCCTGCATGCGACAGGCATAGCCGATTCGCGGCGGTCCGGTCGCGTGCTGCGGCACGGTTTGCAGCGCCGATGCTTCAGGCGCGATGCAGGTAATCCTCGATCGACTGAGCTTTCATCTCGATCGAGAAACCGGGCGCCCGAGGCGGCATATAGGCGGCGTCGCGGATCACGCAGGGTTCGAGGAAATGCTCGTGCAGGTGGTTGACATATTCGATGACGCGTCCGTCCTTGCTGCCTGACACGGCGACATAGTCGATCATCGACAGATGCTGAACATATTCGCAAAGGCCGACGCCGCCGGCATGTGGCCAGACCGGCAGGCCGAACTTGGCGGCGATCAGCAGCACCGCCAGCACTTCGTTCAGCCCCCCCATGCGGCAGGAATCGATCTGCACGACGTCGATCGCACCGCCGGCGATGAACTGCTTGAACATGATGCGGTTCTGGCACATCTCGCCGGTCGCGACCTTGATCGGCGCCACAGCCTTGCGGATATGTGCGTGGCCGGCGACGTCGTCGGGGCTGGTCGGCTCCTCGATGAAGAAGGGCTTGGCGAAGGCCAGGTCCTTCAGCCAGTCGATCGCCTGGTCGACCTCCCAGACCTGGTTGGCGTCTATCATCAGATAGCGGTCCGGGCCGATCACCTCGCGGGCGATCCTGAGACGGCGGATGTCGTCGGCGCGGTCGCGGCCGACCTTCAGCTTGATATGATTGAACCCATCGTCCACCGCTTCCTGGCAAAGACGCCTGAGCTTGTCGTCGGGATAGCCGAGCCAGCCGGCCGAGGTGGTGTAGCAGGCATATCCCTCGCGCTCGAGCGCGGCGATGCGCCCGGCCTTGCCGGCCTCGGCCTTCGTCAGGATCGCCAGCGCCTCTGCCGGTGTGATCGCGTCGGTGAGGTAGCGGAAATCGACGATGCGCACGATCTCTTCCGGGCTCATCTCGGCGACCAGGCGCCAGACCGGCTTGCCGGCCTCCTTGGCCCACAGGTCCCAGACCGCGTTGACCACGGCTCCGACTGCAAGATGCATGGCGCCCTTGTCCGGGCCGATCCAGCGCAGCTGGCTGTCGCCGGTCACATGGTGCCAAAAACGGCCTGGGTCCTCTTTCACCCAGTCGAGCTCGAGCCCGACGACGCGGTGGCGCAGCGCTTCGATCGCCGCGCAGCAGATCTCATTGCCGCGGCCGATGGTGAAGGTGAGGCCATGGCCCTTCAGCGATGGGACATCGGTGTCGAGGATGACATAGGCGGCCGAGTAATCCGGGTCCGGATTCATCGCGTCGGAGCCGTCGAGGCTTTGCGATGTCGGGAAGCGCAGGTCGAAGGTTCTGAGGTCCGTGATCTTGGTCATGCCTGCCTCTTAACTGGGCTGCCTCGTAGCTGGATTGCCGCCGCCGCTGGCTGCCGGAACGGCCTCAGATCGACCAGCCGCCGTCGATGTTATAAGCCTGCCCGCTCGTGTAGGTCGCACCGGCCAGATAGACAGCGAGGTCGGCGATCTCGTCGGGCGTGCCGATCCTGCCCATCGGCTGGCGGGCGATGAAAGCGGCGCGGGCCGCCTCATAGTCGCCCTGCGCCTGCATGCGGCCCTGAAGCGAGGGGCTCTCGACGGTACCCGGGCAAATGGCGTTGCAGCGTATGCCCTTGGCGACATAATCGGCGGCAATCGATTTTGTCAGACCGATGACCGCGGCCTTGGTCACACCATAAGCAAAACGGTTCGGCACGCCCTTCGGGGCGCCCGCCACCGACGCCATGTTGATGATCGAGCCATCGCCGCGTTCCAGCATGCCGGGCAGCACGGCGCGGATGGTGCGGATCATGGCGCGCACGTTGAGATTGAAGGCGAAGTCGAGATCCTCGTCCTTCATCTCGAGGATCGAGCCGGCATGGACGAAGCCGGCGCAGTTGAACAGCACGTCGACGCGGCCGATTTCGGCAAAGGCGGTTTTCACCGCAGCGTCGTTCAGCACATCGAGTTTTCGCGCCGCAATGCCGGGCGTCTTGCTAAGTTCGGCTAGGGCCGCCTCGTTGATGTCGGTGGCGTGGACGATGGCGCCGGCCTTTGCGAAAGCCAGAACGCTTGCCCGTCCAATGCCCTGCGCGGCCGCCGTGACGACCACGACCTTGCCTGTGATATCAGCCATGTTCTTTTGTCTCCGTCTTCAGCCGGGCCGTCGCTCGACGATGTAGATGTGATCCGCCGCCAGCACGACCTCGTCGCGCTGGTTCAAAACCTCGACACGCTCGATGACACGTCCGGCGTTTGGCCGTTTCGGGTCGTCCTCCTTGGCGGCGATGGTGGTGCGCGTGCGGATCGTGTCGCCGATGAAAACCGGCTTGATGAATCGCACCCGGTCGTAGCCGTAGGAGAAGGCGGCGGGATTGATCACGCTTGCCGTCAAGCCGACGCCGACCGAGAAGACCAGCGTGCCATGCGCGATGCGCTGGCCGAAGGGCGTCGTCTTCATGAACTCGGCGTCCATGTGATGCGGAAAGAAGTCGCCGGTGTGGCCGGCATGGACGACGAAATCGGTCTCGGTGATGGTGCGGCCACTGGTGAGGCGCGACGAGCCGATCTCATAGTCCTCGAAATAAGTGGTCTGTTCCATGACGCGCTTCTACGGCTTTGCGGCCAGCGGCGTCGCCGGCGCGGCACTGGATTTGTAGGCGGCCTCGACCAATGCCATGGTGTGCCAGGCATCCTCGACGGAGCTGACAAGCTCGGCGTCCTCGCCGGAAGCAAAACGCTGGACATTGGCCATGCGGCCGACAAAGGCATCGGGGAACCATTCGCCGGCGAGCGGCACGCTGACCCAATCCGACCCGCCCTTGGGATGGATTTCCAGAATATCGGGCTCGCCGCGCGGATAGTCGAGATTGAGGCCGAGCTGGACGTAAGCCGCGCCTTCGGTGCCGCAGATGCGGAACTCGCACGCTTGGTAGCGGCGGCCGAATTTGTGGTCGTGGTTGATCGACAGCCCGCAACGCACCGTGTCGCCATAGTCGAGGATGGCGCTGGTGCGGGTCTGCGCAACCTTGTGGTTGGGATGGCCGAGCGTCTTGGCATGCACGCCCAGCGGATTGCCGAGAAGCTGGCGGATCAGATCGAGATAATGGATCGAATGCATGGCGATCTCAACGCGCGGCGCCTTGAGCAGGAATTCCCACAACTGCCAGGGCGTGTCGAGCGCCAGAAGCGCGTCGAAATCGACGACCTCGCCCAGCCAGCGCTTGGCGATAGCGTCCTTCAGCGCCAGCATCATCGGCGCGAAGCGAAGCTGGAAGTTCACGGCGGCCTTCAGTTGCTTGGCGCGGCAGATTTCGAGGATCTCGGTCGCCTCGCCGAGATAGTTGCCCATCGGCTTCTGGATCAGCGCCACCGCGTCGTCCGGCAGGGCCTTCAGCACCTCGGCATGTCGGCCCGGCGGCGTGGCGAGATCGAAGATTGCGTCCTTCACCGCCGCTGCTTCCTCGACCGAGCGGAACGCCGTCACGCCCCATGTCTCGGCGAGCTTCCGCGCCTTGGCCTGGTCCGGATCGTAGAGGCCAGAAATCGGGAAGCCGCCCTTGCGGTAGGCGGGAAAATGCGCGTCGCCGACGATCGAGCCGGCGCCGAAGGTGACGATCGGGCGCGGCTTCGACGGTTTCGGCCAGGACTGCGCCAGCGATACCGGATCGAAGGCATCAATCATGATGGAAGACCTCGTCCATCGACGCCCACCACTCGCCTTCCTTGCGGGTCGGCAGCGGCTCCTGGCAAGGCATGCAGACCGCCCACCATTCCTGCGTCTTCGGATCGGCGGCCATCTTGGCCATGTCGGCGGCGTAGTCGGTGCCGTGATATTCGAAATAGGAGAAAAGCAGGTTCTCAGGCCGCTTCAGGTAGATCGAATAGTTCTTGATGCTGCAGGCCGAGATCATGGTCAGCACGTCCGGCCAGACGGCAGCGTGAAGGCGGACATATTCCTCGACCTTCTCGGGTTTTAAGCCCAGCACCATTCCCATGCGCTGCATATCCGCCTCCCTATTTCACGATCGCCGTGGTGAATTCGGCGATGCTTCTTGCCTTCACGGCGTCCCAGTCCCAGTCGATGCCGATGCCGGGTTCGCTGGGCGCCAGCGCATGGCCATCCTCGATGCGCATCTTGGCGCCCGTCAACTCATCGAGCTGCGGAATATACTCGACATATTTGCCGTTCTGGATGGCGCAGACCAGACTGACATGCAACTCCATCAGGAAATGCGGGCAGACCGGCATATCGAAGGCCTCGGCCGCATGGGCCACTTTCAGCCAAGGGGTGATGCCGCCGATGCGGCCGACATCGACCTGGACGATGTTGCAGCCGCCCTTCTGCATGTACTCGCGAAAGTGCCTGATGGAATAGAGCGATTCGCCGACGGCGATCGGCGTCGGCGTCGAATTCGACAGCCGCACATGGCCGTCGATGTCGTCGGCCGGCAGCGGCTCCTCGATCCAGGCGAGGTCGAGCTCGCGCAGCCGTTCGGCGCGGCGGATCGCTTCGTCGACGGAAAAGCCCTGGTTGCAGTCGGTCATGATCTCGTAGCCGTCGCCGACCGCCTTGCGCACGGCCGAGAGCCGCGCGACGTCCTCGGAGCCGTGCGGCTTGCCGATCTTGACCTTCGAGCCGGTGAAGCCTCTTGCCTTCGCGGCAAGCGCGTCGTCGACAAGTGCGGCCGTCTCGATATGCAGCCAGCCCCCCTCGGTGGTGTAGAGCGGGCAGCGGTCCTTGGCGCCGCCGGCAAGCTTCCAGAGCGGCAGGTTCTGTTTTCTCGCCCGCAGATCCCAAAGCGCCGTGTCGATCGCGGCCAGCGCTATAGCGGTGATGGCGCCGATGGTGGTGGCGTGGGTGGCGAATTCGAGATCGTGCCAGATCGCCTCGATCTGGTCGGCGTCGCGGCCGATCAGGCGCGGCGCCAGATGGTCGGCCAGAAGCCGCATCACCGAGGAGCCGCCGGTGCCGATCGTATAACTGTAGCCGGTGCCCGACGCGCCGTCGGCATCCGTAATGGTGACGATCGGCGTCTCCTGGCTGACGAAGCTCTGGATCGCGTCCGTGCGCTTCACCTTCGGCACGAGGTCGACCATGCGCAGTTCGATTTTCTCGATTTTCGCCATGTTAGTTCCTCAGCGATTTGCCGGTTTCAGCGGAGAACAGATGCGCGCGGCTCAGATCGAAGCTCATGCCGATCCGGTCGCCCGCTTTCAACGGTTTCGGATTGAGCATGCGCGACACCCAGTCGGCGCCGTTGAACTCGGCGAAGACCAGCGTTTCGTTGCCGAGCGGTTCGGTGATGCTGACCGGCAGCTCGACGCGGTGGACTTCTGTTTCGCCGCCGGAGCTGAGGCCGTGACCGGTCGGATAGAAGTCGTCCGGACGAATGCCGAACACGACCTTGTCGCCGGCCGCCGTCTTCGACTTGAACTGGCCGGGCAGCGGCAGGCTGGCGCCGCCGCTGAAAACAAGCTTGCCATCGCTCACCGCCGCCTCGTGCAGGTTCATCGGCGGCGAGCCGATGAAGCCGGCGACGAAGTGGGTCGCGGGTCGGCTGAACACCTCGTCCGGTGTGCCGACCTGCTCGATGTAACCAGAGCGCATTATGACGATGCGATCGGCAAGCGTCATCGCCTCGACCTGGTCGTGGGTGACGTAGATGACCGTCGACTTGACCTTGGCGTGCAGCTTCTTGATCTCGGTGCGCATCTGCGTGCGCAGCTTGGCATCGAGGTTGGAGAGCGGCTCGTCGAACAGGAAGACATCGGGATCGCGCACGATGGCACGGCCCATGGCGACGCGCTGGCGCTGGCCGCCGGAGAGCTGCGAGGGACGGCGCTCGAGCAGTTCGTCGAGGCCGAGGATGGCGGAGGCTTCCGCCACACGCCGGTCCATGTCGTCCTTGGCCGCACCCGCGATCTTCAAGGAGAAGCCGAGGTTCTCGCGCACCGTCATATGCGGGTAGAGCGCATAGGACTGGAACACCATGGAGATGTTGCGCGAGCGCGGCGGCAGGTCGTTGACCACGCGGCCGCCGATGTCGATCGTGCCGCCGCTGATGTCCTCGAGGCCGGCGATCATGCGCAAGGTCGTCGACTTGCCACAGCCGGACGGACCGACCAGCGCGATGAATTCGCGGTCGGCGATGTCGAGATCGATGCCGTGCACGATCTCCATGTTGCCGTAGCGCTTGGTGAGCTCTTTCAGCGAAACCGTTGCCATGAAGTCAACCTTTTACCGCGCCGGAGGTGAGGCCGCCGACGAGGTGTTTCTGGACGATGTAAGTAAGGGTCAGCGCCGGGATGATCATCACCACGGCCAGCGCGCACATGCCGCGCCAGTCGATGGTGAACTCGGCCGTGTAGTCGAGCAGCCCGACGGGCAGCGTCTTGGAATTGACGGAACGGGTCAGCTGCGAAGCCAAAGCGAACTCGTTCCAGCAGGTGAGGAAGGCGAAGATCGCGGCCGAGGCGATGCCCGGACGCGCCAGCGGGAATTCGACCTGCCAGAAGGCTTGCCAGCGCGTGCAGCCGTCGATCTGCGCGGCTTCGGCGAGGTCTTTCGGCACCTGGCGGAAGAAGCCGTCGATCAGCCAGATGGTGAAGGGCACATTGAGCGCGACATAGGCCAGGATCATGCCGATATGGGTGTCGATGATGCCCAGCCGCACATAGAGGAAGAACAGGGGAAGCGAGAGCGCGATGCCGGGCACGGTGCGCGTCAGCATCAGGCCGAGGAACATGCCCGACTTGCCGCGGAACCGGTACCGCGCGAAGGCGTAGCCGCCGGCCATGCCGATGGCCACCGCAATCACCGTCGAGGTGACCGAGATGATCAGCGAGTTGCGGAAATAGTCCAGCACCGGGATGCCGCCCTTGCCGATGCCGCTGAACATCGCGACATAGGCATCGAAGGAGAGTTCTTGCGGGATCCAGACCGGCGGCTTGGCCATGATCTCGACCGTGGGCCTGAGCGACGACAGCACGATCCAGATGCCCGGCAGGCAGATAAGCAGCATGGCGAGGAACAGGCCGACACGGTGCGCGACGGTCAGCGCGCGGCGCGTGAGGCGGGCGGAGGCGTTCTCGTCCATCGTCACCACTCCGCGCCGATCTGCGCGCGCGCCGCGGCGAGCTTGTTGTAGAAATAGACGGTGAAGGCGATCGACAGCAGGATCGAGAAATAGGCCATGGCGTTGGCGAGACCCATGCGGGCGTCGCTATAGGCGGTGCGCCCGACCAGCGTCCACAACAGCTCGGTGCGGCCGGCCGGGCCGCCATCGGTCATGATCTTGACGATGTCATAGGCGCGCGCGACGTCGAGCGAGCGGATCGTCATGGCGATATAGGCGAAGGGCATGACGAACGGCCAGGTGACATAGCGGAAGGTCTGCCAGGGCGTGCAGCCGTCGACGCGCGCCGCCTCGATCGGTTCCCTGGGCATGGCGAGCAGGCCGGCCAGGATCAGGATGGCGAAGATCGAGGTCGACGACCAGATCTCGGCGATCGAGATGGCGATGAAGGCGAGATGGCCTTCGATCAGCCACGGGATGGCGTCCTGCGTGATGCCCAGCGACTGCAGCGCGTTGTTCACCAGGCCGATATTGTCGTTGAACATGAATTTGAACTGGAAGCCGACCAGGATCGGCGAGAACATCATGGGGAACATCATCAGCGTGCGCAGGATGCGCTGGCCGCGCGTCGCCTTCTCCACCAGCATCGCCAGGCCGAGGCCGAGCAGCATTTCGAGGTTCAGCGCGATGGTGAGCAGGAGCACGGTGCGGCCGAAAGCCCACCAGAAATCCGCATTGGACAGGATCGACAGATAGTTGCGAAGGCCGACGAAGACGAAGAACGTCTCGGGCCGCGTCAGGCGGAACGGCGTGAAGCTGGAATAGAGCGACAGGATCAACGGCAGCACCACGACCGCCGCCAGCACGACGATGGCCGGGAGCAGCAACAGGAACGGCGCGGATGGCTTGAAGCCCTTCATCGGGACCCTGTGAAAGAAACGACTGAGCCGGCCCCGGCCGAAGCCTGGGGGAGATTTGAGCAGCCGCAAAGACTGCAGCCTCCCCGGTTTGCCGGGGAGGCGATTTACGAGCGCGATGCCTAGAGCTTGCCGGCGTCCTGGAGGATCTGCGTCGCCTTGGCGGCCGCCTCGTCCAGGGCCTGCTTGGACGTCTTGTCGCCGAGGATCGCCGCCTGCAACTCGGGGTAGACGGCGTTCGAGATCTCGATCCATTCCGGCGTCTGCGGCACCGCGAAGGCGTGCTTGGCTTCCTCCTGGAAGGCGGAGAGAACCTCCTTCTTGTAAGGATCGTTTTCAGCCTGCTTCAAGTCCCAGTCCCAAACCGCGGTGCGGGTCGGCAGCGGGCCGGCGGCGGCTTCCAGCTTCTGGCTGTCCTCGTTGGTCAGCCACCAGACCAGGGAGGCGGCGGCTTCCTTGTTGGCGCAGTTCTCGGTCACCGAGAAGCCGTGGAAACCGGACCAGCCGGTGCGCTTGCCGGAAGACCCCTTGGGCGCGACTTTCACGCCGACATTGCCGGCGACCTTCGAGGACTTCGGATCGTTGAAGAAACCGGCCCAGCCCGGCCAATCGAGGTTGATCGCCACGGTGCCCGAGGCAAAGCCCTGGCCGAGATCGTCCCAGAGATAGTTGGTCGTGCCGGCCGGCACCGCCTTGGCCTTGTAAAGGTTGACGAACCAGTCGAGTGCACGGATGCCGGCCTCGGAGTTGAAGACGGGCTTGCCGTCCTTGTCGAGATATTCGCCACCCTCGGCGACCACCATCTCGTAGAAGCGGCCGTTGATCGCCTCTTCCTTGCCGGCGAACTGCGTGCCGTAGAAATTGGGCGGGTTGGCGAAGAACTCGGCCTGGTCGGTGACTTCCTTCCAGGTGTCGGGCGGCGCAAGGTCATAGCCGTATTTGGCCTTGAACTTGGTCTTGTTGTCGGCATTCTCGTAGAGGCTCTTCTGGTAGTAGAGCGCCGAGACGTCGAACTGCGCGCGCGGCAGCATTTCCAGCTTGCCGTCGATGGTCGCGGCCTTGATCGTCGACGGCACGAAAGCGTCGATCTCTTCCTTCGGCAAGAGCTTGCTGAGGTCGGTGTAAAGGCCCGTATACTGCGGCGCGAAGGACGAATGGTTCCAGCCGACGCACCAGTTGGTGCTGCCCGAGGCGATGTCGGACTTCAATTCCTTGTCGATGTCGAAGCCGTTCTTCTTGGTCAGGATGTTGACCTTGGCGCCGGTCGCCTTCTCCCATTCGGGGATGCGCTCGTAGAGCTTCTCATATTGCTGGCCGCCGATCAGCTTCACGTCGATCGTCACGCCCGGAAATTTGCCGGGCAGATCGGCCGAAAACGCCGTGCCGCTCAGCAGCAGGCCAGCCAGGCCGGCGGAAATGCCTAGAACCAGTCTCGTCATGTTCTCCTCCCATGGGCTCGCAGCGACGGCCCGCCGAGTGCGTGACCGATCGCTTAAGCTTCATTCATATGCAAATAGCATTTTCATTCCCGGGTCAAGATGATTATGCTTCCAGCGGAATGAAGTCCATGCATATATGCAGATCGAAATTCACTGGAGGGGCAGGTGGCAGAGGAAGAAGATGGGGACCGCTACCGCGCGCCGGCGCTCGACAAGGGCCTGGACATCCTCGAGCTCTTGTCGAGCGTGGATGGCGGGCTGACCCAGGCGGAGATCGCCAAGCGGCTCGACCGCAGCCCGAACGAGTTCTACCGGATGCTCGACCGGCTGGTGCGGCGCGGCTATGTCACCAAGATCGACGGCGACCGGTATTCGCTGACGCTCAAGCTGTTCGGCCTCGCGCAGCTGCATGCCCCGGTGCGGCGGCTGGTGTCCTATGCGACGCCGATCATGCGGGAACTGGCCGAAACCTCATGGCAGGCCAACCAGTTGGTGGTGTTCGACCGCGGCGCGGCCGTGGTCATCGCGCAGCAGGAAGCGCCGCGCTATTGGGGCATTTCGATCCGTGTCGGCTCGCATATCAGCCTGTTCGACACCGGTTCCGGCCATGTGCTGCTCGCCTTCCGCTCACCCGACGAGCGCAAGATGATGATCGCCGAGCATCTCCAGAGCACCGAACAGCTCAACCTGACGCCGGAGTTCTTCGCCCGCCTCGACCAGGTGCGCGACCGGGGCTACGAGATGATGGCGTCGCTGCAGACCGCCGGCGTCTACAATCTTTCGACGCCGGTGCTAGGCCCCGACGGCAGAGCCATCGCGGCGCTGACCATCCCCTACATCACCCTGGTCAACGCGCCGACGGCGCCGGATATCACGCTGACGATCCGGCATCTGCAAGGTGCCGCCGCCAGGCTCTCGCAGCTCGCCGGATCCGATGTGCCGCAGTCGCAGTAATTTCTTATTTGAATAATGGATTTTTCGGCGGGATAGTGTCCTAGAGTGGATGAACTCAAAAGCAGCCGGTCATCCCGCTCTAACGCCTTGTTTTTTGGAGCATGATCTTATCCGAAAAGTCTGCAGCTTTTCGGGATCATTCTCCGGTCCACGGAGGATACGTCGCCATGATCATCGACACGCATCTGCATCTCATCGACCAGAGCGCGCTCCGCTATCCGTGGCTGGCCGGCGCGCCGGCGCTCAACCGCGATTTCTCCTATGAGGAATATGCCGCCGACGCGCGGCGCTCAGGCATCGAAGGCGTCCTGCATATGGAGGTCGATGTCGACCCCGCCGATATCGTTGCCGAGACAGCTTATGTGAAGTCGATCGCCGGCCGGGCGGATAGCTTACTCAAGGGCGCGATCGCCTCCTGCCGGCCCGAGGAGGCCGGTTTCGAGGCCTATCTGGAAACGGTCAAGGCCGAGCCCTTCGTCAAGGGTTTCCGCCGCGTGCTGCATGTCGTGCCCGACGATCTCTCGGAAGGCGCGCTGTTTCGCCGGAACATCAAGCGGCTGGCCGGCACCGGACTGACCTTCGATCTTGTGGTGCTGCCGCACCAGATCCCGAAGGCGATGGCGCTTGCCGACCTCGCGCCCGACGTCCAGTTCGTCCTCGACCATTGCGGCGTGCCCGACATCAAGGGCAATGCCGAGCATCCGTGGCGCGAGCATATGGAAGCAATCGCCAAGCGGCCGAACGTCACGGCCAAGATCTCCGGCGTCGTCGCCTATGCCGACCCGGCGACGTGGACGGTCGAGACGCTCCGGCCCTATGTCGAGCACACGATAAGCTCGTTCGGCTGGGACCGCGTGATCTGGGGCAGCGACTGGCCGGTCTGCACGCTGGGTGGCGGGCTGACGACCTGGATTGCCGCCACCCATGCACTGCTTGCCGGCACGAGCGAGGCGGAGCGAGCACGCCTGCTTTCGGGCAATGCGCGCCAGTTGTGGCGGCTTGGATAGGCTAAAAAAGGAGCTCGCCTGCAAACTAATCGCTGTCAGCGAGCATTTGCGCCGGCACACCGAGCTCTGGCCCGGCGTCGGCGAGCCGCTGATCAAGCGTATATATCGTGGCGCCATGCTCCGATGCGATGGCGAGATGCAGCGCGTCCCCTGCTCGAAGTCCAAGATCGTGCCGATCGGCAAACCTCGCTGCCGCCCGGAACTGCCCGCCCGTCACGCCCAGGACGGTAAAGCTCTCCGCGACAAGCCTATTAAACACGGCAAGCGCGGCGGCGCGCTGTTCCAGGCTGATTTGTCCTGTGCGTAGCTTGATCGCCATGGCGGACGACATCTCGGTGACGGTCCAGTCGCTAATGAGAAGCTGCGCCGGCTCCTGTTCCGTCAGCCAAGCCTGCACACGCGGCGTCATCGTTTCGTTCGAGAGAGCCGCCACGATCAGCGACGTGTCGAGATAGAGCATCAGTAGCGATCGCCATCCCGCATCGACCGGACGAGATCGGCGGCGCCCTGGGACTGGGCCGACATCGCTGCCGTCAGCGAGCGAAGCAGCGCGATATCGATCGGTTTGCGCGGCCCGACTACGGCAGTGAGTCGTGCGACCGGCTTGCCGCGACGAGTGATGTCGATCGAATCGCCCGCCTCGACCCGGTCGATCAGTTCGCTGAGATGGGCCTTGGCATCGGCGAGATTGATCGCGTTCATGTCGCACTCCTGACCATGTAGATAGTCATATAGCGCATCGGGCTGGACAATTCCAGAACGATGCTTCTCTGCGATCAACTGACGGCTGGACCAGCCTCTGTAACCCCAAGGTGTCGTACGCTAAGTCGCCCAAGTGCGACATTTTACGAGGGCGACCAGGAATCAAACAGCTTGCCGCTCGATCTAAACCGTCGTGCGAACGTGGCGCTCGCGGCCGTAGAGCGAGACCAGAAGCAGGATGACCAGGCCGAGCGCGGCCTGCACCGTCGACGGCCGGAAGCCGAGACCGATCAGCAGCGTGTTGATTTCGGTCAACACCAGGACGCCGGCGATGGTGCCGAGATAGCTGCCGCGGCCGCCGACAAGCGCCGCGCCGCCGACCACGACGGAGGCGATCGTCTGGAAGAGATAGGGCTGGCCGACATCGCCATAGGCCGAGCCGGTGAAGCCGAGCAGCAACACGCCGGCGACAGCCGCGAAGAAGGCGCTGGCCGCATAGGTGACGACCCACATGCGCAACGGATCGATCAGCGCCAGGAGCGCTGCCTCCGGGTTGCTGCCGACCGCGTAGAGCCGGCGCCCGTAGGGCGTGCGTGCAAGCACCAGCACGATCAGCGCCGTCAGTACCACGAGGCAAGGCACTAGCAAGGGCACGGGCAAGGGACCGACCGAGCCGCCGATCGAGACGAAGCTGGACACGGCCTGCGGTGCCGAGCCGGATGGAAAACCGCCGGTCCACAACAACACGGCGCCCTGGACGATCATGCCGATGCCGAGCGTGACGATCAGCGGATGGATGTCGAGCCCGCGCGAGATCAGCCCGTTCAGCGCCCCGATGGCGACGGCAAGCACACCGACGACAACGCAGACCAGGGCGAAGTTCCAGCCCTGGCCGTAAAGCTGCGCCGCCACGACATTGGCGAAGCCGATGACGAAGGGGATGGAAAGATCGATGCCGCCGAGGATGACGACCAGCGTCTGGCCGATCGAAGCCACCGCCAGCAGCGAGGCGATGACCAGCAGCGCGCGGATGGCGAAGGGCGCCGAATAGCCGGGGATGAGCAGCGTGCCGACGATCTGCAGCAGCAGCGCCATCAGGAAGGCACCGGCGATGCGGGCGTTGGTGGACTGGAACCAGTTGCTTATCATCCCGGTCAGCCTTTCCGCCTCGACAGCCGTTCCTGCACCGCCGTCAACACCACGGCGATAACGAGGATCAGGCCATAGGCGATCTGCAGCACATAGGTTGAAACGTTGAAGGTTGTGAGCAGGCTCTGCAGCAGGAAGATGTCGATGGCGCCGATCGCCGCACCGCCAAGCCCGCCGCGCCCGCCGGCGAGGCTGACGCCGCCGAGCGCCACGGCGGCAATCGCAATCAGTGTGTAGGTCGGGCCGATATTGGGGTCGGCCGAGCCGATCAGCGCGGTGAGCATCAGCCCAGCCGCGGCGGCGAAGATCCCGGTCAGGACATAGGCGATGAGCCGCACCTTGGTCACCGGCACTCCGGCGGTATAGGCGGCGCGGTCGTCGCTGCCGACGGCCATCAGCAGGTCGTAATAGGGCGTGCGGCGCACCAGGAGCCAGCACAGGCCGATCAGCGCCAGCGGTAGGATCGAGAGCGGCCCGGCCATGGCCTTCAGCCAGTCCGGCGCCGGACCGATCGGCGCCGGCAGGATGGTGAGCGTGACGCCGGTCAGGATCAGATAAGTGCCAAGCGTCGCCACGATCGGTTGAATGCGCAGGATCGTGGCGAGCACACCGTTCGCGGCGCCGACCGCCGCGCCAACCAGCAGAGCCGCGGGAACAATGATCCACGGTGACGAGATGCCGAGATTGAGGAACAGCACCTGGATGACCAAAGCATTGACGAAGCCCATGAGCGGACCGACGGAGATATCGATGCCTCCGCGTCCCGCCAGGATGACCGGGGCGGAGGCGACGGCTGCGCCGATCAGCGGTGCGGCCAGCCCCAGCAGCGTGCCCCAGGACGAAGGCTGAAAGCGCGCCGGGTTGAGCGTGACGTTGAGCACGAGCAGGACGACGAGCATCACCGCGGCAAAGCCGACGTCACGGAGCTTGCGAAGGACCGGGCTCATGCGGCGCGCCCGAACATGGCGGCAATCACGGTGTCGGTGGTCATCTCCGCGCCCGCGAACTCGGCCGACACGCGCTGCTCGCGGAACACCAGCACGCGGTGGCAGAGAAGCAATATCTCCTCGATCTCGCTGGACAGGATCACCAGGGCCATGCCCTCGGCGGCGAGGCCACGGAAGACGTCATAAAGCACATGACGGGTCGCCACGTCGACGCCGCGCGTCGGATCGTTGAGCAGAAGGAAGTTCGGCTCCAGGGCCAAGGCGCGGGCGAGCAGCACCTTCTGCTGGTTGCCGCCGGACAGCGTCGTTATGGCAGCATCCGGACGCGGCGCGACGATGCTGAGCTTCTGCCTGTAGGTCTCGTAGCGACGACGGCGTGCCGCGAAGCTCAAGAAGCCGAAGCGGCGGTCGTTCGACACGGTGGAGATGGCGAAATTGTCGAGCACCGACTGCGTCGGGAAAATGCCGGTCGAACGGCGGTCGCGCGGCAGATAGGCGATGCCGCCGGCGACGGCCTTGCGGAAGCTGGTGATCGACCCCGCCTTGCCGTCGACTGCGATCTCGCCGGCGACTGGCCGCTCAAGCCCGGCCAGCGCGCGCAGGAAGCGTTCCTGGCCATGGCCGTCGAGCCCGGCAAGACCGACAATCTCGCCCGCCGCGATCGTCAGACTGATCGGATCGACACCGGGAGCGATGACGAGCTCCCGCACACGGAGGGCCTTTGCATCAGCCATGCGCCAGCTCCGCGGCCGTCTGCGGCGCCATCGCCGCCAGGAGCTCGGCCGGCGTCGAAACACCGCGCTCCTCGGTCTTCACCACCCGGCCGGCGCGCAGGATGGATATCCGGTCGGACAAAGCCATCACCTCGTCCATGCGGTGCGTGATGAACAGGATCAGCGTGCCCGCCCCGGCCATCGCGCGCATAAGCGCGAAGACCGACTCGCGATCGGCGAAGTCGAGCGCCGCCGTCACCTCGTCGAGGATCAGGACACGCGGGTTGCGAATGACGGCGCGGGCCAGCACGACAAGCTGTCGCGCGGCAAGCGGCAGCTCGCCGCATGGCCGGTCGAGATTGATCGGCGTCACCGCGAAGCGGTCGAGTGCGGCCTGCGCCCGGGCGCGTCGCTCGCCACGCGGCACGCCTCGTCGCCAAAGGCCGTCAAGGCCGAGCAGGATGTTGTCGGTCACCGAACGATCGGGCGCGACCAGCACCTCCTGGAAGACGGTAGCAAAGCCAGCGGCTTGGAAGGCGGCGGGCTGCGTGCCGGAAAACGCCTTGCCGCCCAGCAGGATCGCACCCCTATCCGGCTGCACGATGCCGGACAACAGTTTCACGAGCGTGCTCTTGCCCGAGCCATTCTCGCCGAGGATCGTATGGATCGTGCCGGGACGGAAGACGATCGACGCCTCGGCCAGCGCGACGGTTTCGCCATAGCGTTTGGAGACGCCTTGGACTTCGAGCATGTGTCTTTCCAAGATAGAGAAGCCGGCCCTTAGAGCGTTTCACCGTTTCACGGAAACGGCAAACCGCTCTATCTTTTCGTTTTGACGCAATTCCGGACGGAAAACCGTTTCACACTTTTCCTGGAATTGCTTTAGCGAGAGCCGGCTTCGCAAAACATCACTTGGCGCAGGCGTCCGGCACCTTGGAATAATCCCAGCCCTTGGTCGGCGCGGGATTGGCGAAATAGGCGTCGAGCACGTCCTCGGGCATCGGGTCGGTCGGCGGCACCGGGAAGACCGAAACGGCATCCGGCGTCATGCAGTCCTTGTACCATTTGTCGAGCTCGGCGGCATGCACCGGCGGGATCGGGATCAGCAGCGTGTTGAGCTTCGGCTTCTGGCCGTCGAGCATGCGCTCTCCGACGCGAAACAGCGTCTGCGCGGTCCAGCCCGGCAGCACGGCATGGCCCTCGAAGCGGTATTTGTAGGGATTGGCTTTCCAGTAGCCGAGCGCGTCGCCGGTGATCGAGCCGGTGATCAGCGGCGCCGGCCGACCGGCTTCGGCGAAGGCTTCGGCCACGACGCGGCTTTCGGAGCCGGTCGTCCACACCGCGTCGATCGGCGCCGGATTGGTGGCGATGGCCTGCAGCACCACCGTCTTGGTGACGTTGGCCGTCCAGTTGCCGTTGACGGTGCGCGCGACCTTGAGGCCCTTGTTCTCGCCAAGCGCCTTGTCGGCGCCCTGCTTTTCCTGGACCACGATCGGATGACCGGCGATGCCCTCCACCACCAGCACGCTGGCGTCGGGCTTTGCCTTGCCGATCGCCGTCATCATGTCATAGCCCCAGCGGGCATAGTTGGAATCGACATTGATGGCGTTGGGGCTGGTGATCGAGCCCGCCGCGGTGATGAAGGGGATGCCAGCCTTGGCGGCGGCATCCACGGCATCGTCGAGCGCCGTCGCCGAGCCCGGGATCGAGGTGATGATCGAACATTTCTTGTCGATGAAGGCACGGATCTGGTTGATCTGCTGGCTCGGGTCGTTGTTCGAATCCGACACTTCGAAGCTCGATACCGTGCCGTCGGCGATCAGGCCCTCGACCAGCCGCTTCAGCTCCTTGGTGACCGACACGCGCCACGGATTGCCCTGGTAGCTCTCCGAGTGGCACCATTTCCACGGCTTGGCCGGCGGCGTGAAATTATCCCAGGCCGACGGCAGCACTTTCTGCGGCGCACCGTCATACTGTGCCTTGAGATCGGCAGGCAGGCCGTCGATCACCGACTTCACGTCGGCGGCATGGGCGGCGAACGGGATCGAGACTATGGCGGTTGCGGCGAGCAGGCCGCGTATCAGGCTGGTCATTTTTTCCTCCCTTGGTGCACCAGAAACTAGCCGGCGGCGGCCGGCGCGAAACTTTCCCTGAACAGGCGATTGATGTCGGCGACGACTTGGCCGGCGTCCTGCCTGCCGGCAAGGCCTTCATTGATGCGGTCCGAAGCCTGCTGTTGGAACGCCATGTAGCCGTCGTGGCGCGGGCGGACCCAGGCGCCTTCGAGCGTCGCCCTCGTGTCGCGATAGAAGTGGCCGGTCGCGGCGTTGACGGCGTCGTCCTCCCAGGCCGCGGCATGGCCGGGCTGGCCGCCGGCGGCTGCGTAAGGCCCGCGCTGCACGTCGCCGCTGGCAATCCAGTAGGCGAAGTCGATCGCCGCCTCGCGCGCGGCGGAAAAGGCCGAGACGGCAATACCGGTTCCGCCAAGCGCCGAGCCGATCGGGCCGTTGCCGCCGGCGACCGGCATGTCGGCGAAGGCAAGACTGTGCGGTCGGAAACCCGCCACCGCATAGGGAACATAACCGTAGATCAGTGGCGCGCAGGCGATGCGGGAATTGGCTTCCGCCATCCTTTCAAACACCGCGATCGGGTCCATGGTCAGGCATGCGGAATCGACGAGCGCCGCGATCTCGCGCAGGATCTCGAGGACGGTTTCGCCGGTCTCGCCATCGATAAGGTCGACCGAACCGTCGACGATGCACGGCCGGCCAAGATCGGCGGCCAATGTGTAGAAGCACATCAGCGAATGCGGCGGCCGGAGCGGCAAGAGAACGCGGCCCTGCTCGGCAAGCGCCAGCACTTCGGTCCAGATCGCCGGCGCGGCTTCGATCAGATCCGGCCGCCAGGCCTGAACCTGGGTCGCGGCATCGATCGGAAATGCCCATTGCCGGCCCTGCCAGGTGTAACTCGGATAGGATTGGCCGACGCTTCCGGCGGCGAGTGCCTTACGTTCCGCCTCGCGTCCCGGCACATCGAGCGGCGCCAGACACTTTTCGGCGGTGATCTGGCCGACATGCGGATGGTCGATGACGATCAGATCATAGGCGCGGGCGAGTTCTTCCACCGGGAAGGATTCGAAATCCTGCAGCGTGCGCTTTTCCCATTCGATCGAAACGCTGGTCTTTTCCTTCCACAGCGCCGAGCACGCCACCATCGGATCGTAACCGCGCGGATGGCTCCAGGTCATGCCTTTCAGCCGGATCACAGGCCGAACTCCGCGCGAATCCTGTCGCTGTGTTCGCCGATGCGCGGGGCGGCGCGATCCACCCTGGCGCGGGCGCCATCGACGCGCAGCGGCGTGCGGGTGGTTAGGATCGAGACATTGTCCTCGCGCGTCACGGTCTGCAGCATGTCGAGCGTCTTGAAGCCGTCGCTTTCCATCAGTTCCGGCCAGGTCAGCACCTTGGCGCACCAGACATCGGCGGGCTCGAGGATGGCCAGCCATTCGTCGATGGTTTTCTCGGCGATGCGCCTGGCGACGATCGCCTTGATCTCGTCGCGGGCGGTGAACCAGGTCGCCGGCTTGTCGCGGAAAGGATCGAGTTCGGGCAGTTCGAGCAGGTCGGCAATCTTCGGGATCGGCGTCATGGCAATCGCCAGGTAGCCGTCCTTGGCAGGATAGACGCCGTAGGGCGCCGACAGATAGGCATGCGCGCTGCGGAAGGACGAGCGCTTCGGCAGACGGCGGCCGTCGTTGAGATGCGTGGTCAGCACCTCGAACTGGAAATCGATCAGCGCCTCGAGGAGGCTGGTCTCGACATGGCCACCCTCACCGGTGATGCCGCGCCGCACCAGCTTGGCGAGGATGCCTTGCGCGCAGGCAGCGCCCGCCAGCATGTCGGCGATCGCCAGGCCGAACGGCACCGGTCCCTGCTCCTCGTCGCCGTTGAGCCACATCACGCCGGAACGGGCCTGGGCGAGCAGATCCTGCCCCGGGCGCTTGACCCAGGGACCGTCCTCGCCATAGCCGCTGATCGAGGCGTAGACGAGCCGGGGGTTGATCGTCCTCACATGCTCATAGTCGAGGCCGAGCCGCTCGATGACGCCCGGCCTGAAATTCTGGATGAGCACATCGGCCCTGGCGATCAGCGCGCGCAGCATGGCGAGATCGGCCTCGTTCTTGAGATCGACGGCGAGGCTCTCCTTGCCGCGGTTGATGGCGTGGAAAATGGTGGAATCGCCGCCGATCTCGGTGTCGCTGAGATAGAGCCGGCGCGACAGGTCGCCGCCATCGGGCCGCTCGACCTTGATGACGCGCGCGCCGAGGTCGAGCAGGCGCAGCGAGCAGTAGGGTCCCGACAGGAACTGGCTCATGTCGATGACGGCGAGGCCGGTCAGCGGAAGTTCGTTTTCAGCGGCCACGGTTCACTTCTCTGTCTTGCCGACGAAATCGGCCGGGTTCTTGTATTTCACCGTCTGCAGGTGCTCGCAGTAGAGCACCAGCTCTCCTTCACCCTTGAAGACTTCATAGCTAGCGCGGATCAGGCCCATGTCCTGGTAGCGCGGCTTTTTGTCGAGGTTGGTGCGGATCGAATAGATGGTGTCCCCGATGAAGACCGGCTTGATGAAGCGCAGCTTGTCGTAGCCATAGGAAAAGGCGTTGATGCAATTGGTGGCAACGAGCCCGAGCCCGGCCGAAAAGACGAAGGCGCCCGCCACCAGCCGCCGGCCGAAAATGCCTTCCTTCTCGGCGAACATCTGGTCCTGCACGTAAGGATGGATGTCCAGCACCAGCGCATTGAACATATGGCTTTCGCCCTCGGCGATGGTGCGGCGGAGCGAGCGGATTTTGTGGCCGACCTGCCAGTCCTCGTAGAACCAGTTTTCCGAATTCCAGACGGGGATTTCGGCATGCGCCTCGGGCATGTCGGCCGGATGCGTCGAGGCGATACCGACGGTCAGTGAGAATGCGCTCATGATCCTCTCCGGGAGCTTCCGGCGCGGCCTGCAAGGCGGTTCCGGGCACGATGCCGGATGGCGAGACGCATGTCGCTTTTCCTCCCGTCAATTTTCTTTTGTAAATAATATTTTCACATATGGGATTGCCTTGCAAGCGACGATCGGCGAAATTTTTGGAAAGCCGGCGCGAGCGCAGCAGCGTCGGCGATGGGAGGAAGATCGATGCAAAGCGCCTGTCTTGTCTTTGTCGGCAGCCTCAACCGCGAGGCTCCCTATTTCCAGGGGGCGCGCGGCGTCGGCCTCGGCGTCTACGCCTTCGACGAGGCGACGCTTGCCGTGCAAAAGCTTGCCGAGACCGACGAGATCGACAACCCGACCTTCCTGTCGGTGACGCCGGACGGGGCGCGCATCTATGCCAATTCGGAAGTCTTCGCCTGGCGCGAGGGAACGGTCACGGCCTATCGCTTCGAGCGCGCGACCAATTCACTCGCCTATATCAACAAGCAGCCGTCGCTTGGCAGCATCACCGCGCACAACACGATCACCCGCGACGGCGGCAAGCTGCTGGTCGCGAATTACGGCATGGGAAGCGGCGGCCCCGACAAGGCGGTCGCTGTGTTCGGCTTCGCGGCCGACGGCGGCCTGACTGCGCCGCTGGCGAGCGTGGCGCATTCCGGCATCGGCCCCAACGCCGAGCGGCAAGAGCGATCGCACGCCCACAGCGTCACCGAAACCGTTGAGGGCGGCGTTGCCATCGTCGCCGATCTCGGCATCGACCAGCTGGTCTCCTACCGCATAGAGCCCGACGGCACGCTGACGAAGCTCGCTTCCTCGGCGCTGGCGCCCGGCGCCGGGCCGCGTCACGTCGCGCTGCATCCGAACGGCCGCTTCGTTTTCGTCATGAACGAGCTTGACTCGACGGTCGTCTCCTTGGCGCCCGACCAATCGTCAGGTCGGCTCGAGCCGATCGACACCAAGCCGGCGGTTCCAGAGCAGGCTCGCGCGCATAATCACTGCGCCGACATCCAGATCTCGCCCGACGGTCGCTTTCTCTACGGCTCCAACAGAGGCCATGACAGCGTCGCCATCTTCGCCGTCGACCAGCTGTCTGGGAAATTGGAGCTGGTCGACTTCGCGCCTTGCGGCGGCGCGACACCGCGCAACCTCGCGCTGACGCCATCGGGCAGGCATCTGTTTTCGGCCAACCAGAACGCCGACCGCATCTCGATCTTCGCTCGCGACGAGACGAGCGGCCGGCTGACCGACACCGCCCACGCCATCGAAATCGGAACGCCGATGTGCGTGCGGATCACGCGGGACCCGCTTTGATCCTAATGCATGTCGCCCAGAAGTGCGCAGCGGTTCTGGGACAACGACATGCATCAAAACAAAGACCTAAAGCGCGTCGTCTAAATCCGTTTCAGCGCGACGCGCTTTAGTGACTGACTTTGCTCACTGGCCGACCCGGGCGAACGAGCCGGTATAGGTCTGGCCGGCAAGCGCGTAGGTAACGTTGAGTGTTCCTGGCGACGGCATCGTGGCCGTGATGTCGGCGCCGTTCGGCAGCCGTCCGAGCTTCAACGTGTTGCCGGAAATCCTGCCGGAGCCGTCGGCGACGCCCGGCTTGTTGTCGGCCAGGTCGCCCCATGCGTAGCTGGCCGTCACCTGCCCGCCCGAGGACACGGTCAGCACCGCCAGCTTGCCGTCATACATGCCGTTGAGCTGCCCGGCCCATATGCCGGAGAATGCGGCGTATCTGGCCGGAACGCCCTTACCAGGCGGAACGACCGCGACTGTCTGATCCAGCACGGCCGAATTCAGCGAGGCCGGAGCGGGAACAGCGGCCGGAGCGGGTTGCGGGTCGGCAACAGGCTGTGTGTCTGGAGTCGATTGGCAAGCAGCAAGCGCGAATAGCGCGACGCCAAGCGTGAGCAACAGACTGTTTGGTGGAGCCAATCGGAATCGAACCGACGACCTCTTGAATGCCATTCAAGCGCTCTCCCAACTGAGCTATGGCCCCACTCCCGGCAGTCAGCCGGCGCCGTTTCCGGCGAAGAGATCCGGCGCGGTCGGGAACCGCGCCGTCGTTTAGTGCTGGCGGCTTCTAGCGCCGCCTTCGGTCAAGATCAAGCCTTGAAAAGCCGCTTTTTCGTCACAGGCCAAAATGGCCGGCAAACGAAATCAGACTTCGTCATCGTCGTCGCCGACGCCGATCATATCGGCGACGTCATCGTCCTCTTCCTCTTCGTCGGCAAGGAAGGTGTCGTCCTCATCGTCGCCGAGATCGACATCTTCTTCATCATCGCCAAGATCGGGAAGGTCGTCTGCGCCGCCCTTGGCCTCGTCATCGGCCTCCTCGAGCGAGACGACTTCGGCGCCTTCCTCTTCGTCGGCGTCCACTTCCTTCTCGGCGACTTCCTCATCTTCCTCGACGGCGGAAATCTTGCCCTCGTCGAAATAGGAGCGTGGATAGCTCTTGCCGGTATAAGGCGAGACGATCGGGTCCTTGTTGAGATCGTAGAATT
This sequence comes from Mesorhizobium sp. B2-8-3, assembly GCF_006440815.1. Classification (NCBI taxonomy): domain Bacteria; kingdom Pseudomonadati; phylum Pseudomonadota; class Alphaproteobacteria; order Hyphomicrobiales; family Phyllobacteriaceae; genus Mesorhizobium; species Mesorhizobium sp. B2-8-3. Next base: position 114,708 of record NZ_VFTW01000008.1, read on the forward strand.
TCCGACCCGTTTCGGGGTCGACACGCTTGGTGCCAAGTTCAGCTTTTGCCACAGTAGGCCTCGTCAATAAAAGAGTGGTCCCCATAACCGCAGTTTTGAGCGCTGTCAAAGCCAAAAGCCGGCATTGTAAAATGCTCGTATTCGAAGGCCTCGCACAAGGGGATGACCATTGCAACGCACCGTGATACGAGACCGCCGCACCATGACGAACCGAGCCGGCCAGCCGGCATTTCATTTGGAAGACAAGGATGTCTCACTCCGCCGCCGCTAAGCCAGCCACGGCCCGCAAATCCCCTGCCCTTGCCGGCACCGCGCGCGTGCCGGGCGACAAATCGATCTCGCACCGCTCCTTCATGTTCGGCGGCCTCGCCTCCGGCGAGACCCGCATCACCGGCCTGCTCGAAGGCGAGGACGTGATGCGCACGGGCGCTGCCATGAAGGCGATGGGCGCGCATGTCGAAAAGAACGGCGCCGAATGGGTGATCCGCGGCACCGGCAACGGCGCGCTGCTGCAGCCGGAAGGCCCGCTCGATTTCGGCAATGCCGGCACCGGCTCGCGCCTCACCATGGGGCTGGTCGGCACCTATGACATGGAGAGCACCTTCATCGGCGACGCCTCGCTTTCCGGCCGGCCGATGGGCCGCGTGCTCGACCCGCTGCGCCAGATGGGCGTGCAGGTGCTGAAGGCAGCGCCCGGCGACCGCATGCCGATCACGCTGCGCGGCCCGAAACACGCCGCGCCCATCACCTATCGCGTGCCGATGGCGTCCGCGCAGGTGAAGTCGGCGGTGCTGCTTGCCGGCTTGAACACGCCCGGCATCACCACGGTGATCGAGCCGGTGATGACGCGCGACCATACCGAAAAGATGCTGAAGGGCTTCGGCGCCAATTTGACCGTCGAGACCGACGAGCGCGGCGTGCGCCACATCTTCATCGAGGGCCAGGGCAAGCTCACGGGGCAGACGATCGCTGTGCCGGGCGACCCGTCCTCGGCCGGCTTCCCGCTGGTCGCGGCGCTCATCGTGCCGGGCTCCGACATCACGATCGAGAACGTGCTGATGAACCCGACCCGCACCGGTCTGCTTCTGACCCTGCAGGAGATGGGCGGCAAGATCGACATCCTCAACCCGCGCAATGCCGGCGGCGAGGACGTGGCGGACCTGCGCGTGCGCTCCTCGGAGCTGAAAGGCGTGGTGGTGCCGCCCGAGCGCGCGCCGTCGATGATCGACGAATATCCGGTGCTGGCCGTGGCCGCGAGCTTCGCCGAGGGCGAGACGCTGATGCAGGGGTTGGAGGAATTGCGCGTCAAGGAATCCGACCGGCTGTCGGCGGTGGCCAATGGGCTGAAGCTCAACGGCGTCGACTGCACGGAAGGAGAGGCTTCGCTCGCCGTGCGCGGCAAGCCGGGCGGCAAGGCGCTCGGCGCGCATCCGAACGGCCAGGATACGGCGGTGAAGACCTATCTCGACCACCGCATCGCCATGAGCTTTCTTGTGATGGGACTGGCGACCGAGAAGCCGGTGACGATCGACGACGCGAACATGATCGCGACCAGCTTTCCGGAGTTCATGGGATTGATGAAGGGGCTGGGCGCGGAGATCGAGTGACGCGACCTAGCAAGGCTCGCTGTAAAGGAAGTATTGATTTGCGGCCGGCATTATTCCCACTGGTAGGGTATGCACTGGGTATCGCGAATTGTTTTTGGCAGATGGAAAACTCACCGCCGTCAAAGAATTGACCGACGGTCGATTTGCATGTTCACGCGGGCCGAAAAGGCCCGCTGCGATTTTGACCAAAGAGCAACTCAATGAAATCCAACGCCTTAATGCTGTACGCGTGGCGCTTCCGTTCAGTTTTTTGGCTGTCGGAGCAGCTGTCATTTTTATCCTCACTAATGATGATCTGCCACTGCTCTCGTCCGTGGCAGTCAGCGTCATTGCAGTTGCCCTTAGCGTCTATGTCATCGTCGCGATGACAAAACGAATTGGGGAAATATTGAATACAGCTCCAGTCGAGGCCGCATTACCCGCCCGCATACCTCCTTCGGCGTTCTTTGTTGGCCTGCTACACTCCACGAGTGACCTGAATCTGCTGGCGGGCAAATGGTTCTGGGCCTGCATGTGCATCGCCGCCATCGTGGTGCCCCCGGCAAAGTATCTAAGGTCCGAAAACATAAGTTGGGCTGAGGCGCTCGGCATGTTCCCCTTCGCAATCTTTTCCTATGTGGTGTTCAGAGCGTTCTCCGCGGAGCGTCGGCGCAGAAGAACCGTCGCAGGTGCCGACAAAACCTGATCGAACGCGGCCAACTTCATCCTTGATTTAACGGCTCGCCTCGGCTTCAAGCACTGGCATGACAATCACTGACGCAGAAGCTGGCCTCACCATCGCCATCGACGGCCCTGCGGGCGCCGGCAAGGGCACGCTCGCCCGCCGCCTCGCCGACCACTACCGGCTGAACCTCCTCGACACCGGCCTCACCTACCGCGCGGTGGCCCACAAGCTGCTGGAACTCGGCCTGCCGCTCGACAATGTCTCGGCGGCCGAAACCGCAGCCCGGCAGGTCAACCTGTCGAACCTCGACCGCACCGTGCTGTCCGCGCATGCGGTGGGCGAAGCCGCCTCCAAGGTCGCTGTCATTCCCACAGTGCGGCGCATCCTGGTCGAGAAGCAGCGGGCCTTCGCCAAGGCGCCGCCGGGCGCGGTACTCGACGGCCGCGACATCGGCACCGTCGTGTGCCCCGACGCCGATATCAAGCTCTATGTCACGGCGAGCGCCGAGGTGCGGGCGAAGCGCCGGCTGGCCGAGATCGAAAGCATGGGCGGCAGCGCCGATTTCGCCACCATCCTTGCCGATATCGAGCGCCGCGACGAACGCGACATGGGCCGCGCCGACTCGCCGCTGAAGCCGGCGCGAGACGCGCACTTGCTTGATACCAGCGAAATGGCTATAGAAGCCGCGTTTCTGGCGGCGATGGCGATCGTTGACGACGTCCTTGCCAAGAGAAACAAGGCCTGATCAGGTTTTTCGATTGCCGTTGGCGGCGAAAATACCCATATCGGGCACGAACCAGCCTGCCAGCATTCTTCATGCGCCGGACTTGCCGCCTGAACAGCGGCCAAGGGCTCTTCAGCCCGGAACGCCGGCAGGCTCATGCAACGCTAGCCCACGGCGCCCGTTCCGCCAGCGCGCGGAGCATTCCAGGAGAAACAATGTCAGCTGCTAATCCGTCTCGCGACGATTTCGCGAGCATGCTCGAAGAATCATTCACCGCCGGCCATTCCGGCGAGGGCCAGGTTGTCCGGGGCACGATCACCGCGATCGAAAAGGACATGGCCATCATCGATGTCGGCCTCAAGGTCGAAGGCCGCGTGCCGCTGAAGGAATTCGGCGCCAAGGGCAAGGAGTCCTCCCTCAAGGTCGGCGACACCGTCGAAGTCTATGTCGAGCGCATCGAAAACGCGCTTGGCGAGGCCATGCTGTCGCGCGAGAAGGCTCGCCGCGAGGAGAGCTGGGTGCGTCTCGAAGAGAAGTTCACCAAGGGTGAGCGCGTCGAAGGCGTCATCTTCAACCAGGTCAAGGGCGGCTTCACCGTCGACCTCGACGGCGCCGTGGCGTTCCTGCCGCGCAGCCAGGTCGATATCCGCCCGATCCGCGACGTCACTCCGCTGATGCACAACCCGCAGCCCTTCGAGATCCTCAAGATGGATCGCCGCCGCGGCAACATCGTGGTGTCGCGCCGCACCGTGCTCGAGGAGAGCCGCGCCGAACAGCGTTCGGAAATCGTGCAGAACCTCGAGGAAGGCCAGGTGGTCGAAGGCGTGGTCAAGAACATCACCGACTACGGTGCGTTCGTCGACCTCGGCGGCATCGACGGCCTGCTGCATGTCACCGACATGGCATGGCGCCGCGTCAACCATCCGACCGAGATCCTCAACATCGGCCAGACGGTCAAGGTGCAGATCATCCGCATCAACCAGGAAACCCACCGCATCTCGCTCGGCATGAAGCAGCTCGAGTCGGATCCGTGGTCGGACATCGGCACCAAGTTCCCGATCGGCAAGAAGATCAAGGGCACCGTCACCAACATCACCGACTACGGCGCGTTCGTCGAGCTGGAGCCGGGCATCGAGGGCCTCATCCACGTTTCGGAAATGTCGTGGACGAAAAAGAACGTGCACCCCGGCAAGATCCTGTCGACGACGCAGGAAGTCGACGTGGTGGTGCTCGAGGTCGATCCGGCCAAGCGCCGCATCTCGCTCGGCCTCAAGCAGACGCTGGAAAACCCGTGGCAGGCTTTCGCCTCGAGCCATCCGGTCGGCAGCCAGGTCGAGGGCGAGGTCAAGAACAAGACCGAGTTCGGCCTGTTCATCGGCCTGGAAGGCGACGTGGACGGCATGGTGCACCTTTCCGACCTCGACTGGACCCGTCCGGGCGAGCAGGTCATCGAAGAGTACAATCGCGGCGACATGGTCAAGGCGCAGGTGCTCGACGTCGACATCGAGAAGGAGCGCATCTCGCTCGGCATCAAGCAGCTGGCCCGTGACACTGTCGGCGAAGCGGCCAACAGCGGCGAGCTGCGCAAGAACGCCGTCGTCACCTGCGAGGTCATCGGCGTGAAGGATGGCGGTCTGGATGTGCGGCTGGTCGACAGCGGCATCGAGACCTTCATCAAGCGTTCGGACCTTTCGCGCGACCGCGACGAGCAGCGCCCCGAGCGCTTCACCGTCGGCCAGAAGGTCGACGCCCGCGTCATCGCCTTCGACAAGAAGACCCGCAAGCTGCAGGTCTCGATCAAGGCGCTGGAAATCGCCGAGGAAAAGGAAGCGGTCGCCCAATACGGCTCGACCGACTCCGGCGCCTCGCTGGGCGATATCCTGGGCGCGGCGCTGAAGAAGCAGGGCAACTAAGCCAGGCCTCTTCAACTGACGAACAGCAAAACCCGCCGGAGCGATCCGGCGGGTTTTTCTTTTGTCGGGATATCGAGTTCAGGCGCGGCCGTACAACGGAACCAGCGTGCCGCTCATGGCCTGGTTGGCGGGCGAGGCGAGATAGGCGATCGCTTCCGCCGCGGCTTCGAGACTGACCCATTTGGCGAAATCGGCATCGGGCATGTCGGCGCGATTGGCGGGCGTGTCGAGCGTCGAGGGCGCCACGGCGTTGACCAGGATGCTCTTGTGCTTCAGCTCTTCGGCCATGGCCACCGTCATCGCCGCGACCGCCGCCTTGCTCGCGGCATAGGCGACCATGCCGGAGCCGCGCCTCGGGTCGAGACCGGCGCGCGCGGTGACATTGACGATGCGGCCGGCCGTATTGGACTCCAGCATCGAGCGCACCGCGGCGCGGCTGCACAGGAAGGCCGTGCGGGCGTTGGTCTCCATCATCTCGGCAAAGGAGGCCGACTCGATCTTTTCCACCGGCGCCATGGTGAAGCCGCCGGCAAGGTGGATCGAGGCCCAGAGCGCGGGCACCTGATGGTAGAAAGCCTCGACCTTGGCCGAATCCGACAGGTCGACATTATGCGCCAGATGCACGCTGGCATGGGCTGCGTAAGGAAAATGCGGCGGGGCTGCCGCGTGGGCATTGGGCACGTGGCAGATCGCGCCTTGCTCCAGCAATCTGCCGACAACCGCGCCGCCGAGCGCCCCAGTACCGCCCGTCACCACGACATGCCTGCCATTAAGCGTTTCCGTCATCCTTCGACCGCTCCTGTCATTTTTTTGATTATATCTTGGGTTATGCCGCCCCAGGCTCGAACGTCGCGCCTTTCGCGTCGTCACTCAATTGAAATATCGACATGGCAGGCGCAGCGTCTTTGCATGCGTCGAACCGTGGCACGCGGCATCGATTTGCCGGCGCCGGAATGGGCCTACTGGCAGACGCGCGAGTCTTCAGTCGACGGTGATTTCGATGACGCGCGGCTCGCCTGCCGCCCGGGCGCGCCTCAGCGCCTCGGCAAGACCACCGGTCCCGGCCAGCCGCTCGGCCTCGATGCCGTAGGCCTCGGCGAGCTTGCAGAAATCCGGCGGAGCCGGTGAGACGCCGACCGGCTCGACGCCGACATCGAGCATCGAGGTCTCGATCTCGCGATAGCCGCGGTTGTTCCATACGACGAAGATCACGGGCGCTTCGGCGTCGAGCGCGGCGCCGATCTCCGGTAAGGTGAACTGGAAGCCGCCGTCGCCGGTGAGGCACACCACCGGCGCCTCGGGCACCGCAAGTGCCGCGCCGATCGCCGCCGGCGGACCGTAGCCCAGCGCGCCGAAGCCCGTCGCTGCGTTGAACCAGCCGCCCGGACGATCGTGGTCGTAATAGAGGTTTGCGGCATAGATCGGCTGGGTCGAGTCGCCGACGATGATGGCGCCCGGCAGCGCGTCGCGGATCGTTTCCACGGCGTGAACCTGCGCCAGATACTCGGGCTTCAGTTCGGCTAACGCTGCCTTCCGCGCGGCGGCCGCGCGAGCTTCGCCATCCTTCGCCTGAGGATGACCCGGCCCGATCGCCGCAAGCAGAGCCTCGATCCCTTCGGCGCAATCCGCCTGGATGCCGACCGTCACCGGCCGGCGCGCGATCTGGTCGGCGCCGATATCGATACGGATCAGGTTCTTCGGCAGCACGAAGCCGCCGTCGCCATAGCCGTCATAGTCGGTCGGTCCGAACTCGGTGCCGGCGGCAATCACCAGATCGGCGTCCGCCATCAACGCGCGCACTGCCTTCAGACTTGGGCTGGCCGGCACGCAGAGCGGATGGCCATGCAGCAGGCCGCGCGCATTGGCGGTCTCGACGACCGGCGCGCCAAGCGTCTCGGCCAGGCGCCGCAGCCCAGCGTCGGCCTTCCTTGCCCCGCCACCGGCGAGGATCAGCGGCCGGCGCGCCGCCTTGATGAGCTTTGCCGCTTCGGCAGTGGCCGCAGAGGCCGGGGCGGGCGGCGCGGCGTTGCTCAGCGCCGCCGCTATGCCGTCGGCGGGCTTGACCATCACATCGGTGGGAATCTCGATATGAACCGGCCCCGGCCGCGCCGACGAAAATAGCGCGAAGGCGCGGGCGAGAGCGCCCGGCAGCTGCCCGGCCTCGGTGACACGCTCGGAAAACAGCGCGACCTTTTCCATCATGCCGCGCTGATCCGGCAGCTCATGCAGGAAGCCCAACCCCTTGCCCAGCGTATCGGTTGCGTTGACGCCGGAGATCACCAGCATCGGCACCGAATCGGCGCGCGCCTGGCCCATGGCGGTGATGGTGTTGGTCAGCCCTGGTCCGGTGATGACGAAGGCGACGCCCGGCCGGCCGCCGGCGCGCGCATAACCATCGGCCATGAAGCCAGCCCCCTGCTCGTGGCGCGGCGTGACGTGGCGGATCCTCGAGCGCGCCAGGCCGCGATAGAGCTCGACCGTATGCACGCCTGGAATGCCGAAGACGGTGTCGACGCCATGCGCTTCGAGCAGGGTGATGAGCGCTTCGCCGATGGTAGTCATCGCATTTCCTTCCTTTTGTTTCTTACGCAATTACGGACGGAAAGTTACGGCGAAGTGGCCGAACCCAACCGCTTCTCATTTTTCCTGGAATTGCTCCAGCGCCGCGAGGCCGAGTTCGGCCTCGACGGCCTTGATGCCGATCGCCGCCAACTCACCGGGCGAGAACATCTCGCCGGCCAGGCAGCCTTCGATCCAGAGCCCGTCGATGATCGCGTTGATCGCGATGGCATGGTGGCGCAGTTCGCTTGCGTCCGGCTTGCGCCGTTCGGCGGCGAGCACTTCGGCCACGACCGCTTCCACCTCGTTGCGAAAGCCGAGATAGCCTTCGCGATGGGCGCGGGCGAGCGACGGATCCGCGCCGGCGCGGCCGATGAAGGTTGCCCAAAGCGAGAAAACCCGCTGGTCGATGATCGGCGCATTGAGGTTGGCGGTGACGAAAGCCGCAAGGCGTTGGCGCGGCGAGGCATCATCCATGACCAATGCCGCTTTCGCCTGCTCCGTCATGCGGCCCATCAATGCTGCATAGGACTCCTGCAGCAAATCTTCCTTGCCGGGGAAATAGTGCCGGATCAGTCCGGCGGTGACGCCGGCGCGTAAGGCGATGGTACGCAAGGTGGCGCCCTGAAGGCCATATTCCGCCACGCTGTCGAGCGTCGCATCGATCAGATCCTGCCGCCGCCGCTCCTCGCCCTCGCGGCGGAACTTGCGGCGCGCATTCATTGGCGCAGGATCGGCCGCGTCAAGCATGTAGGCCCGCCTTCGCAGGCGATGCAGAGCGCGTCCGCCTCGAATATCTCAACCGTGCAGCCGGCGGCTTCCATCGCGGCCTTGGTCTTGGGAAAACCTGCAACGGCGATGACCTTGTGCGGGCTGGTCGGCAGCACGTTCAGGCTGAGGCCGTTGGAAGCGGCGAACTCTTCGGCGTCGCCTTCGACCAGCCGGATGCCGCGCGCCTTCAGCATCTGATAGAACGGGGCCGGCAGAAGCGGTGAATAGACCAGGGCAAGGTCGTCGGCCAGCGGGCTGATCACCGACATCAGATGCAGGCACGCCTCTTCGCCCTGCCACAGCGGCAGATCGAAGCCGTAGACGGAAACGCCCAGCGGCGTCAGCATGTTGGAAACCTGCTGGATGCCTTCCTGGTTGGAGCGCACACCGCGCCCGATCGCCAGCGTGCGGGCATCCACCCATACGCAGTCACCGCCTTCGACCTGACCAGGCGCCTCGACCCGGCCGAGGACCGGAATGCCCAGTCGCTTGTAGGTTTCCTCATGCAGCGAGGGCTCCCGGGCGCGCAAGGGCTTGCCCATGGACAGGATCAGCGCGCCGCGGTCGGTCATCAGCGACGGGTCATGCGTGAACACCGAATCCGAAAGGCCGTCGGCCGTGTCCTCGATCCATTCGATTTCGGCGCCGGAAGCCGCCACCAGTTCGGCAAGGAGCGCATGCTGCGAAGCGGCCTTCGCCGGGTTGAATCCCGGGCCATAGTGCCAGGCAGCCCTGTCGGCGTCGCGCATGGCGTTGGCCGCCGACCGCATCAGCACGCGCCGCAGCGGCGCTGCCATGGACTGTGATCCGAAAGCGCTCATCGATGTCCTTTTAAGATGAAAAAAATCGTGAAAATTTCATGAAAGGCTATTTATACACTTGCGCAACAAGGCCGCAAGTGCCGTAATGAGCGGGATTGACGGGCTCGCGCTGTCGGGTCCATGCTGAAGTCTGGAGCGGGCAATACAGCGTATGTTGATTAGCCGGATGGACGTTCGACGACCTGCCTTCGACCATAGAAAGGTCGCCCGGTGAGCGTGGCGGACGCTGCCGCAGTCCAGTCAGGCAAGGCGCAGAATGGCGCCGCCGAAGCCATCCATGTCGAAAACCTGCATAAGAAATTCGGCCAGCTGCACGTGCTGAAGGGCGTTTCGCTGTCGGCGCGCGACGGTGAAGTGGTTGCCATCATCGGCGGCTCCGGCTCCGGCAAGTCGACCCTGCTGCGCTGCATCAACTGCCTGGAGAACCCGACCAGCGGCATCATCCGGGTCAATGGCGAGGAGATCAGGCTCAAGGCCGACAGTCACGGCCATACCGTTCCGGCCGACCGCAGGCAGATCGAGCGTATCCGCTCGAGGCTCGGCATGGTCTTCCAGAATTTCAACCTGTGGAGCCATATGACGCTGATCGAGAACGTCATCGAGGTTCCGGTGCATGTGCTGGGCGTCAAGCGCGACGAAGCGATCGCCCAGGCCGAGAAGCTGCTTGCCCGAGTCGGGCTGGCGGAAAAGCGCGACGTCTATCCGGCCTTCCTGTCCGGCGGCCAGCAGCAGCGGGCCGCGATCGCCCGCGCGCTGGCGATCAATCCGCGCGTCATGCTGTTCGACGAACCGACGTCCGCGCTCGATCCCGAGCTGGTCGGGGAGGTGCTGAAAGTCATCGGCGACCTGGCGCGCGAGGGGCGCACCATGGTGCTGGTGACACATGAAATGAAATTCGCCCGCGAGGTCGCGACGCATGTCGTCTATCTCTACAACGGGCTGGTCGAGGAAGAGGGTCCGCCGGAACAATTGTTCGGCGCGCCAAAATCCGAAAGGCTCAAGCAATTCCTCCGCAATGTCGGCTAGGTGCCGGCATCAAGCGGAGCGAAAAACCGGGAACAACAACAAACTGGGAGTCCTGAAATGAAGACTGTTGTCAAGACATTCGCCGCCGCGCTGCTTCTCGGCGTCGCGGCGATGGGTGGCGCGGCCAAGGCCGAGCAGGTCAAGATCGGCGTCGCCGCCGAACCCTATCCGCCCTTCACCTCGCCCGACGCCTCGGGCAAATGGGTGGGCTGGGAGATCGACTTCGTCGACGCCGTCTGCGCCGAAGAGAAACTCGACTGCGTCATCACGCCGGTTGCCTGGGATGGCATCATCCCGGCGCTGACCACCAAGAAGATCGACGCCATCGTCTCTTCCATGTCGATCACCGACGAGCGCAAGAAGACGATCGACTTCTCGGACAAGTACTACAACACCCCGACCGCGATCATCGGACCGAAGGACCAGAAGTTCGGCTCCACGCCGGACGATCTCAAGGGCAAGGTGATCGGCGTCCAGGTCTCGACCGTGCATGCCGTGTACGCCAAGAAGCATTTCACCGGCGCACAGGAGATCAAGGAATACCAGACCCAGGACGAAGCCAACCAGGATCTGGCCGCCGGCCGTATCGACGCAGTGCAGGCCGACTCGATCGCGCTCGGCGAGTTCCTGAAGTCGGACCAGGGCAAGGCCTGCTGCGACCTGAAGGGCATGGTGGCCCCGGACGATGAGGTGCTTGGACCGGGCGTCGGTGCCGGTATCCGCAAGGAAGACACCGCACTCAAGGAAAAATTCAACGCCGGCATCAAGGCGATCCGCGCCAACGGCAAATATGACGAGATCTCGAAGAAGTATTTCGACTTCGACATCTATGGCGGCGCCACGCAGTCGAACTGAGTCCTCTTGCAATGAGTGAGGGCATGGCGTCCGCGCCATGCCCGACCTTGCCACGCATGCGCGCCGCCGACCTTGCCCTCGGTGGCTTGCCAGCAATCCGGGGGCGAAGCTGATCGACGTCTTTCTTCCGGTCTCCGCGACCGGCTTCATGGAACTCCTGTCGCCCGTGGCGCCCGGCTGGGGCGGCACGCTGCTGGTCGGCCTGCTGCATTCGGTCGAGATCGCCATCGGCGCCACCTGCCTCGGCCTCATGATCGGCACCGCCGGCGCCTTCGGCAAGCTCTATGGCGGCGCGGTGACGCGCGATCTGCTCGCGGTCTACACGACCGTCGTGCGCGCCGTGCCGGAACTGGTGCTGATCCTGCTGCTCTATTACGCCGGCACCGACCTCATCAACCAGGTGCTGACGGCGATGGGCTACAGCCGTGTCGACATCAGCGGGCTCGCGGCCGGCATTTTCGTGCTGGGTTTCGTCCAGGGCGCCTATTCGACCGAAGTCATCCGCGGCGCCATCCTCGCCATTCCGCAAGGCCAGATCGAGGCCGCCCGCGCCTACGGCATGTCGCCAGGCCTGATGCTGCGACGCATCACGCTGCCGGCGATGCTGCCCTTCGCCATCCCCGGCCTGGCGAATCTGTGGCTCATCGCCACCAAGGACACCGCGCTGCTTGCCGTCGTCGGTTTCTTCGAACTCACCCTTGCAACGCGCCAGGCGGCCGGCGTGACCAAGGCCTACCTTCTTTTCTACCTTGCGGCCGGCGCGCTCTATCTCGCGCTCTCGCTGTTCTCCAACCTGATCATCGGCCGCGTCGAGGCCTGGTCGCGGCGCGGCATGCCCTCGGTCAGGGAGGCACGCTGATGTCTGCCGAAGCCTCCGCGATCAACATGGCGGCGCGCGCCTCGATCTGGCTCAAACCGCACCGCATCGTGCTGATCCTGATCGCGCTGGCGCTGGTGCTCTGCGCCGCCTTCTTCATGCGCTGGGACTGGCTGCCGCAATATTGGGAAATGGGCCTGATGGGCATATGGCGGGCGCTTTGGATCCTCGCCGTCACCTGCGCGCTGGGCTTTGCGCTGGCCGTGCCGCTCGGGCTCGCCCAGGCAGGCGGACCGATCTGGTTCTCGGCACCGGCGAAGGTCTTCTGCACCATCATCCGGGGAACGCCGCTGCTCCTGCAGCTCTGGCTGCTCTATTACGGCCTCGGCTCGATCTTTCCGCAATATCCGTGGATCCGTGAATCCTGGCTTTGGCCGTATCTCAGGCAGGCTTGGCCGTATGGCGTGGTGGCGCTGACCTTGTCTTTCGCCGGCTATGAGGGCGAAGTGATGCGCGGCGCCTTCGCCGGCGTGCCGCGCGGACAGTTGGAGGCCGCCCGCGCGTTCGGCATGAGCCGTTGGAAAATCTTCCGGCGCATCTGGTTGCCGCAGGCCTTCTACCGGGCGCTGCCGACGCTGACCGGCGAGACCGTGCTGCAGCTGAAGTCGACTCCGCTGGTGGCGACGATCAGCGTCATCGATATCTTCGCCGTCTCCTCCAAGGTGCGCCAGGACACCTACCTGACCTATGAGCCTTTGCTGCTCTTGGCGCTGATCTATATGACGATCACCGGCATCCTGGTCTTCGTCTTCAGTCGGATCGAGGCTCGGATTCCGGTCAAGATCGGGTAAGTGAGTCGTGAATAGTGAGTGGTGAGCAGTGGGCTGCTTGCTGGTTTTCCCCTACTGACTACTCCCTACTTTCCTACTCACTCAGGAGCAGCCCTGATGCAACTCACTCTCGACCAGGCAACAGGCCTATGCCGGATGGCGGCGCTCGGCGCTGGCGCCAACGAAGAAGCGGCGCAGTCGCTCACCGCCTCGATCATCGCCGCGGAGGCCGAAGGCCTGTCGACGGTGGGGCTATCGCATTTCATCGATTATCTGGAAGCGCTCGAAGCCGGCCGCATCGACGGCAACGCCGATCCGGCGATCACCCGACCGGCGCTCGCCGTCTATCTTTCGGATGCGCGCGGCGGACTTGCCCATACCGGCTTCGACCGCACGATCGACGATCTGGTCAAGGCAGCAAAACTGTTCGGCGTCTCGATCTTCTCGCAAAAGAATGCCTATACATGCGGCGCGCTCGGCTATTTCACTGGGCGGCTCGCCGAGCAGGGGCTGGTTTCCTTCGCCGCCACCAACGGGCCGGCGGTGCTTGCCGGTTCAGGTTCGGTCAAGCCGGTCTATTGCACCAATCCGATGTCCTTTGCATCGCCCGCTGCCGACGGGCCGCCGCTGGTGATCGACCAGTCGTCGAGCGCGACCGCCTTCGTCAACATCCGCAAGGCGGCCGAGGACGGCAAGAACATCCCCGAAGGCTGGGCGCTGGATGCCAGCGGCAACCCGACCACCGATCCGGCGGCGGCGATGAAGGGCGCCATGCTTGCCTTTGGCGGCCAGCGCGGCGCCAACATCGCTTTGATGGTCGAGGTGCTCGCCGCCGGCATTTCCGGCGCCAACTGGTCGCTCGACGCGCCCTGGTTCACCGGCGGGCCGGACAGCCCCGGCACCGGCCTGTTCGTTCTCGCCATCGAACCCAAGCTGCTCGACCCGGAATTCGAGCAGCGCATGAAGGACCAGCTCGACCGGCTGCGGCGGCGCTATGGTGTGCATATCCCCGGCCGCTCCCGCGCCGAAGCTACGGAGAAGGCAAAGGCGCGCGGCATCACCACGTCCAGGGCGGTCGTGCAGCGCATTTCGGAATTCGCCGAGCGTTACTCGGCCTGATTTTCCTCTCCGCGAGTGAACCTTTTCTCGCCCTGCAACGACCAATCTCCGGCACCCCACGCCGCGAGCCGTCCGGTTGGCTTCGTCTGGCTCGCGGTTGGCGGCGCCGCGCCGGGCGTTCAGGGCGGGGCGGGCGTGCTTGCTTCACGCCACCTTGATACCGTCTCAGGTCAGGCCGCCTCGGTGGGCCCTGTTTCGGCGTGGACACTGCCCGGAAAACCCCGCCTCGGCGGGGTTTTCCGTTTTCTTCGAACGCAGCAGGAGGGGCATTCTGGGCAAGTCCGAAAACAACGCAATGGCGACCTCCGGTCGCTCTTTGCCTTTGGCGAGAAACGGATTAAGAAACGGCTTCAGCCAAGCACTCGCGCGGAGCCAGTCATGACCGAAATCCTGCAGACCCCCAAGCTCGTCGTCGTCTTCGGCGGCTCGGGCTTCGTCGGTCGCCATGTCGTGCGGGCGCTGGCCAAGCGCGGCTACCGCATCCGGGTCGCCTGCCGGCGGCCCGACCTTGCCGGCCATGTGCAGCCGCTCGGCAATGTCGGCCAGATCCAGCCGGTGCAGGCCAATGTGCGCGTGCGCTGGTCGGTAGACCGCGCCGTGCAGGGCGCCGACCATGTCGTCAACCTCGTCGCCATCCTGCATGAGACCGGCCGCCAGAAATTCGGCGCCGTGCACGATTTCGGGGCGCGCGCCGTCGCCGAGGCCGCGCGCTCGGTCGGCGCCGGCCTCACTCACATCTCGGCACTCGGCGCCGATCTCAAGTCGCCGTCCGACTATGCCCGCACCAAGGCGCTCGGCGAGAAAGCCGTGTTCGACACGATCGGCGATGCCGTCATCTTGCGGCCGTCGATCAATTTCGGGCCGGAGGACGGTTTCTTCAACCGCTTCGCCAACATGGCGCGTTATTCGCCCGTGCTGCCGCTGATCGGCGGCGGGCAAACCAAGTTCCAGCCGGTCTATGTCGGCGACGTCGCCGAAGCGGTGGCGCGTTCGGTCGACGGCAAGATCGAGGGCGGCCAGATCTACGAGCTCGGCGGGCCGCAGGTGCTGACCTTCAAGCAATGCATGGAAGAGCTGCTGATGGTCGTCGAACGCCGCCGCCTCCTGGTGCCGGTGCCGTTCTGGGTGGCGAACATCCAGGCCTCGATCCTGCAGCTGCTGCCCAATCCGCTCTTGACCAAGGACCAGGTCATGCAGTTGCGCGAGCACAACGTCGTTTCAGACGAAGCCGCCAAGGCCGGCAGGACGCTGACCGGCCTCGGCATCCAGCCGCAGGCGATCGCCACCATCCTGCCCAGCTATCTCTGGCGCTTTCGTGCCGCCGGCCAGTTCCAGCAGCGCCGGCCTATCGCCGACCGCTGACAAAAGCTCAGGCGCGGCGGGAGACCTGCATCGGCAGGCCGCCCTGCGGCTGCGTGGTGAGCTTCTGCACCGGCCATGGCCGGGTCTCAGGAGTCACATCGAACCGGAAGCGCGACAGCAGGATCGCCAGCGCGATGATCGCCTCCTGCACGGCGAAGCTGGCGCCGATGCAGACGCGCGGCCCGGCGCCGAACGGCAGGTACTGGAACCGGTCGATCCGGTCGCGGTTTTCCGGATGGAAGCGCTCCGGCAGGAAGGCGTTCGGCCTGTCCCAGAGCTTGCGGTGGCGATGCACGACCCACGGCATCACCAGCACGGCGGCGTATTTCGGAATGTACAACCCGTTCCAGGTCTCCGGCTCGATCGGCTCGCGGTTGATCGAGGGTGCCGGCGGGTAGAGCCGCAGCGCCTCCTCGAAAACGGCGCGGGTGAGCGGCATGGCATCCAGCCATTTGGTCGGATCGGGCTCGCGCGCCAGCACGGCGTCGATCTCCCGCTCGACCTTGTCGCGTTCCCAGGGCGCCCCGGCGAGGCAATAGATCGTCCAGCCCAGCGCCCGCGCGGTCGTCTCGTGGCCGGCGCCGATGAAGGTGATGATGTTGTCCTCGACTTCGGCGCGCGTCAGTCCGTCCGGCCCCTCGGCGCGCAGCAGAAGCGTGAGGAAATCCTGCGGCACGCCGTCGGGATCGCGCTTCATCCGCTCTTCGCGCATCCTCACCGTGCCGGCGACGATGTTGCGGAAATAGGCCATGGTCTTGCGGCCGCGGATGCGGGTGAGACGCGGCAGCCATTCCGGCGCGCGCAACAGGTCGAGCGGATCGACGCGGCCCATCGTCTCGAACAGGCGATCGATCTCCTTGGCGAAGCTGCCGGGCTCGCCGGCGATCTCGCCGGAGAACAGCGTCTCGGCCAGAATGTCATAGGTGAGCAGCGTCATGTCGTGGGCGACATCGGTCGTGCCGCCGGCCTCGTAGCGGGTGGCGAACTCCAGCGTGCGTCTCAGCATCGGCTCGGCGAAGCCGAAGATGTGGCGCGGCGTGAACACCGGCGCCATCGCCTTGCGCGAGCGCTTCCAGACCTCGCCCTCGGCGGTCAGCAGTCCGTCGCGCAAGATCGGCCGCAGCACCAGCTGGCGCACGGTCGCCATCTTGTAGTTCCTGGCGTTGTCGACCAGCACGTGGCGGATGAGGCCCGGATCGTTGGCGACCACCAGCGGCCCGCCGACGCCGGTGACCGAAATCCAGGGCTCGTTGTAGGTGTGCTCGCCCCATAATTCGAGCGGATTGCGGTAGATGATGCGCATCATCTCCAGCGTCGAAGGCGGCTTTGTGCGCGGCGTCGGCGCCGGCGGCACGAAGGGGGCGGGCTTGGTGTCCATGAAGCGTGCTCCGCTGACAGCGCCGAATGTAGTGTCCGACGAAGCGGACGTCCATGTGACCGAGCGGCCCGGCGCCTCGCCGGAATGTGAACGACGTCCGCCGATGCCTGCTTGTTGTGGATGGAGGCTTGCTTTAGTCACCAATGGATACCGTCAAGCAAGGAGCCCCAAGTGAAGCAGCGCCTGGACATCATCATCGGCAGCACGCGGCCGGGACGCGCCGGCCCGATCTTCGGCGAATGGTTGGAGGGCTTCGCCCGCGAGCACGGCAAGTTCGAGCCGGTGCTGACCGACATCGCGGCGTTCAACCTGCCGATGCTCGACGAGCCGCACCATCCGCGCCTGCGCAAATACGAGAACGACCACACCAAGGCTTGGTCGAAGGCGATCGATGCCGCCGATGCCTTCGTGTTCGTCGCGCCGGAGTATAACTACTTCGTGGCGCCCGCGATCGTGAACGCCATCGACTACCTGGTCCATGAATGGCGCTACAAGCCGGCGGCGATCTTCAGCTATGGCGGCGTGTCCGGCGGCCTGCGCGCGGCGCAGGCCTTGAAGCCATTGCTCACCTCCGTCGGCGTCATGCCGATCCCGGAGGGCGTGGCGCTGCCCGCTTATGCGACGCTGCTCGACCAGAACCGTGCATTTCAACCGAGCGAACAGGTGCAGGGAGGCGCCAGGACGATGCTGGACGAACTGTCCCGATGGAGCGAGGCGCTGAAGACGTTGCGTGCCGCCGGATAGGTGCGAGGCTCCCCGCGAAGACACTTGCGAGGCCGCGCTTCGGCACGGCTTTCACTGTCGGACGCCCCAATGCGCTCGCCAGCATCTCGCGCGGACGTGACGGGGTCGCTCCCCAAGCCGGCAAAATGGCCGCAAACCTTGGAAAAGCAACCGTTTGCGCCTATATCTAGGACATCAAAACGGCGCGATTCGGGGCCATTTTTCCGCGCTGTACCAGCGGCATCAATCAGACAGGTTTTCATGAGCGACCAGATCGAAAGCGCCAATGGCGCGGAAGCCGAGTACGGCGCCGATTCCATCAAGGTTTTGAAGGGGTTGGATGCCGTGCGCAAGCGGCCGGGCATGTATATCGGCGACACCGATGACGGCTCGGGGCTGCATCACATGGTCTATGAGGTGGTGGACAACGCCATCGACGAGGCGCTGGCCGGCCACGCCGACCTCGTCTCCGTGACGCTCAACCCCGACGGTTCCGTCACCGTGATCGACAATGGCCGCGGCATTCCGACCGATATCCACCCCTCAGAGGGCGTTTCGGCGGCCGAAGTGATCATGACGCAGCTGCATGCCGGCGGCAAATTCGACCAGAACTCCTACAAGGTCTCGGGCGGCCTGCACGGCGTCGGCGTCTCGGTGGTCAATGCGCTTTCGGCATGGCTGAAGATCAAGGTCCGCCGCAACGGCGAGATCTTCGAGATGAGCTTCACGCACGGCAATGCCGACGCGCCGCTGAAGGTGACCGGAAGCTACGAGCAGGACAAGCGCCCGGGCACCTATGAGGGCCGCAGCGGCAGTGAAATCACGTTCTTCCCGTCGGCCGAGACCTTCACCATGGTCGAGTTCGACTACAGCACGCTGGAGCATCGACTGCGCGAGCTTGCCTTCCTCAATTCCGGCGTGCGCATCGTGCTGACCGACGCCCGCCATGCCGACATCGTGCGCCATGAGCTGCATTACGACGGCGGCCTGGAGGAGTTCGTCAAATATCTCGACCGGGTGAAGAAGCCGCTGATCGAGACGCCGATCGCCATCCGCGCCGAGCGCGACGGCATCACCGTCGAAGTCGCGATGTGGTGGAACGACAGCTACCACGAGAATGTGCTGGCCTTCACCAACAACATCCCGCAGCGAGACGGCGGCACGCATCTGGCGGGCTTTCGCGCGGCGCTGACCAGACAGGTCACCGGCTACGGCGAATCGTCCGGCCAGACCAAGAAGGAAAAGGTATCGCTGACCGGCGACGATTGCCGCGAAGGCCTGACCGCGGTCCTCTCGGTCAAGGTGCCGGATCCGAAATTCTCCTCGCAGACCAAGGACAAGCTGGTCTCGTCCGAGGTGCGCCCGGTGGTGGAAAGCCTGGTCAACGAGGCGCTCGGCACCTGGCTGGAAGAACATCCCGCCGAAGGCAAGGTCGTGGTCGAGAAAGTGATCCAGGCGGCTGCGGCGCGCGAGGCCGCACGCAAGGCGCGCGACATCACGCGCAAGAGCTCGCTCGGCGTCACCTCGCTGCCTGGCAAGCTCGCCGACTGCCAGGAGCGCGACCCGGCCAAGTCCGAAATCTTCATCGTCGAGGGTGACTCGGCCGGCGGCTCGGCCAAGGGCGGGCGCTCGCGCCAGAACCAGGCGATCCTGCCGCTGCGCGGCAAGATCCTGAATGTCGAGCGCGCGCGCTTCGACCGCATGCTCTCCTCTGACATGATCGGCACGCTGATCACCGCGCTCGGCACCTCGATCGGCAAGGACGAGTTCAACGCCGACAAGCTGCGCTACCACAAGATCATCCTGATGACCGACGCCGACGTCGACGGCGCCCACATCCGCACGCTGCTGCTCACCTTCTTCTTCCGGCAGATGCCGGAGCTGATCGAGCGCGGCCATCTCTACATCGCCCAGCCGCCGCTCTACAAAGTGACCCGGGGCAAGAGCTCGCAATACCTCAAGGACGAAAACGCCTATGAGGAATACCTGATCGAGTCCGGGCTGGACGAGGCTTCGCTGACGCTCGCCTCCGGCGAGGTGCGGACAGGCCAGGATCTGCGCAGCGCCATCGACGACGCAATTGCCGTGCGCCAGCTGATCAACGGGCTGCACACGCGCTACAACCGCAGCGTCGTCGAGCAGGCGGCGATCGCCGGCGCGCTCAACGCCGACGTGCTTGCCGATCTCGGCCGCGCCAATGCGATGGCCGAGCGCGTCGCCGGGCGGCTCGATATGATCGCCGAAGAGACCGAGCGCGGCTGGACCGGGCGCCTGTCGGCCTCCAATGACGGCTCCGGCGGCTATGTGTTCGAGCGCACCGTGCGCGGCGTGAAGGACGTGGCGCAGCTCGATGCCGGGCTGATCGCCTCGGCCGATGCGCGCCAGCTCGACCGCTATGCCTCGCGCCTGGCGGAAGTCTATGGCGAGCAGCCGACCTTGCGCCGCAAGGAAAGCTCCGAGCTGCTTTCGGGACCGCTGGCGCTGCTCAACGCAGTGTTCGCCACCGGCCGCAAGGGGCTGACCATGCAGCGCTACAAGGGCCTTGGCGAGATGAATGCCGAGCAGCTCTGGGAAACGACGCTCGATCCGAATGTGCGTTCGCTGCTGCAGGTCAAGGTCAATGACGCGACCGACGCCGACTCGCTGTTCTCGCGGCTGATGGGCGACGAGGTGGAGCCTCGCCGCGAGTTCATCCAGGACAATGCGCTGTCGGTCGCCAATCTGGATATTTGAGACCGTAGCGATGCTCTAAAGAAGCTTGCCAAAGCGGCGTTCAGCAGCGCCGCCTGACCACGATCCACTCCGACGATATAGCTCGTGAAATTGGTCGCACCGTTGCCGATGCGGCGATTCTAGCCAGTGGCTCCAGGCGATGAAATAGCCTCATGGCCTCCTTCCGGCTGTCTGTTCCGGCCACCGATCCGGCAAGTGGTCCTCTATTCCGGCATTCCAAGGCTTCTCAGCGCGTTTTCGTGTCGGTCGAGAATTTCAGCTCTAAAGGGCATCGAGTCGCGAACCGTCCGCAAGGTGAGCTCCGGATATTCGCGCTGACAACGCACCATTTGCTGCCGGGCTTCGTCGAGGCGTCCCGCTTCGACAAGGGCCGGCATCAGCGTACGCAGTATCCACAAGGCATTCGGATGCTCCGCCAGGATACGCAGATACAGGTCCGCCGCCTGACCGGGCCGCCTGGCGCTGAAATGCACGACAGCCAGGCCCAAGTGACAGGTATAAACCATGGGATCGAACGGCCCCAGTCGCAGCGACCGCTCGAAGCATTCCGCCGCCCGCTCGACCTCGTCTCTGTAGGCTGCAACCCACCCGCTCCTGTTCCAGGCGAAGGCCGAATTGGGATCGATCGAACACGCCTTTTCAAGCAGCGCGCCTGCGGTGACGAAATTGCCCGACACGGTGTGGGCAGCGCCGAGCACGGCCAGGGAAAATGGATCGTCACCGTTGAGTTCGGCAGATCGCTCCGCCAGCCCCAGCGCACGGCGCCGGTCGGCCTCTGGCGAGGTCGACCAACTGTAGATCTTGCGCTGCGCATGACACCAGGACAGCAGGGACAGAGCCAGCGGATAATCGGGATCGCCCAGCAAAGCCTTCTCAAGCGTCTCGATGGCGATCGCATTGTCCTGGCGACCGAGCGCCCAGACATGCGGCAGACTGCGCATCACCAGATCGTAGGTTTGCAGGTCGCCCGGCCGCTTGCGGCGCGCACGCTCGATTTCCGCCATCTGGATTGACGGCAGAATCGCGCCTGCGACACCCGCCGTCACATTGTCCTGCAGCGCGAACGCATCCGCGATGTCACCTTTGAAACCTTCCGCCCAGATTAGACTGCCGGTCTCTGCCTCGACCAGCCGCGCCGAGATGCGGATCTGGTCGAGATGCCGGCGCACGCTTCCTTCCAGCACGTAGCGGACGCCGAGCTCGCGGCCGATGCGCGGCAGATCAAGCGCCTGGCCTCGGTAAGCAAAGGCCGAGTTGCGCGAGATGACGAACAGGCCGCGAATGCGCGCTAGCGCCGCCGTGATCTCCTCTACCGTGCCGTCGGCGAGGTAGGATTGCTCGGGGTCCGATGACAGGTTCTCGAATGGAAGCACGACGAGCGACGGCTTGTCGGGGAGCTGAGGCGACGGACGTGCATCGACGGCTGGCGGTCCCTCCAGCACTTCGCCGGGGAACATGTAGCCGCGGCGCGGCATGGTGCGGATCAGCGTCTGCGCTTTGTCGCCTAGCGCGCGGCGGATGTCGCTGATGCATTGGGTGAGCGAATCTTCGGTGACGATCACGTCGCTCCACACCGCATGCAGAAGCTCGTCCTTCGGCACCAGCCGGCCGGCGTTGCGGATAAGAAAAATCAGCAGATCGAGCGATTTCGGTCGCAGCGCGATCTCGCCCGAACCGTCGCGCAACACTCCGGCGCGCGTGTCGAGGCTGAAGCCGGCGAAGCTGTAGATCGACTGTGGCTCGACGTTCATCGCGACTGTCTGATCCTCAGAATTTTCAGAGCTTCGTCAGTACTCTTTCAGGCCGCTTTCCGGACAAGCATCTCGAAACGGCGCAATCTCGCACTCAACGATGAAGGTGGCAAGAAACCCAAGCCGCAACGCGTGGGCAAGATCGCTGCAACCGGTGCGCAGGCCAAGGCCGCGCCGAATGCCGGCGATCGCAACAGGAGGCAACCATGTCGAGCACGGAGACAAACGCCATGACAACGAACGATCATTCGATTGGTGCCGAAACCGGCTACCGGCGGCACGCTCTCGTCTCGCTTTTCCGGATGTACGAGGCGGTGAAATGGACGCTGTTGTGGCTGCCACGGTTTTGGAAGGCGCGCAGCCAGCTCGCATGTCTGGCCGCCATGAGCGAATGCGAGCGTCGCGATATCGGCCTTACCAGCTG
This sequence comes from Mesorhizobium sp. B2-8-3, assembly GCF_006440815.1. Classification (NCBI taxonomy): domain Bacteria; kingdom Pseudomonadati; phylum Pseudomonadota; class Alphaproteobacteria; order Hyphomicrobiales; family Phyllobacteriaceae; genus Mesorhizobium; species Mesorhizobium sp. B2-8-3. The sequence goes on from NZ_VFTW01000008.1 coordinate 136,785, forward strand.
CGATCTCGAGAACGCCTTTGCCTTGCCGATCGACCGCGACCCGACAGAAATGCTGGCGCAGGTGGTGACAGACCGCCGCCTTCGCCGCGAACACTGATTGGAGAGCGGCCAGGTTTCGGCTGCGCCTTGAGCATTCGCCACGGAGTAGACCTGAGTGTCTGCGCCGTGGGCTGCTCGTGACGCATCGGCACCGAGGCCATCCGATCAACGAAAAACCACCGCCTGTCGCTGCCGGGCTTTTCTGTTTCGGTCAGTCGGCCACAGTCGCCTCAGTGATCAAACGCTTTGACGATTTCCTCGGTCATCTTCTTGGCGTCGCCCAATAGCATCATGGTGCCGTCCTTGTAGAACAGCGTGTTGTCGATGCCGGCATAGCCGGAGCCGAGCGAGCGCTTGACGAACAGGCAGGTGCGGGCCTTGTCGACGTCGAGGATCGGCATGCCGTAGATCGGCGAGGACTTGTCGTCGCGCGCGGACGGGTTGGTGACGTCGTTGGCGCCGATGACATAGGCGACGTCGGCCTGCGCGAACTCGGAGTTGATGTCCTCCAGCTCGAACACCTCGTCGTAAGGCACGTTGGCCTCGGCCAAGAGCACGTTCATGTGGCCGGGCATGCGGCCGGCCACTGGATGGATGGCGTATTTCACCTCGACGCCGGCGGCCTTGAGCTTGTCGGCCATCTCGCGCAGCGCGTGCTGCGCCTGGGCGACCGCCATGCCGTAGCCTGGCACGATGATGACCTTCTGCGCGTTCATCATCAGATAGGCGGCGTCATCGGCCGAGCCCTGCTTGACGGTGCGCTCGATGCCGTCGTCGGCAACCGCGGCCGTCTCGCCGCCGAAGCCGCCGAGGATGACCGAGATGAAGGAGCGGTTCATGCCCTTGCACATGATGTAGGACAGGATCGCGCCGGACGAGCCGACCAGCGCGCCGGTGATGATCAGCGCCAGATTGCCGAGGGTGAAACCAAGCGCGGCAGCCGCCCATCCCGAGTAGGAATTCAGCATCGACACCACGACCGGCATGTCGGCGCCGCCGATCGGGATGATCAAGAGCACGCCGAGCACCAGCGAGGCGGCGACGATCAGCCAGAAGACGAGCTTCGATTCCATGGTGACCAACAGCACGATCAGCACCACCAACGCGATGCCGAGCGCGATGTTGATGAGATGTCGGCCGCCGATCATGATCGGCTTGCCGGACATGCGGCCGTCGAGCTTGAGGAAGGCGATGACCGAGCCGGTGAAGGTGATGGCGCCGATGGCTACGCCCAGGCTCATTTCGACCAGCGCCTGCGCATGGATGTCGCCCGCCGTGCCGATGCCGAAGCTCTCCGGCGCGTACATGGCGGCAGCCGCCACCATCACGGCGGCGAAGCCGACGAGCGAGTGGAAGGCGGCGACCAGCTGCGGCATCGAGGTCATGGCGATGCGGCGCGCGGTGACCGCGCCGATGCCACCGCCGATGGCCAGCCCGAGCACGATCCAGCCGAAACGGTCGACCGAGGGAGCCAAAGGCAAAGCCAATGCCAGCGTGGTGGCGATAGCGATCGCCATACCGATCATGCCGAAGAGATTGCCTCGCCGGCTGGTGGTGGGATGCGACAGCCCGCGCAGCGCCAGGATGAACAGGATGCCGGAGACGAGATAGAGGAAGGAAGCCAGATTGACGGTCACGTCACTTTTCCTTCTTCTTGTACATGGCGAGCATGCGCTGGGTGACCAGGAAGCCGCCGAAGATGTTGACCGAGACCAGCACCAGGGCGACGAAACCGAAGCCGGCGGCGAGCCCGGAGGCCGAGATGCCGACGGCGAGCAGCGCGCCGACGACAATGACCGATGAAATGGCGTTGGTGACGGCCATCAGCGGTGTGTGCAGCGCCGGCGTCACCGACCAGACGACATAATAGCCGACGAAGATCGCCAGCACGAAGATGGCGAGTTGGAAGACGAAGGGATCGACGGCGCCACCGGACAGCGCGTGCGCCGCGTTACCGGCAGCCTCGCCTGCGGGCGCGTTGGCAAGATCCTGCACCGCAAGGCGAACGGCGGCAGTCGCCTGATCGAGTTGGTCGAGGGCTTTCTGCAAGGCGTCCATCACGCGATCCCCTTAGGCTTGGCTGCGGACTTCTTCTTCGGCGCCGGTCTGGCGTCGGCGACCATGCTCGTCGCCGGAATGGCCGCCGGCTCGGTGCGCGGCTGCTCGACCGCCTTGGCGAAGTTCGGATGCACCACCTTGCCGCCGTCGGTCAGCATGGTCGCCTTGACCAGCTCATCGTCGCGCTTGATGGCAAGCTGCTTGGTCGTCTTGTCGACCATCGTCTCGAGGAAGGCGTAGAGGTTCTTGGCGTAGAGCAGCGAGGCGGATGCGGCGACACGGCCCGGCACGTTGAGGTGGCCGACGATCTTGACGCCATTCTCGGTCATCACGACCTTGCCCGGCACCGCGCCCTCGACATTGCCGCCGCGCTCTACCGCTAGATCGACGATCACCGAGCCCGGCTTCATCGAGGCAACCATGGCGGCCGAGACCAGCTTCGGCGCCGGACGGCCCGGTATCAGCGCGGTGGTGATCACGATGTCCTGCTTGGCGATGTGCTCGGCGGTGAGCGCCGCCTGCTTGGCCTGGTATTCCTTCGACATTTCCTTGGCGTAGCCGCCGGCCGTCTCGGCCGCCTTGAACTCCTCGTCCTCGACCGCCAGAAATTTTGCGCCGAGCGACTGCACCTGCTCCTTCACCGCCGGGCGCACGTCGGTGGCGGTGACGACAGAGCCGAGGCGGCGCGCGGTGGCGATGGCCTGCAGGCCGGCGACGCCGACCCCCATGATGAAGGTCTTGGCCGCCGGCACGGTGCCGGCCGCCGTCATCATCATCGGCAGCGCGCGGTCATATTCGGCGGCGGCATCGATCACCGCCTGGTAGCCGGCGAGGTTGGCCTGCGAGGACAGCACGTCCATCGATTGCGCACGGGTGATGCGCGGCATGAACTCCATGGAAAAGGCGGTGATGCCGGCCTTGGCCATCGCGGCCACCGCGGCATCGTTGCCGTAGGGATCCATGATGGCGATCACGGCGGCGCCCGACTTGTAGCCCTTGAGCTCCGGATCCGTCGGCCGGCGCACTTTCAGCACGACATCGGCCCTTTTGGCGTCGGCCGCCGTTCCGATCGCACCGCCGGCAGCAGTGAAGTCCTGGTCGGGGATGCGGGAGCCGAGGCCGGCGCCCTTCTCGACGATCACGTCGAAGCCGAGACCCGTCAGGCGCTTGACCGTCTCCGGCGAGGCCGCGACGCGCGGCTCGTTCGGGTCAACCTCACGAGGGATGAATACTATTTGTCCCACCGGATGATCCTTTCGGCTGGAACCTTGATTGCGCAAGGCGTCGGCCGGACGTCCGGCGACGTCGAGGGCAATGGGCTTGGGAAGTCTACCGCAGAATGAGAGTGCCGACGGCCATGATCAGGATGAACAGGACGGTCGCCGAGAAGAAGCCGCCGACGAAGAAGCCGAAGGCCATTGCGATAAGGATGGCGGCACAGAACAGCGAGCCGTATTTGGCAAGACCGAGGAAGCCCTTGTAGGTACGGTCGTGCTCGGCATAGTCCATTTGCGCGCCCAGCTCGACAGGACCGGTCGGCGTGTGATCAGCCATGGAAGTACCCCTTCGAAAATGCCTTTGAGGCACATAGCGAAAAGCCGAACCAAGAGCAATGGCGCTATTGCCGCACAGCCGGCGACAACAGCCTCAAACGAAAGTTGAAATTGAATGCCGCGGCTGTGTCCACGCGGCCGGCGCGGGATTTCAGCTGGCGAGGTGGGGAAAAAGGCCGAGCAGACCGACAACGATCAGGTAAAGCGCGACGATGTAGTTGAGGAGCCGAGGCATCACCAGGATCAGTACGCCGGCGATCAGCGAGATCAGCGGCGTCAGCGCGAGCGAGTGGATGGTCATGCGGGGATCCTTTCCTGTGACAGGCGCGATCGCCTGGCAGACCGTGGTGCGACCTTGATAACGGCGCAGCCGGCGAAAGGTTCATGGCCTGCGTTCAGGCAGCGGCGCGATAGTATTTCGCCGTCGGCAGAATGGAGAGGGGCGTCAGCCGGTTGATGGCCGGATTGCCGAACATCAGCCGCTGCTCCATCGGCGTCGAATTGTAGAACGGGAACCGCTCGAGCGTGCGGCGCATATTCTCGCCGGCAGGGATCTCGAACAGCGCGATCGGAGCAAGAACGCCCGGGAACTGCTTGGCTTCGCTCTTCTGCACGGCATTGAAGAACCGGGCATAGAAATGAGAATGCTCGACCTTGACCGGAGTCAGCACCGAGTCCTGGCCAAAATAATTGGAGGCCACCATGGCGATCCTGAGCGTCAGGAAAGGCAGAACGCCGGGCGCCGGCGCGGCATCGGGATCGGTTGCGAAGCGGGTGCCGTCGATGAAGGTTTCCCCCCGGGCGAGCCGCGGGAGCAACACTTCCGGATAGGCGTCCACCGAAGGTGAGTATGGCTGTTCACTGGAAATATAGTGAAAGCGCAATGTGCTGACCAATTCGCCGTAACAATAGACGCCGAAGCGGTAGGAGTTGGGAAGATTATCCCAGCGATCCTCGAACATCCCGCTGGCGATCGGACCGCACATGCCTGATTTGAGGTAGGACTGATATCGAAGCCGGTAGATCGCTTCCAGATCCTCGCCCCCGGTGATGAGGCGATATTCGACATGCTCCAGGAGCTGCATCATCGTTCGGTTGAGCAGGGAATCAGCCTTTGAGCTGGCGCCAGCCGACGCACCCTTAGCCGCAGCTTCCATTATTGTCCGTCCTCGAATTCCGCCTGCGAACAAGCTATTCGAGTTGAAATGAGACACAAGCTGAAAATTCGAGATTGCTGATTTACCGTCTGTTAACCTTAATAGCTGCGATCGTTTTCATCGATCTTACACGCGAAAAAACAAATACCCCAGCCAGCGATTGTCTGATCCGGCCTGACGGCGGGTCATCAAGATCAATCCGTATCCAGAGCTTGAAAGCGTCAGTGCATCACAGAATTATACTACGCCGGAACGGCTATCGTTTCACGAAACGCATATCCGCTCCAGACGGAAACCCGGGTTCCATTTTTTCTGCGATTGCTCTCTATTTCAGCGCAGTTCCGGACGGGAAACCACTTCGCACTTTTCCTGGATTTTCTCTTGTTTGACGCAATTGCGGACGGAAAACCGCTTCGCACTTTTCCTGGATTTGCTCTTGTTTGACGCAATTCCGGACGAGAAACCGCTTCGCACTGGATTTGCTTCTTAGCTGGCTGTTCTTTTGCCGGCGATGTGAAGGTCCGCGGCAAACGGCCATGTGACGCTCGACATCGTCTCGATGCCGGACGCGCTGAGCGCGGCGCCGAAGAGAAAGCCCTGCACGAAGTCCGGCTTGACCAAATGAACCAGCGTCTTCAGTTGCTCGAAGGTCTCAACCCCTTCGATGGTGACCGAAAGACCCAACGTCCGGGACAGGCTGACGATGCCCTTCAGCAGATCGAGCGACTGCCGGTTCTGGTTCACATCGACCAGGAACGAGCGGTCGATCTTGATCTTGTCGAGCGGGAGCTTGTGGAGATAGCTCAGGCTGGAGTAGCCGGTGCCGAAGTCGTCAAGCGCGATGCGCACGCCGAGCGCCTTCAGTTCCTCGATCGACTCGCGCGTCAGCGATTTGTCGTCGAGCAGCGCGGTCTCCGTGACCTCGATTTCGAGCCGGTGCGCCGCCAGTCCCGACTTGGCCAATGCGTCCCTGACCTTCTGGACGATGTCGCGACTGCGGAAATCCTTGGCCGACAGGTTGACCGACACGCTGGTCTGGGCCGGCCATTTGGCGCATTCGGCGCACGCGGCCTCCAGCACGAAAGTGCTGATGTCGGAAACGATGCCCATCTCCTCGGCGAGCGGGATGAAGACGCTGGGCGAGATCGGGCCGAGGTCGGGATGGTCCCAGCGGCAGAGCGCCTCGCAACTGGCGATGCGCATGGTGCTGACAGCCACGATCGGCTGGTAGACGACGCGCAATTCCCTGGCCTGCACGGCATTGCGCAGGTCGGCCTTCATCAACTGGCGATTGCGGAAGGCGGCATCCATGGCCGCCTCGAACAGCCGCCAGCTGTTCTTGCCGAGTTCCTTGGCCTTGTAGAGGGCAAGGTCCGCCTTGACGATCATGGCGTCCGCGTCGGTGTCCTTGACCCTGGAAAGCACCGCGCCGCCGCTGGTCTGGATGCGCAAGCCGTGGCCGGCAACGTCCACCTCGCCCTGCAGGTCCGCGAAAATCTGGTCAAGCAGGGTGCTGAGATGGCTCTCGTCCTCGACACGGTCGAAGAAGATCATGAACTCGTCGCCGCCGAAGCGGCTGACGGTGATGCCCGGTCCGGCAATCGCCGCGAGGCGCTCGGCCACGGCATAGATCAGCCCGTCGCCGACCGGATGGCCGAGCGTGTCGTTGACGCTCTTGAAGTCGTCGAGATCGAGCACCGCGAGGCCGCACAGCCGGTCCTGGTCGCCAGAGGCCATCGCCTCGCCGACCAGTTCGTGGAAATAGGCGCGGTTCGGCAGCCCGGTCAAATTGTCGTAGCGCGCCATGAAGCGGATCTTTTCCTCCGCCTCGACGCGGGCCGTCACATCCTCGAAGGTGATGACGCCCAGTTCCTGGCTGCCTTCGCGGGCGGAGAATTCGTAGTGCTGGCCGTTGGCCAGCGAAACGAGCACCTTGCGGTCGCGGCCTTCGCGCAAGGCGCGCGTCAGCTGCGCCTCGATGTAGCGGCAGTCTTTCGGAGCCAGCATGCCACCGGCGACGCCGCGCATCAAAAGACCGTGGATCGAGCGTCCGAGCAAGGCATCGCCCGATTTCAGCGACATCAGGCGGGCGGCTTCGGCATTGGCCACCGCGACGCGCCCGTCCGGCCCCAGCATGACCAGGCCGTGCGACATGGTGTTGAGCGCGCGATCGAACCGGCGCGTCAGGTTCCTGGCCTGCTTGTGGCCGATGACGGCGGAGAAGAGCACGTCGCGGACATGGTCGGCGCTGTTGATGGTTATGAAAGTCAGCGGGATGATCATCAGGCCGAGCAGGACCGACGGGAAATCCATGCGCAGCAGAAGTCCGAGCGCGGCCGGACCGATGAAGGTCACGGAGAAAATCCGTACCATCTGCGGAGAGCCGTAGTTGCGGCCGACAACCGTGACCAGGGTCGCGATCGTCAGCGACGTCGCGGCCAGCTCGGCGAAGGGATCGGGGTAAACGTAGATCGATATGAAGCACAGCGAACCCAGGCCCAGGCCCTGCAGGCTGCCCTTGAGGATATAGATGCGCTCCCACCGCCTGGCCTCTTCGACATTGGCTATGGTGCCGCCTGCCTTCAGGAAGGTGCGAATGCCGAAGTAACGGAAAAGGCTGATGGAGAGCAGGCCGAAAGAAAAGGCCAGAAACAGCGGATTGTGCGTCCGCCAATAGATCATGAATCCGAGGATCCAGTAGCAAACGCCACCGATCACCAGCATGTGCGCGTTGTCGAACAACGACCGCACAAACTGGATATAAACATCCGCCGGGATGTTCTCGGTCTTTGTTCTACCCATGCCGTTGGCCCAACACTACGCCTTGTCATGCCACACCTGCCTTAAGAAAGGCTTAGAACGGCGCTCGGCTACGGTTGCAGAGGATTGCGGCAGACGGGACAGATCGGAAAATTCAGGGGGTTTGGCGCGGCGTCAACGCGCCGGCGCGATCATTCCGCTGCCCGAAGCGCCGGCTCCGCCGGAGCCTGAGCCAGACGCTCGATCAGTCGCGAGCGCTCGCCCGCCGCCTTCTCGGCGCTGGCCTGCCGGACGTGGCCGTAGCCGCGGATGAGCGCCGGCACGGAGGCCAGAGCGGTCGCGGCTTCCATCCTGCCCGGCGCCAGCGCGCCGGCGATCAGGTCAAGATCGGCCTCGTACTGCCTCAGCGACTGCCGCTCGATGCGCCGCTCGGCCGTGTAGCCGAAAAGGTCGAAGGCGGTGCCGCGCAGGCCCTTCATCGCCGCCAGCAGCCGGAAACCCTTCATCATCCATGGGCCGAAGCTCGATTTCCGGGGCTTGCCGTCATTGCCGCGCCGCCCGAGGATCGGCGGCGCGAGATGGAACTCGAGCTTGTCGTAGCCCTGGAACTGCTTGGCGAGGTCGGCGGCGAAAGTGCCGTCGGTGTAGAGTCGCGCCACCTCATACTCGTCCTTGATCGCCATCAGCTTGAAGAGGTTCCTGGCGACGGCCTCGGTCACCACGGACGAGCCGGGCACGGCCTTGGCTTCGGCGGCGCGCAACGTCGCCACGCGGTCGGCGTAGCGCCTGGCATAGGCGGCGTTCTGATAGGCGGTAAGGAAGGCGACGCGGCGGGCGATCACATCGTCCAGCGTCTCGGCCGGTCGGGACGCCGGCTTGCCCGTCTGGCTGACCAGGCCACGCACGAAATCGGGCTGGTGCGCGGCGCGGCGGCCCCAGCGGAAGGCGGCGATGTTCATCGCCACCGCTTCGCCGTTCAATTCTATCGCCTTTTCAACCGCTTCCGCCGAAAGCGGCAGGCCGCCATGCTGGAAGGCGAAGCCGAGCATGAACATGTTGGCGCCGAGCGAATTGCCGAACAAGGCCGTCGCCGTGCGGGTTGCGTCGAAGAAATGCGCCTTGTCGTCGCCCGCAGCCGCCCGGATCGCCTTCTTCAGCCGCTCGACCGGCAGCGAGAAGTCGGCGGAACGGGTGAATTCGCCAGGCATGATCTCGGCAGTATTGGCGAGGAAGATGGTGTGGCCCTCGCGCACCGCGCCCAGCACCTTCTTGGCGCCGGAGACGACGAGGTCGCAGCCGAGCACGAGGTCGGCCTTGCCGGCTGAAACGCGAATGGCGTGGATGTCCTCGGGCGTCAGGGCGATGCGGACATGGGTGAAGACCGAGCCGCCCTTCTGGGCGAGGCCCGCCATGTCGATCATGCCGCAGCCCTTGCCTTCCAGATGCGCGGCCATGCCAAGCACCGCGCCGACGGTGACGACGCCGGTGCCGCCCACCCCGTCGATGATCGCCGCCCAGCCCTGGTTGGCCATGCGGAACTCGGCCGGCGCCGGCACGCCGTCGAGAGGATCGGCCCTGCCGGCGATGCCTTCGGCCTTCCTGATCTTGCCGCCATGCACGGTGACGAAGGACGGGCAGAAACCGTTGAGGCAGGAAAAATCCTTGTTGCAGCTCGACTGGTCGATCCGGCGCTTGCGGCCGAATTCCGTCTCGACCGGCTGGATGGAGACGCAATTCGACTGCACGCCGCAGTCGCCGCAGCCTTCGCAGACCAGTTCGTTGATGAAGACGCGCTTGTCGGGATCGGGAAAGGTGCCGCGCTTGCGGCGCCGGCGCTTTTCGGCGGCACAGGTCTGGTCGTAGATGAGCACCGAAACACCCTGCACGTCGCGCAATTCGCGCTGGACGAGATCGAGGTCGTCACGATGATGGATGCTGATGCCGGCCGGGAAATCGGCCTTGCCGGCATATTTGTCCGGCTCGTCGGTGACGACGGCGATGCGGTCGACGCCCTCGGCTCGCACTTGTCTCGCGATCATGTCGACGGTCAGGCCACCCTCATGCGGCTGGCCGCCGGTCATCGCCACCGCATCGTTGTAGAGGATCTTGTAGGTGATGTTGGCGCCGGAGGACAGCGCGAAGCGGATCGCCAGCACGCCGGAATGGTTGTAGGTGCCGTCGCCGAGGTTCTGGAAGATGTGGCCGCGCTTCGAGAACGGCGCCTGGCCGACCCATTGCGCGCCCTCGCCGCCCATGGCGGTGAAGCCGACGGTGTTCCTGTCCATCCACAGCGCCATGAAATGGCAGCCGATGCCGGCGGCGGCCAATGAGCCGTCCGGCACCTTGGTCGAGGAATTGTGCGGGCAGCCCGAGCAGAAGAAGGGCGTGCGCGAACCGATATCGACGGTGTCGGCGAGCATCGCCTGGAACTGGCGCAGCTTCGCCACCCGCGCGGCGATCTCCTCCGACGGGCCGATGGTGCGCAGGATCCGCTCGCCGAGCGCGATGGCGATCTCGTTGGGGTCGAGCGCGCCCTTGGCCGGAAACAGCCAGTCGCCGCGCTCGTCCTTCTTGCCGACGATCACCGGCTGCGTGGCGGTGCCGTAGAGGTTCTCGCGCAGCTGCACCTCGATCAGCGAGCGCTTTTCCTCGACGACGACGATGGTGTCGAGGCCGCGGGCGAACTCGGCGATATGCTGGAAATCGAGCGGCCACGGGCAGCCGACCTTGAACAGGCGGATGCCGATGCGGTTGGCGGCCTGTTCGTCGATGCCGATATCCTCCAGCGCCTGGCGGACATCGAGATAGCTCTTGCCGATGGTGATGACGCCGAGCTTGGGATTGCGGCCGCCGGAATAGACTACACGGTTGAGACCATTGGCCTGGATGAAGGCGGAAGCGGCGGCGCGCTTGTACTCATGCAGCCGCTCTTCCTGGCCGAGCATGTCGATCTCGTGGCGGATGTTCAGCCCGCCCGGCGGCATGTCGAATTCGGGAATGACGATGCCCAGACGCTCGATCGAGGCGTCGACCGAGGCCGTCGATTCGATGTTGTCCTTGACGCATTTGATCGCCGCCCAGGTGCCTGCAAAGCGCGACATGGCAAAGCCGTAGAGGCCGTAGTCGATGATCTCCTGGACGCCGGCCGGATTGAGGATCGGCACCATGGTGTCGACGAACAGGAATTCGGTGGCGTGCGCGTTGGTCGAGGATTCGGCCATATGGTCGTCGCCCATCAGGGCGAGCACGCCGCCATGCTTCGACGAGCCGGCTAGATTGGCGTGGCGGAAGACGTCGCCGGAACGGTCGACGCCCGGCCCCTTGCCGTACCAGACCGAAAAGACGCCGTCATGCGTGCCCTCGCCCAGCAATTCGGTCTGCTGAGAGCCCCAGCAGGCGGTGGCGGCGAGCTCCTCGTTAAGGCCGGGCTGGAAGACGATGTCGGCTTGCGCGAGCTGCTTCTTGGCCCGCCACAGCTGCATGTCGAGGCCGCCAAGCGGCGAGCCGCGGTAGCCGGAGACGAAGCCTGCCGTGTTGAGGCCGGCGCGGCGATCACGCTCGCGCTGCATCAGAAGCATGCGCACGACCGCCTGCGCGCCGGACAGGAAGACGCTCTCCTTGCCAAGGTCGAACTTGTCGTCGAGCGCGACGTCGTGCAGCGTCATCAGGTATTTCCTCTGCGGAGGCGCCTCAAATCAGGCAGCCAACGTCGGAGTGGGACGCCGCAGTCTTTCTTCCCTTGCGGGAGAGGTCAAACAAAATCGCAGGAGCCAGATAACACGCAACAAACGGTCTGGCGAGTGGCCGGCGGCGCATACAAGATCATGCTAACCGCTTCCTGAGGAATAAAAATTTCGCGCGAGCGCCGGCGTTTCAGGTCGCTTTCGAGCAATCCGGCTTCGGTTCGCCCGGCAGCCTGCCGTCGGGATGGCCGGCCAGATCGGAATTCAGCTCGTAGTTCGGCCCGATCACCAGCGGCCGATCCGGCAGCATGGTCTGGTCCTCCGACGAGGTCATGGTGGTGTCGATGCTCTGCAGCAACGTGCCGCTCGCATCCTCGATGCGGATCGAGACGCTGTAGGGCTTGTCCTTGACCACGCAGGAGAGCGGTGGACTGGTGAGCGTGATGTGGGGCAGCTTCGGCCAGATCTTCTGGTTGACGATGAGCGGGTCGCCGCCGGCCGGGTTCTGGAAGCTCACCACCGCGACCTGGCCGTCGACCATCGGGCGCAGCGGCTTCAGCGTGATGACATAGGTGGCAATGGCCAGCCGGTAATTGAACTCGAACAGCTTGCCGGAGATGGCAAAGAGCTGGTCGTTGCCGGTGTCGCGGCAGGCGCCGAGCGCGATTGCAGCGATCAGGGCGGCGCCGACCAGAGCCGAACGCGACAGTTTGCTAAGCATTGGGAACCTCCCTCGCCGCTGTACGGCGGCGGTAATAGCGGTTTGCCTTCTGACGGTTGCCGCAAACGGCCATGTCGCACCAGAGACGGCTGGCGTTGCGGCTGCGGTCGACGAACAGCCAGCTGCAATTGGGACAGATCCTCAGCCTCGCCACCGTTTCGTCGCGCAGCAGCGACAGGGCCGAAACGGCCAAAGCCGCCTCGAAGGCGATCGGCGTTTGCGGATCGCCGAAAGGCTGGCCAGGCGTTCCGATCTCGGTCTCGCTGCCGGACAGGCCTCCGGCGCAGGCCGTGAGGAAATCAGGTAGGTGGCTGGTCGCGAGCGCGCCGTTCGACACGGCGTGGCGAAACAGGCGATCGGTCGTTTCGCGAATCGAGATGACGGCTTGCTTTATCTCGCCCGGCTCCGGCGCCCGCAGCCGCCTGCCGCCGAGTTCGGCGGCGCGAAAGCCGCTCGCCGCCTCGGCGAAACGGGCGATCTCGGCCGGGTCGTCGAAACGGTCGAAGGTTTTTTCCGGATCGTTGCGCAATACGACGGTGTTCGCCGTATCGAGCGCAAGGATGCCACCGGTGAAACGGTGCGGGGTCCAGGAGACTGTCATGCGCGGGAATCTAACCGATAAAACGCATTTGACAAGTTAGATTCCGAATGCAACGGTCCATGCAGGGTCGCGTCATGCGACCCGTGGGATGCCGCATGCTCTATTTCTTCCAGCAGGTGCTGAACGGGCTGCATTCGGGCGCGCTCTATGCGCTGCTCGCCTTCGGCTATGTGCTGACCAACGGCATCCTGCATCGGACCAACCTCGCCTATGGCGCGTTGTTCGCCTTCTGCGGCCAGACGATGATCCTGACCGCCGCTTTCGGCTACCAGGCGCTGTGGCTGACGCTGGCCGCCGCGGTGGCGCTCGGCGTGGTTGCGGCTGTTCTCTATGCGGCGCTGATCAGCCACGTGTTGTCGCGCAGCGTTTTCGAGAGGCTCGCCGACCGCTCGCCCAACGCCATCGTGGTGACGACGCTCGGCATCCTCCTATTCCTGTCGGAGGCGAGCCGCATCGCCGCCGACACGCACGATCTCTGGCTGCCGCCGATGCTCGCCAACCCCGTGATCTTCGCTGAGGGCGACGGCTTCAAGGTCACGCTCACCGTCATCCAGCTGCTCGATTGCGCGGGCGTGATCGCGGTGGTGGCGCTGGCGGCTTGGCTGTTTTGGCATTCGCGCTTCGGCCGCGCCTGGCGCGCCGTCTCCGACGATCCGAAAGCGGCGGCGATGTGCGGTGTCGATGTGCGCGCTGTGTTCCGCCTTGCCGTGCTGTTCGGCGGCTTATGCGCCGCCCTGGCCGGCGTGCTTGCCGGCCTCTATTACGGCAATGTCTCCTTCGGCACCGGGCTGATCTACGGCCTCAAAATCCTGTTCGTGACGGCGGTCGGAGGCTATCTGTCGCCGCTCAAGGCGGCGCTTGGCGCCGCGGCTTTCGGCATGGCGGAATCGCTTTGGGCCGGCTATTTCCCGCTCGAATGGCGCGACGCCTGGATCTATCTCTTCCTCGTCGCCATGCTGGTGCTGATCGGCGCCGGTCGCGACCAGGCCAAGATCGCCTGAACCATCAGACTTTGGTTGCATGACGTTCGGTGAGCCAGCGGGGTTTCCGCCGCCGTGCCCGTTTCGTCCTGCCTGTCATGTTGACCTGCCGGACCACGCACTGCATACCGTTGGGCCAAGCGATGCGACACCGGAGGGGGAATCGGGCGCGCCGCATGGCCAGGGAGGATATGCATGGCAGGGCTGCTCGCTCTATCCAGGACGGTCGACCGCATCAACGAGTTCATCGGCCGCTGGGTTTCCTGGCTGATCCTGCTCGCGATCCTGGTGAGCGCCGGCAATGCCGTCATCCGCAAGATGTTCGACACGTCCTCCAACGCGTGGCTGGAGTTGCAGTGGTACCTGTTCGGCGGCGCCTTCATGCTGGCCGCCGCCTACACGCTGAAGCAGAACGACCATATCCGCATCGACATTGTCTACGGCATGCTCTCGCGGCGGGTGCAGCACTGGATCGACCTCCTCGGCCACCTGTTCTTCCTGATGCCCTTCGTGGTGCTGATGGTGATCTATTTCGTGCCCTATGTGTCGCTGTCCTTCCGCAGCGGCGAGATGTCGACCAATGCCGGCGGGCTGATCGTGTGGCCGGCCAAGGCCATCCTTCTGGTCGGTTTCTTCCTGCTCGCGCTGCAAGGCGTTTCCGAGATCATCAAGAAGATCGCCATCATGCGCGGCGACATGGACGATCCCAATCCCTTCGTGTCGGCGCATGACCAGGCCAAGCTCGAGGCGGAGGCGCTGGCCGAAGAGGCCAAGGCGATCGCGGGCGAGGTCCGTCCGTGATCGAATTCATCGCGCAGAACATGGCGCCGATCATGTTCGCCTCGCTGGTCATCTTTCTTTTGATCGGCTACCCCGTCGCCTTCTCGCTCGCCGCCAACGGCTTGCTGTTCTTCTTCATCGGCGTGCTGGTCTCGCCCTATTCAGGCGGGTCGATCAACCTTGCCTGGCCGCTGCTGCATGCGCTGCCGGACAATTTCTACGGCACCAGGGTGATGTCCAACGACACGCTGCTGGCGATACCCTTCTTCACCTTCATGGGCATCGTGCTCGAACGGTCCGGCATGGCCGAGGACCTGCTCGACACGATCGGCCAGCTGTTCGGGCCGATCCGCGGCGGGCTTGCCTATGCGGTGGTCTTTGTCGGCGCGCTGCTTGCCGCCACGACCGGCGTGGTCGCCGCTTCCGTCATCGCCATGGGACTGATCTCGCTGCCGATCATGCTGCGCTACGGCTATGACCGCCGCGTGGCTTCCGGCGTCATCGCGGCCTCCGGCACGCTCGCCCAGATCATCCCGCCGTCGCTGGTGCTGATCGTGCTCGCCGACCAGCTGGGACGCTCGGTCGGCGACATGTATGCCGGCGCGTTGATCCCCGGCCTCGTGCTGACCGGCATCTACATGCTCTACATCCTGATCATGTCGATCGTCCGGCCGAACTCGATGCCGGCGCTGCCGCTCGAAGCCCGTACCCTCGGCCACGGCGTGATATCTCTGCTGGTCGCACTTTTGGTGACGGGCGCGATTTCCTACGCGGCCTATCGCTACCTTGCGCCGAATCACGGCGACAATGCCGATATCCTCGGCTTCGCTGTCGGCGTCATCGTCATCTATGTCGTCGCCATCGCGGACCAGCGGCTGGGACTCAACCTCATGTCCAAGCTGGCGCAGCAGGTGGTGATCGTGCTGATCCCGCCGCTGGCGCTGATCTTCCTGGTGCTGGGCACGATCTTCCTCGGCATCGCCACGCCGACCGAAGGCGGCGCCATGGGCGCCGTCGGCGCGCTCATCATGGCAGCGATGAAGGGCCGCCTGACGATGGACGTCGTCAATCAGGCGCTGGCCTCGACGACCCGGCTTTCCGCCTTCGTGCTGTTCATCCTGATCGGCGCGCGCGTGTTCTCGCTCACCTTCTACGGCGTCAACGGCCATATCTGGGTCGAGCATCTGCTGACCTCGCTGCCTGGCGGCGAGACCGGCTTCCTAATCGGCGTCAACATCCTGGTCTTCGTGCTCGCCTTCTTCCTCGATTTCTTCGAGCTCGCCTTCATCATCGTCCCGCTCTTGGCGCCGGCGGCGGACAAGCTCGGCATCGACCTGATCTGGTTCGGCGTGCTGCTCGGTGTCAACATGCAGACGAGCTTCATGCATCCGCCCTTCGGCTTCGCGCTGTTCTATCTGCGCTCGGTCGCGGCCCGCGTGCCTTACCTCGACCGGATCACCGGCAAGCAGGTCGCGCCGGTTACCACCGGCCAGATCTATTGGGGCGCCGTGCCGTTCGTCCTGATCCAGGTGATCATGATCGGGCTGACCATCGCCTTCCCGCAGATGGTCATGCGCTACAAGGGCGCCGCGGCGGAGCCCAGCACCATCGACCTCAGGCTGCCCGACATGCCTTCGCTGTCGCCGCTCGGAACGCCCCCGGCGAACAATAATGGAGCGGCGCCATCCAATGGCAGCGCGCCAGCGGCACCCGGCACGCCCGACCTGTCGCAGCCGCCGAGCTTTGGCGATGCGCCGGCCAGGCCGGCGGCGCCGGCGCCCGATCTCTCGCAGCCGCCGAAGTTCAATTGAGGTTATCGCCATGAGAGCCATACGGTTGGAGGCAGTGGGCAGCATAGGGTTGCGAGAGGTCCCCAAACCCGTTCCCGGGCCGGAAGACGTTCTCGTGCGGATCGAGGCCTGCGGCGTCTGCGGCACCGACCGGCACCTTTTCCATGGCGAATTTCCCTGCACGCCGCCGGTGACGCTCGGCCATGAATTCTCCGGCATCGTCGAAGCCGTCGGCGAGGCGGTGTCAGGCATTGTCGTCGGCGACCGCGTCACCGGCGATCCCAACATCGCCTGCGGGCGCTGTGCCCACTGCCATGCCGGCCGCGTCAATCTGTGCAGCAATCTCAGGGCCATCGGCATCCACCGCGACGGCGGCTTTGCCGACTATGTGCTGATGCCGCAGAAGCAGGCCTTCCGGCTGCCGGCAAATCTCAAGCCGACGCATGGCGCCTTCTGCGAACCGCTGGCCTGCTGCCTGCACGGCATCGACCTTGCCGCGATCCGGCCGGGGGCGTCCGTCGTGGTGCTCGGCGGCGGCGTCATCGGCCTGCTCGTCGTTCAGTTGGCCAAGCTCGCGGGGGCGACGACCATCATCTTGTCGACCAGGCAGGCCTCGCGCCGCGCGCTCGCCGAGGAGCTCGGAGCGACCGCGACGGTCGATCCAAGCGCCTGTGACCCAATCGCGGCCATCGCCGGGCCGAACGGCCTGGCGCCTGGCGGCGTCGACGTGGTGCTGGAATGCGCCGGCGTGCGCGACACGGTCGAGCAGTCGCTGCGGATGGCTCGTGCCGGCGGCACGGTCGTCATCGTCGGCGTCGTGCCGCAGGGCATGAAGGTGGAGATCGAGCCGTTCGATCTGCTGTTCAGGGAATTGAAAGTGCTGGGTTCCTTCCTCAACCCGTTCACGCATGGCCGGGCGGCTCAGCTGATCGCCTCCGGCGCGATCGAAATCGACCGGCTGATCTCGAAGCAGGTCAGCCTGGAGGAAGCGCCCCAGGTCATCGCCAACCCGCCGGCGCCGGGCGAGGTCAAGGTGCTGGTGGTGCCGGGCCGGGGTTAAGATCTTCCATCGTTTGTGCCCCCAGCGCCTCTCTTCAGGGGGAATTTCTAAACTGCCGAAGCCGGCGCCGCCCCTCATCCCCCTGCCGGGACCTTCTCCCCATATAGTGACGGGGAGAAGGGACTGGGCCTACAGCTTGCCGTTGCGCTGCTGCACCATCATGAAGGTATCGTAATTGTATTCGGCGACCTGGGCCCAGAGATAGTGCTCCTTGCGGAAGGCCTTGATCGACTCCCAGATCTTCTTGAACGGCGCGTTGTTGGATTCCATCTCGGCATAGACCTCGTTGGCCTTCTCGAAGCAGGCCGCCATGATCTCCTGGCTGAATGGCCTGAGCTTGGCGCCGCCGGCCACCAGCCGCCGCACCGCCGGCGGATTCACATAGTCGTATTTCTGCAGCATATTGGCGTCCGCGGCCTGCGCCGCGGTGCGCACCAGCGATTTGTAAGTCGGCGAAAGTTCTTCGTATTTTACCTTGTTGAAGAGCAGGTGGACGGTCGGGCCGCCTTCCCACCAGCCGGGATAGTAGTAATAGGGCGCGACCTTGTAGAAGCCGAGCTTCTCGTCGTCATAGGGGCCGACCCATTCGGCTGCGTCGATGGTGCCCTTTTCCAGTGCCGGGTAGATGTCGCCGCCGGCGATCTGCTGCGGCACCACGCCGAGCTTCTCGACGACCTTGCCGGCAAAGCCGCCGATGCGCATCTTGAGGCCCGACAGATCGGCGACGCTGTTGATTTCCTTGCGGAACCAGCCGCCCATCTGGACGCCGGTGTTGCCGCCCGGCAGGCCGAACAACCCTTGCGCCCCAAGGAATTCGTTGAACAGGTCGATGCCGCCGCCATGATAGTGCCAGGCATTCATGCCGCGCGCGTTGAGCGAGAACGGCACGGCGGCGCCGAGCGCCCAGGTAGGATCCTTGCCCCAGTAATAATAGGCGACCGTATGCGCCGCTTCGACGGTGCCAGCGGCGGCGGCGTCGGCGGCCTGCAGGCCGGGCACCAGCTCGCCCGAAGCGAAGACCTGGATCTGGAAATTGCCGTCGGTCGCCTCAGACAGCATCTTGGAGAAGACTTCAGCGCCGCCATAGATCGTGTCGAGCGACTTCGGGAAGGATGACGCAAGCCGCCAGGTCACTTTCGGGTTGGACTGCGCAATGGCCGGCGTGGCAAGTGCCGCGGCCGCGGCGGCGGCGCCCACCCCGGACGCGCCGGCCTTGCGAATGAATGAACGACGATCCATTAAGTTCCTCCCTTGCGGATCAGCTGACCGATGCGAGGGCATCCTCGGTGCCCTGATCGGTTGGGGGAGAAACATACACAGGCAAGAAGTCGAGTCCAGCGCCGCGGGCCGAGGTTGCCGCCATTCCGCAACCGCCTGCAACTATAGTCTAACGTTCTCTTCGCTGGCCTATGCGAGGCGGCCAAACTTGCCATGGAAAAGCCGCGACGGATCGCTTATTTTATAGGCAGAACAATTCCTTGGCCTGATGGAAACCAAACCCAAAATGCAGCAGCCGCTCGTCGCCGTCTCGACCGACGTCCGCCAGTTCGACAATTACACCTGGCACGCAGCCCCCCAGCAATATCTGGAAGCCGCAGTCGCGGGCGCCGGCGTGTTCCCCTTGCTGGTGCCGTCCTTCGGCGATCGGCTCGACCTCGATGAATTGCTGTCGTCGGTCGACGGCGTCATGGTGACGGGCTCGAAGTCCAATGTGCATCCTTCGCTCTATGGCGGGGACCCGAGCGAGGCCAACGGTCCTTACGATCCGGCGCGCGATGCCACCACGCTGCCGCTGATCCGCAAGGCACTCGAGCGCGGCGTGCCGCTTTTAGCCATCTGCCGCGGCATCCAGGAGCTCAACGTGGCGCTCGGCGGCACGCTGGGCACCGAGATCCAGGAGCGCGAGGGCTCGCTCGACCACCGCGCGCCGGTGAGCGACAATCAGGACGAGCGCTTCGGCATCCACCAGACGATTTCGATCAAGCCCGGAAGCTGCCTTGCCGGCGTGTTCGGCGCTGGTGAAATCAAGGTGAATTCCCTGCATCGCCAAGCGATCGACCTGCTGGGCCCCAGGCTCCAGGTCGAGGCTTTGGCTAGCGACGGCACGATCGAAGCAGTCTCCGTCAGGGATGCCCGCGCCTTCGCGGTCGGCGTGCAATGGCATCCCGAATACTGGGTGAAGTCGGACAGCAATTCCGACAAGATCTTCCGCGCATTCGGCGATGCGGTACGCCTGCATGCGGCCGCGAAAACAGGTGCCCGCGCCGCGGCAGAGTAAGCTCGGACAGTTCCGCGGTTATTCGCCCGTGTTCAGCGCCAGAAGTGGCGCGGCCGGCGCGTAGGATTCATAACCGTCGCCATCGGCAACGCCGAAGGCGACGATCGGATCGACGCCGTTCTCGCTGAAGGCGACCGAGCCGTCGGTCTGTTCGCGCCAGAATTTCGCGTGCTCAATGCCAGGCATCAGCTTGCGGCAGTTCGGGGCGACGGAAAGCAACGACAGACCGTCCGAGACTTCGGCGCCGCGGTGGATGGCGCAGGCCGCCTCATCGCCATTGGCGGTCAGCCGGTAAGTGTTTGTCGGGGCGACTTCCGTGGCCACGCTTTGGCCGTTGCCGCCATGCAGGAACTGAACGCCCCCGAACAACGCGACCGACGCCGCCAAGCCAACGAACAGCTTCACCCTGTCTCTCCGCACATAACCAGATATGCAGAATCATTCCAAAGGGTTAAGTGGGCGTTAATAGATGTGGCGACGTGTGCGGATTGGAGCAATTCCAGGTCGGGTTTCCGTCCGGAATTGCACCAAAACAAAGAGATAGGCCGTTCGCCGTTTCCATGAAACGGCGAAACGCTTCAGACGCGCGCCTTGACGTTGAGCGTCTCCGGCACGGGCGTCAGCGGGCGGCGCTCGGTGAACCAGGCGACGAGATTGTCGACGCACAGATCGGCCATGGCGCGGCGGGTGTGGTCCGACGCCGAGCCGACATGCGGCAGAAGCGAGGTGTTGGGAGCGTCGAGCAGAGCCTGCGGCACGTTCGGCTCATCGGCAAAGACGTCGAGCCCGGCGGCCGCGATGGTGCCGCTATCGAGGGCGGCGGCCAGCGCCGCCTCGTCCACCGTCGAGCCGCGGCCGATGTTGACGAAAACGCCGTTCGAACCCAGCGCCGACAGGATCGCGGCATTGATCGCTTTCTCCGTGGCGGCCCCGCCCGGGGCAATGCAGATCAGCGTGTCGACGGCTTCGGCGAGGCCTTTGAGCGTGGCATGATATTCGTAAGGCAGGCCTTCGACCTTGCGGCGGTTGTGGTAAGCGATCGGCAGGCCGAAGGCTTCAAGGCGACGGGCAACGGCACGGCCGATGCGGCCCATGCCGAAAATGCCAATGCTGCGGCCGCGCAAGGTAAGCCGGCTCAGGCGATAATTGCCCTTCTCCACCCAGTCGCCATCGCGCAGCCATTTCTCCGCGGCGTAGAGCTCGCGCACGGTGTTGATCAAAAGGCCGATGGCGGTGTCGGCAACCTCCTCGGTCAAGACGTCGGGCGTGTTGGTGACCATGACGCCTCGCTTCGCCGCATGATTGGCGTCGACCGAATCATAGCCGACGCCGAAGCTGGCGATGATCTCGAGATCGGGCAGCGCGTCGATCATCGCCGCGTCGATGCCTGCATAGGAGGCGATGCCGCGCACCGTGGCGCGCATCTCGTCCGTCACCAGCCCAGCGTCGGCGCATTCGATCCGCACAAGCTTGAACGTCTCGTCGATGCGGCCAACGGCATGGTCGTTGAAATCGCCCGGCACCAGGATGGCGACCGGCAATTTTCCTTCGGCCTTGGTCATGCACGCTCCACCGGCTTGCCGGTCGACTGCCGCACGTGCAGTTCCGGCTTGATCAGCTCCTGCGAGGGCCGCACCGCCTGCCCGTTCAATTTGTCGAGCAAGGCGCTCGCGGCGCGGCGGCCGACCTCGCGCTGACCGTTCCAGACCGTGGTCAGGGCCGGCGTCGCGATCGCCGCCTCCTCGAGATCGTCATAGCCGGTCACGGAGATATCGACGCCCGGCACGAGGCCGGCGCGCGCGATGCCGTTCATCAGCCCGATCGCGACCAGATCGTTCCAGCAGCAGGCGGCGGTGGGCCTGTCCTTCAGCGCCAGAAACTGCCCCGCGGCCTCGAAACCCGCCTGCTTGGTGCGTGGCCCGGGAATGCGCCAGGACGGCTTCACCTCCAGGCCGGCCGCCTCCATCGCGTTGAGATAGCCCTGGTAGCGGTCGCGGCCGGTCGAGGTCTGGTCGGTGCCGCCGACCATGGCGATGCGCTTGTGGCCGAGTGAGATCAGATGATTGGTGGCAAGAGCGGTGCCATAGGCATCGTCGCCGCGGAACACCGGCACGTCGGCGCCGGCGACGGTGCGCGCGATCAGCACCGCCGGCAGGCCGTTTTCCTCGGCCATGATGATATCCTCGGCCGGCGTGCCGATGGCCGGCGACATGATGACGCCATCGGCGCCGAGCTGCAGCAGCGTGTCGATGAAGGTGCGCTGCTTTTCCAACTGGTCGTAGTGGTTGGACAGGATGAAGGTCTGGCGGCTGCGGTCGAGCTCGCTTTCGATCGAGCGCAGGATCTCGGCGAAGAACGGATTCATGATGTCGTGCACGACGACGCCGACGATGCCGGAGCGCGAGGTGCGCAGCGAGGCGGCGCGGCGGTTGTAGATATAGCCGATGGCGCGAGCGTGCTCCTTGATGCGCTCGCGCGTGGCGCCGGCGACCAGCGGGCTGTCGCGCAGCGCCAGCGATACCGTTGCCGTGGAGACGCCGAGCGCATCCGCGATCGTCGAAAGCTTGATCTTCTGTGCCAGTGCCCTTCGCTCCCCAGGGTCCTTGGATTCAAAATCTTTAAATTTTTTAAAACGGCCTTATGCCACCGGATTCGGCGTAAATCAAAGTTTTTTCGCCAGCGCCTCGGCTTCGGTGTCGAGCGAGGCGGAGTTGCGGACGCGAAGCCGGTGCTCGCGGTGGATGATGTAGAGGCCGCTGGCAACGATGATGGCAGCACCCAGCAACGTCCAGCGATCGGGGAACTGGTGGAAGATCAGCCAGCCGGAAATGATCATCCACACCATCTGCGAATAGGGATAGGGCGCGAGCTGCGTCGTGGTCGCCAGACGATAGGCCCGGACCAGCAAATAGTGGCCGCCCGCCCCGAAGACGCCCAGCATCAGGACGATGAGCCATTGAAATCCGCCGTGCGGCAGCGCAGGCGAGAAGGCAAGCATCGGGGCCAGCAGCACCGACGGCGCCAGCGCCGAGAACAGGATCAGGCTTTCCGACGTTTCCGTCGCCGACATGCGCCGCGTCATGATGACGTAGAAACTGTTCGACAGCATCGAGCAGAGCGCGAATAGATGGCCGATGCCGAACACGCCCACGCCGGGCCGGGTGGTGATCAGAACACCGACAAGGCCGGTGAGGATCGCCAGCCAGCGCCGCCAGCCGGCCCATTCGCCGAGCAGCGGCCCGGCAAGCGCGGTGATGACCATCGGGCCGAAGAAATAGATCGACGTGGTCTCCGCCAGCTGCAGCGTCTTGAGTGCCAGGATGTTGAACATGGTCGAGCCGAAAAGCATGCATCCGCGCAAGATATGCGCCGTCAGGTTGTTGGCGCGAAAACGTGCCGGCTCGCGCCAGCCGCGCAGGAAAAGGCCGACCAGCAGCACATGCACGGTGAAACGGGTCCAGGCGACGATCAGCGCCGAGACGCCGGCCAGCACCAGATATTTGCTGGAGGTGTCGAGAAAGGTGAAGCAGACATAGACGCAAAGCATCAGAAGCATCGCCGCGGGCGGCGTTGCGCTGTCGTCTTGGGTTCGGGAAACAGACAAATTCAGGCCGAAAGGAAAACAAAGGCGGAAGCCCACCTTTGCGGCAATCAAAGCCTGCCGGCAAGGCAATTGTCCGACGTGGCCGGACCAAAAGCGGCCACTGCAACAACGCCCCGGCGTTCAGCCATGCATGCGGGCGCCCTTGGTTATCTTGTCGACTAGCTTTTTGTCGCCGCGCAAGGCGATGCCGACGATCTTGGCATCGTCCGGCGCGAATTCGGCGAAGACGGCGCGGTTGGCGACATCATGGCCGGTCGAAAACATCTCCTCGACATAGGCGGACGTCGTCACGCCGCGCTCCAATGCCCGGCGATGGATCGTGCCCAGCGTCGCCGCATCGGCGGAGAGGACGATGACCGGCTGGATCGACATCGGGTTGTAGAGGTTGCCGGCGCGGTCACGGTAAGCCTCGCCGATGATTTCGGGGAACTGCGCGACGATGCCGCTGGTCAGGAACGCGGTGACGTTGAGCTTCTGCCACACCGGCAGGTCCTCTCTCAGGACAATTGCAATTTTCGTATCGAACACCAAGATTGAGACTCCGAGACGGCCCGTGACGGCGGGAAAGGCGATGGCGCAGGCTCTAGGCGAAGAAGCGAAAGCAGGTCTTGAACGTTCGTGCGCGGATGCGGCCAACGGCGATCGCATCGTTTCGGCGCCGGGCGGCTCGGGCCTCGAGCGCATCGAGGCGCGCTTCCACGGCAACGCCTTCGAACTGCACCGGCACGACACCTATGCCATTGGCGTGACGTTGCACGGCGTGCAGCGCTTCCACTATCGCGGCGCGCTGCGACACAGCCTGCCGGGCCAGGCAATCGTGCTGCACCCGGACGAATTGCACGATGGCGGCGCCGGAACGGAAGACGGCCTGCGCTACAGGATCCTGTATCTGGAGCCGTCCCTGCTGCTCGACTGCCTCGGCGGCGAGCCGCTGCCTTTCGTCCGTGACGCCGTGGTCGACGATCCGGCGCTGCGCGACACGCTGTTGTCGGCGCTGGCGCCGCTGGACGAAGCGCTCGGCGACCTGTTCGTGGCGGATTTCGTTGCGCAGCTGGCGCAACAGCTGAAACGCCACGCCGGACAGCCGGCAAAGTCGACGGGCAAGACCGCATTCCGCGCCGCCGCGCTTGCCCGCGACTATCTGGAGGAAAATGCCGGGCGGCCGGTGCGCTCCGATGAGCTGGAGGCCGTCACCGGCCTCGACCGTTACGCGCTGTCGCGCCATTTTCGCGCCACCTATTCGACCAGCCCGCATCGCTTCCTGCTGATGCGGAGACTGCAAAGGGCGCGACGGATGATCGCCGAAGGAGAGGCGCTGGCGGAGATCGCCGCTGCCGCCGGTTTCAGCGATCAGAGCCATTTCAACCGGCATTTCAAGAAGGCGTTTGGATTGACCCCAGGACGCTGGGCGGCGCTGGTAAGCGCGTAAGCGCGATGCGCAGCATCGTCGCTCAACGGCGAGACGTCCGGTGATGGCCCTCAGGCGCGATGCGCAGCATCGTCGCCTTTCCGCTAAGCCGCCGATGCTTGGGTGGTGCGTGGAGCGACGATGCTGCGCGTCGCGCTTAGGTCGCTCGAGACGACGCTTGCGCGTCGCTCGTTAATGGGACCGTCTCGCGGTTGAGCGACGACGCTGCGCGTCGCGCTTACGCTTCGTCCAACTCCGCGTCGTCGTCCATGAGCACCAAGTCTTCGTTCGACAGGTTCGCCTCGATACGGGCGAGCAGTTTGAACAGCGCTTTCTGGTCCTTCTTGTCGAGGCCCTTCAGCGCCTGCTTCTCGGTCTTCTTGACCGACTTCTCGATGGCGCGGATGGTTTCGCGGCCGGACTCGGTGAGGAAGATATGGGCCTGCCGGGCATCGGCGTTGGAGGCGCGCTTTTCGAGGAAACCCTGGGCCTGCAGCCGGTTGATGGTCTTGGTGATGGTCGGCGGGCGCACGCCGAGCCGGCCGGCGAGATTGCCTGGGGTCTGGCCGTCCTCGCGGTCGAGCGCCAGCATGATCTGGTCCTGGCCGGCATAGAAGCCGTGCGCCAGAAGCCGCGCGGCGAGCGCCGTGCGCGCCAGCCTTGCCGCCGAATGCAGCCGGCTCATTGTCGCTGTCTTGTCCGCCTTGGCCATGGTCGTTCCCTCTTCGGCCGAACCGGCGCGGGCAAGCATAGAGGCTGTCCGACGGCTGGCAAATGACGATCTAAAGAGTCCGGCTTGCAGAACGCTTTGCCGGCAAGCATTGCGGTGCCCGCGCAGGTGATGCCAGATGTTTATTTCAGTTAGATGACAAACGACTTTTGCGCCGGAGAGATTCACAGCGGACGCTGGTGAAGGCCATTGGGCGCCCGCGCGGCTCCTGAGTTTGGCCCGCCTCGGCCGCCGCTGATCCGCGCTTGGCGCCATCCCGCCTGGAGGCCGGCCTGGTCCATCGGTTTGGCGCGTGCAAAAGCGCGGCACCCATCCTATATGAGGCCGACAATCCAAGATTTTCGAGGCCAAGATTTTCGAGGCAAACCATGAGCGATACACAGACGCAAATCCCCGTAACCGTTCTCACCGGCTATCTCGGCGCGGGCAAGACGACGCTGCTCAACCGCATCCTGTCGGAGAATCACGGCAAGCGCTACGCCGTCATCGTCAACGAGTTCGGCGAGATCGGCATCGACAACGACCTGATCGTCGAATCCGACGAGGAAATCTACGAGATGAACAATGGCTGCGTGTGCTGTACGGTGCGCGGCGACCTGATCCGCGTCGTCGAAGGCCTGATGAAACGGCCTGGCCGCTTCGACGCCATCGTCGTCGAGACCACCGGCCTCGCCGATCCGGTGCCGGTGGCGCAAACCTTCTTCATGGACGACGACGTGCGCACCAAGACCAAGCTCGACGCGGTTGTGGCGCTGGTCGACGCCAAGCACCTGCCGCTGCGCTTGAAGGACTCCAAGGAGGCCGAGGACCAGATCGCCTTCGCCGACGTGGTGGTGCTGAACAAGACCGACCTCGTCACGCCCGAAGAGCTGGAAAAGGTCGAAGCGACGATCCGCGCCATCAACCCGGCGGCCAGGATCCATCGCACCCAGCGCTCCGGCGTGGCGCTTAGCGAAGTGCTCGACCGCGGCGCCTTCGACCTGTCGCGCGCGCTGGAGAACGATCCGCACTTCCTCGACGCGGACGACCACGATCACGACCATGAATGCAGGCCGGACTGCGACCACGACCACCATCATCATGACGGCCACGATCATCACCATCACCACCATGCCTCCGACATCCACGACGTGACGGTGAAGTCGGTGTCGCTGCGCGGCGGCGAGATGGACCCGAAGAAATTCTTCCCCTGGATCGAGAAAGTGACCCAGATGGAAGGTCCTAACATCCTGCGGCTGAAGGGCATCATCGCGCTGAAGGGCGACGAGGACCGCTACGTGCTGCAAGGCGTGCACATGATCCTCGAGGGCGATCACCAGCGCGCATGGAAGGACGGCGAGAAACACGAAAGCCGGCTGGTCTTCATCGGCCGCGATCTCGACGCCGAGCGGTTGCGCAAGAGTTTTGAAGCCTGCCAAGCGGCTTGATTTCCTGACTTTCAGGCGCTAGCGCTGCCCCTTCGTCCTTCTCTCCTTGTGGGAGAAGGTGGCCTCGCGAAGCGAGGTCGGATGAGGGTGCTCCAGCTTGGCAGCGACGGCGATCCGTCACCCACCCCTCATCCGTCTTGGCGCTACGCGCCAATCCACCTTCTCCCACAAGGGGAGAAGGTGGAGCCACACCCAGCCGCGCTGGCTAATCTCGAACGGACCGCTTGCATGCCCACAGTCGCCCCGCTTGATCTCGAAGGCCATTGCGTTGCGGCCGTGTTCCTCAACGACATGCCGCATTTCGCTTTGGCCGACGGCGCGATCCATCGGTTGGACAATGGACAAAAGACGGTGCAGGCCAATGACGGCCTGCTTGCCACCTTCCACGACGCGGCCAACGACCGGCTGATCACCGGCGGCGAGGACGGCAAGGTGTTTGCCGTGAAGGCCGGTGGCGAGGTGGACGAACTGGCCAGCGCCGGCAAAAAGTGGATCACCAGCGTCGCCTCGGGGCCGCAGGGCGCTATCGCCTATGCCTCGGGCAAGACCGCCTTCGTGCGTTTCGCCGACGGCAAGATCAAGGAATTTAACCATCCGCGCTCGGTAGAGGGGCTCGCCTTCTCGCCCAAGGGCATGCGTTTCGGCGTCGCCCGCTACAATGGCGCGACGCTGCATTTCCCGGCCGCCGAGGGCAAGCCGGTGGAGCTCGAATGGGCCGGCGCCCATACCGGCATCACCTTTTCGCCGGACGGCGCCTTCCTCGTCACCACCATGCAGGAAAACGCGCTGCATGGCTGGAAGCTTGCCGACGGCAAGCACATGCGCATGAGCGGCTATCCGGGCAAGGTGAAAAGCCTGTCCTGGAGCGTGAAGGGCAAATGGCTGGCGAGCTCGGGCGCGCCGGCGGCGATCGTCTGGCCCTTCGCCAGCAAAGACGGGCCGATGGGCAAGGCGCCGCTGGAGCTCGGCACGCGCGGCAACACCATGGTGACGTGCGTTGCCTGCCATCCGAGCCAGGATGTCGTGGCGATCGGCTACGAAGACGGCATGGTGATCGCGGCGCGCTTCGCCGACGCCAAGGAAGTGCTGCTGCGCCGCCCCGGAAAGGGCGCCATCACCTGCATGATGTGGGACAAGGAAGAACGCCGCGTCGTGTTCGGCAGCGCCGCCGGCGATTGCGGCGTGATCGATATCACGGCTTAAGGGAGTAAGGCACTAGGGCAGTAAGGAAGTAGGGAAGGACCGCGGTTGAACGCCTCCCCCTACTGCCCTACTGCCCTACTGCCCTACTGCCCTACTGCCCTACTGCCCTACTGCCCTACTGCCCTACTGCGGCCTTATGTAGCAAAAGCACCAAACTCGCTAGGTGCGCGGTGATCGCGCGGGCGTTGGCCGCAATCCTTCTAGGTGGTGGCGTTTTGTCCGCTTCGCATGATGCGCAGGCTGCGCCGATGGGCGCCGTTTTGCGAGATCACATAGTTCAGAATGAGATCGTGAAGGCGGTCGCTGACGACAAGCGAATATTGCAAGCGGCAATGCAAGTGGCAACTCAAGCCGTTTTTCATGCCGAAGCTGTCAAAATGACTAATCGGAATTTCCCGATCAATCACCACAATTTCGCCTTCGGGAGCGACATCGGCTACCCGATGAAGTTTCATGTCTACGAAGACCGGAACGCTCTTCCATTGGCTAGAGTCCTCTGGCGGGTTTCCGAGGATAGTTTCACTCAATCGGATATCATGCCCGACATTCATGGCCGGTGTTTGGCCACCATTTTGAACTGTCACTTTCAGGGCCACGCCAACAATTTCGGTGGTGGTCGGGTTGGTGATAAATTCGGCTTGAACCGTCTTCACCAAAAGGTAAGCGCGAAGCTGCGCTTCATTGGCCTCGCGAGCAATGGAATTGGATTCTCTGGAAACTTTGAGAGTCCAGATGATAGCGCCAGCACCTATGAGCCCAAGCACAATCGATACTTCGGTCAGGAACACCATGGCTTCCGTGGCGTCCGACATACTCTTTTGCGCCCGGCGGTCCTGCTCTTCGTAATATTTGGAATCGTCTGGATTTTCGCGAGCTTCAAGCTTGCCGATCTGGTCGCGAGACGTTTGCCCGAAGGGCTCGACGTAGCCGTGATCCTGATCACCCTTATTCAGCTTGCCGTCGTGCTGTTCGGTGGGGCTGTATGGGTTTTGGGCACTTAGATACCCATTCATAAAGGCCAGAGAAGTCATGAAGACGAGCGCCAGCCCAAGCCCGCCGATCAGTCCAAGTGCAAGGTAGGAGAACCAATCGCCTTTAGGCATTGTAGCAAGAACGCCGCACTGAAGCCCCCCCGGCTGATCTTGTTGTTCAAGTTACGCTCCGTTTCGTGAATGTCCATAGCCGCCAGCTTTTCGGCCAGTTGGGCATAGGTGACACCCTTCCGCTTCAATTCGGCTTTCAGGAGGTTCTTGGCTTTCGTCTCGTATTCGACCGTCTGAGGGTCGTCCTTACGTGCCATCGGTTCTTCGCCTCTAAACAAATATCATCGTATTTGATGATATAGACCCTTGCATTTGGCGATACAAGTGCGCATATACGGTTGAGGAGCATCACCGGATATGATGACAATGGCACAGCACTTCCTCCTTTCCGCCGAAAGCCGCACCCTCTCCCTCAAGGAGATTTACAAGGGTGGCGAGGAAAAGGCTTACGACACGTTCAAGCGCCTTCGCTGGGCTTCGACGCAAGGCGAGCCTGTTTGCCCGAAATGCGGGCCCCTGGATCACTACGACATTCCGACCCGTCGTAAGTTCAAGTGCGCCGCCTGCGGTGCGCAGTTCTCCGTCACGTCCGGTTCAATCTTCGCCTCGCGCAAGCTGTCGTTCACCGACTTGCTGGCGGCGATCTGCCTGTTCGTCAACGGCTCCAAGGGCATGTCGTCGGTCCAGTTCTCCCGCGATCTGGACGTCCAGTACAAAACCGCCTTCGTGCTGTCGCACAAGCTGCGCGAAGCCCTGTCGGCTGAAACCAAGAATGAAATCCTTGAAGGCGATGTCGAGATTGACGGCGCGTACTTCGGCGGCACCGTCCGCCCTGAGAACCGCGTAGAGGACCGCAAGGACCGCCGCATGAAGGAACACCAGTCAGACCGCCGCCGCGTTGTCATCGCCCTGCGCGAGCGCGCCGGCCGCACCCTGACGTTCATCCGCCATCGTGAAGCCGAAGGCGTCGAGATCGCCCGCGCCCGCATGGTTGCCAGCGCCAAGCTGTTTGCCGACGAGGCGAGCCATTGGGACGCCTTGGAAGCCGATTACGCTTCAACCCGCATCAACCACTCTGTCAGCTACAGCGACAGCCACGGCAAGCATACCAACATGGTCGAGAGCTATTTCAGCCGCCTTCGCCGCATGGTCGTCGGCCAGCACCACCACGTCTCGCACAAGTACCTCTACCAGTACGCGAACCATGCGGCTTGGCTTGAGGATCACCGTCGCCGGTCGAATGGCGGCAATGCTTTCGCCATCCTTGGCGGCGCGCTCAATCACCCGGTTAGCCGTGTTTGGGCTGGGTATTGGCAGCGTTCGGAATAATTGACCGAAAGACTTCAACCAGACGGTAGGCCGCTTCTAGTGAAGCTACCTTTGCGAGGACTGACACACCGGAAGACGGCTGTCGGCTGTCATGTTCACAAATGAAATACCCTCTATCGCTGGGGAAAAACTCAGCCCCAACTTCAAGAAAGGTCTTCTTTGAGATACAGGAGATGCACAGACTACGGTGATCATCGATCTGAGTCGAAACAAAGAAATCGTCATCCATGGCCAGTCTCTCTCATACTACACATCACGTTAAGCCCCGCATTTCAGCCAACGAATTGGCGAAATTCATGGTGAGCGGCGATACCGGGCGAATGGGAATTATCAGGCGCGCTAGAGAGAAGAAGAGCGTTGTCGCCGTCCGATATTCCGACGTGAGGACAGCGACAGCCGCTGCGATGTGCGACCCGATCAAAGGGAAACACATACTCGCCACCGCATACCAATCGTTTGAACAGAAGGCATCGGACGCGTCATTATCCCCTTGGGCGCGAGAGGACGCCGCAAAGTCTCTCGACGTGATAGAATCCTTCGGTAAAATGAAGAACCAGTTAGTTGGTTTTGACTTTGTGCAGGCTCCGCCGAAGCAATCGCCGTTGGCCCTTGGCGGCGTGGCCGTATCGGTCAATTGCGACGTTCTCATTCACCGTCCTGTAAAAGGTGTCCCATCCATTGGCGCTGCGCTTTTTCGCCTCACCAAACCAGACGAGGACGAAAGCGACAAGGCCAAGGCGAAGCGCGACCAGATGGGACGTCATGTCGCGACGCTTGTACTCATGCAAGTTGGTGCGAGCCTTGCGGGCAATCTCCAGCCCGCGTTTGAGCTATGCTGGTCGATTGATGTCCAGACCGGGGAAATCTACAAGGCGCCAAAGAACACAAAGGCGCTGGCAACAAGCATGGAAAACGCCTGTCAGTTCATTGCGGCAATGTGGGATAAGGCCTAGCCGCCTGCCTGCTGGCGCTGCCACTTCTTCGCACCCTTGACGCTATCCGTGACTTTGTCGGCAAGTTCCCGGTCGGCAACGTCCCAGCCCTTCACGGCCATGAGGCGCAGGGCGGTCTCACGGTTCGTACCTTGGCCGCCGTCTCGGCGCAGGAGCCTCGCCAACTCGTTTCGCTTGAACAGCCTGTTGGCCGCGCGTCTAGGCTTGATGTCGTGTGGCGAGCGCGCATAGCCGAAAATCGCCAGCGCTTCGTCAATGGTCTGTAGCTGCGCTTTCAGGACGGCTTTCTGCCGGTCCAAGTCAAGAACCTGGCCCGACAGTTCGGCCCGCTTGGCGACCAATGCGTGAATGACGATAGGCTCTCCCATGCCCCGGATTTTATGGGAACCCGCTCTTTAGGTCGTGCGGGAAGTTGGTGCTTTTGCTACATAAGGCCGCCCTACTGCCCTACTGCCCTACTGCCCTACTGCCCTACTGCCTACTGAGGGGGCTTCATGTATTCAATCGACCAAACTTCCATCGGCGGCATCGACGTCGCCCGCATCGCCGAATTGCGCGAGACAGAGGCGGCCGCCTTCCGTAAGGCACGGCCGAAATCCGAGGCGAAGCTGGGCAACGGCATCGCCGGATTTCTCGGCGGCGTGCCGATGCACTGGATGACCGACTGGCCGACGCCGTTCCCGATCCTGGTCGAGGGCGCGAAAGGCGCCACCATCACCGACATCGACGGCAACAAGCTCGACGATTTCTGCCTCGGCGACACCGGTTCGATGCTCGGCCATTCGCCGCCGGCGGTGGCCCGCGCCATCCGCAGGCAGTCCGGGCGCGGGCTGACCTATATGCTGCCCAGCGAGGATGCGCTGGCGATCGGAACGCTGCTGCAGCAGCGCTTCGGCCTGCCCTACTGGCAGATCGCCACCACCGCCACCGACGCCAACCGCTTCGCGCTGCGCGTCGCCCGTGCCGTGACCGGGCGCGAGAAGATCCTGGTCTTCAACGGCTGCTATCACGGCTCGGTCGACGAGACGATGGTGCGGCTGATCGACGGCAAGCCTGTGAACCGGCCGGGCCTGGCCGGCGAATTCCGCGACCTGACGCGAGCGACCAAGGTCGTCGAATTCAACGATGTTGCCGCATTGGAAGCAGCGCTGGCTGACCGCGACGTCGCCTGCGTCATCGCCGAGCCGGTGCTGACCAATTCCTGCATGGTGCTGCCGGAACCGGGCTTTCACGACGCGCTGCGACGTTTGACCCGTGATGCCGGCACGCTGCTTCTGATCGACGAGACGCACACGATTTCGACCGGCCCGGGCGGCTATACGCGCAAGCACGGGCTGGAGCCGGACCTGTTCGTGCTCGGCAAGCCGGTGGCGGGCGGCGTGCCGGCGAGCATCTGGGGCATGAGCGAGGAGGCCGCCACGCGCTACGGCGCCTACAACCGGGTGAAGGAGCCCGGCTATTCCGGCATGGGCACGACGCTGTCGGCGAACCCGCTGCAATTCGCGGCGATGCGGGCGACGCTGGAAGAGGTGATGACCGAGGAGGCTTATGCGCATATGGACCGGCTGGCGCGCCGCCTCGACGCCGGGCTGACCTCCGTTATCGCGCGCAACAAGCTGCGCTGGCATGTCGCGCGTGTCGGCGCCCGCGTCGAGTTCATCTGCGCGCCCGGGCCGCTCGGGAACGGCGGCGAGGCGGAAAAGGCGCATGCGCCTGAGTTGGAGGCCGCCATCCATGTGGCGCTGGTCAACCGCGGCGTGCTGATCGCGCCGTTCCACAACATGATGCTTATCTCGCCGGCAACGACTTCAGCGCAAGTGAGCCGGCTGATCGCCGCCTTCGCGGCGGTTGCGGCAAGGCTTACGGCGTGAGAAAAGCGGCGATGGACAATCCGAACGCCGTAACAACTTCGCCCTCCGGCTCGACGCCCGCCGAGGCGAAAGCCTTTCTCGACGCGCATCCCGAGATCGAGGCTTTCGACATCGTGCTTACCGACGCCAACGGCATCGGTCGCGGCAAGATCGTGCGCCGGCACGAGCTGATGGGCATTTTCGAGAGCGGCCGGCATCTTCCGATCTCGATCCTCGGCCTCGACATCACCGGCGAGGACGTGCACGAAACCGGGCTGGTCTGGGACACCGGCGACGGCGACCTGCGCGCATGGCCGATCCCAGGCACGTTGGCGCCGCTCTTCGGCACCAAACCGCCGCGCGGCCAGGTGCTGATGTCGATGCACCACCTCGACGGCGAGCCGATGACCTCAGACCCACGGCTGGTGCTGGCAAGGCAGGTGGAACTGCTGGCGGCACGCGGCCTGCATCCGGCCGGCGCCTTCGAACTCGAATTTTTTCTCCTTGCCAACGAACGCGACGCGGACGGCAAGGTGCAAGCCGCCCGCGCGGTGCTCGACGGCCGCCGTTCGGCCAAGACCGAGGTCTATTCGGTCGACCATCTGCATGGCATGGAGCCGCTGTTTTCCGACATCTACGCGGCCGCCGAGGCGCAAGGCATCCCGGCCGAAACCGTCATTTCCGAATACGCGCCCGGCCAGTACGAGTTGACGCTCAACTACCGCAAGGACGTGATGCGGGCAGCCGACGACCTCGTCATGCTGAAGCGGCTGGTGCGGGCACAGGCGCGCCGGCACGGCGTCACCGCCTGCTTCATGGCCAAGCCGATCGAGGCCTATGCCGGCTCGGGCATGCATTTCCATGTCTCGCTGCAGGACGATGCGGGCCGGAACGTCTTCACCGAGGCCGCCGGTGAAAAGTGGTCGCCAACACTGCTCAATGCGCTTGGCGGCCTCATCCACACCATGGCGGAATCGATGCTGGTGTTTGCCCCGCATGCCAATTCATGGCGGCGCTTCGTCGCTCAATCCTACGCGCCGGTAGCGCCGACATGGGGCGTCAACAACCGCTCGGTGGCGCTGCGCGTGCCGGCGGGCGACGCCAAGAACCGCCGCATCGAGCACCGGCCGTCGGGCGTCGACGCCAATCCTTACCTGATCGCCGCAACGGTGCTGGCCGGCATCGTCAAAGGCCTGGATGAGGGTCTGGACCCCGGCCCCGAGACGACCGGGAATGGCTACGAGCAGGCCCCGGAGAAGTCGACCATGCCGGCCGACTGGCGCGCCGCGATCGAGGCGGCCAGGGGCTCCGATTTCCTGAAATCAGCGCTCGGCGCCGACCTGCATCGCACCTTCGTGGCGATCAAGCAGGCGGAATATCTGCGTGTCGCCCGCACCGTCAGCGAGCTGGATTATCATCTCTATCTGCACGAGGTTTGAGCACAGGGCCTGACAGGCGCGGCGATCGCGCTTTGGCGACGGCAGGAGATGCCGAAGAAATATTGGCGGAACCTTCCCGTGGCCTCGCTCATTCCAGGTTTGATAGCAGGAGCAGACAGAGCCACGTCAGAGATGATCGCCCGGATGCCAACCACCCCAGCACCGCACCATGCCAAGGTGAAGGTCAAGCATTGGCCGACGCCCGAGCCGGCCGATGTGGTGGCGCCTGAAGCCGAAGACATTCCGGAGTTGCGCGAAGAGGCGAAAGGCTGCCGCCGCTGCCCGCTTTGGCATGACGCAACGCAGACCGTGTTCGGCGAAGGACCGGAAAGCGCGGACGTGGTCTTCGTCGGCGAACAGCCAGGCGATCAGGAGGATCTGGCCGGCAAGCCATTTGTCGGCCCGGCCGGCAGAATATTCGACAGCACCCTGGACGACGCCGAAATCGATCGCCGCAAGGTCTATGTGACCAATGCGGTGAAGCACTTCAAATTCGAACCGCGCGGCAAGAGGCGCATCCATTCGAAGCCCAATGCCGGCGAAATCCAGGCCTGCCGCTGGTGGCTGGACAAGGAGCTCGACCTCGTCAAGCCGAACCTCGTGGTGGCGCTCGGCGCGACGGCGGCGCAGTCGCTGCTCGGCAAGGCCGTGCCGATCACCAAGATGCGCGGCGATGTGATCGAGCGCGAGGATGGCTTGCGCGTGTTTGTGACCATCCACCCCTCCTTCATCCTGCGCATCCGCGATCGGGAGGACAAGGAGGCGGAGAGGGACCGGTTTTTGCAGGATATGCGGAAGGTGAAGCAGTTGATGGCTGCTTAGGCCTTCGCTATCTGACTGATCAGAATCGCCCTCAGATCATTCACGTTCGTTCCGGTCGGACCCGGGACAAACAAATCCCCGACCGCATTGAACGCCGTCCAGGCGTTGTTGGCGGCAAGCATTGCCTTGGCGTCGGCGCCTGCCGCCCGCATGCGCGCCACGGTCGAGCCGTCGGCGAAGGCGCCGGCATTGTTCTCGGAGCCGTCGATGCCGTCGGTGTCGGCGGCCAACGCATGTATGCCGTTCACGCCGTCGATGCCGATGGCGAAGGCAAGCAGGAATTCCGAGTTGCGGCCACCCTTGCCCTTGGCGCGCAAGGTCACAGTGGTCTCGCCACCGGAGAGGATGAGCACGGGCTTGGCGAAGGGGCGATTGCGGGTCGCCACCTCGCGCGCGATCGCGGCATGCACGCCGCCGACCTCACGCGCCTCGCCTTCGATCGAATCCGACAGGATGACGGCCTCGATGCCTTGCCGTTTCGCTTCGGCGGCAGCCGCTTCCAGCGACACGCCGGCCGAGGCGGTCAGGTGCACCTCGTTGCCGGCGAAGCGCGGATCGTCCGGGCGCGGCGCGGCCGCCGCCGACGACTGAATGTGCGCCATTACCGAAGCCGGCAGCTTCATGCCATAGGCGGCGATCGACGCCAGCGCATCCTCGCGGCTGCCTGTGTCGGGAATGGTCGGTCCCGAAGCAACCAGCGCCGGGTTGTCGCCGGGGATGTCGGAGACAACCAGCGACACCAAGCGCGCCGGATGAGCGGCCGCGGCCAGGCGTCCACCCTTGACGGTCGAGACATGCTTGCGGATAGTGTTCATCGCCGCGATCGGCGCGCCGGAGGCAAGCAGCGCCTCGTTGACAGCGATCTCGTCGGCGAGCGTCAATCCAGCAGCCGGCGATGGCAGCAGGGCCGAGCCGCCGCCGGAGATCAGCGCTACCACCAGATCGTCAGCGGTTAAGCCCTGTACCTTCTCAAGCAGCCGGCGCGAGGCTTCCAGGCCGGCGGCATCCGGCACCGGATGCGCCGCCTCGATGATTTCGATACGCTCGCATCTGGCACCGTAACCGTAGCGGGTGACGACAAGGCCGTCGATGGGACTGTCCCAGAGCTTCTCGAAGGCTGCCGCCATCTGCGCCGAGCCTTTTCCCGCGCCGATGACGATGGTGCGGCCTTTCGGCTTCGCCGGCAAATGACTGCGGATCGTCTTTTCCGGGTCGGCGGCGGCGACGGCGGCGTTGAAGATCGAGGTCAGGAAGCTTTTCGGGTCGGTCATTTTTCTTCCGGCGGCAGCGCGAGCCCGCTCGCATCGATGCCAAGATGAGCGCAAAGCGCGTCGACCACGACGCCATGATCCTCGCGTTCCGGCAGGCCCGAGACCGCGATGACACCGATGACGCCGGCACCTTTCACTGTGACCGGGAAGCCGCCGCCGGCCAACACATAGTCCGCGATATCCAGGCCTTCAC
This sequence comes from Mesorhizobium sp. B2-8-3, assembly GCF_006440815.1. Lineage (NCBI taxonomy): Bacteria > Pseudomonadati > Pseudomonadota > Alphaproteobacteria > Hyphomicrobiales > Phyllobacteriaceae > Mesorhizobium > Mesorhizobium sp. B2-8-3. The sequence goes on from NZ_VFTW01000008.1 coordinate 173,517, forward strand.
CGATTTTGAAGGTGCGGTCCGGTCGCTGCTGCTCCAGCACCAGGCGATAGGTGCTTCTCAGATAGCGCTTCACGACGTTGATCTTGCGCCGTGCCCAGTCGGGATTGGAAGCATTCGAGCCCGGCATCGCGGCGTAGAAGAGCGGCCGGTCGAAGGTCCTGATGTCGACGATAACAGGCAGGTTTTCCTTCAGCGCCCGGTCCCTAATGGCAGAGCCGATCTTGAAAGCGACGGCCTCGTCGAAGGCCGGGAAGACCAGCGTGGCTTCCTGTTTCTTGATCAGAGCGATGTCGTCGGCGGTGGCCATGGCGTTCCCCTGTCAGCGTCGAGGCACGCTTTGGCCGATGACTGACGCCGGGTCAAGCCGAGAGCGCATCAAAGCTCACGCCGCAATGGCGCTCTTTGCCGACCGCCCCGCCACATAAACCTCGCGCACGGCGCGGTCGTCGCCCAGCGTCTGCAGCAGGAAGAGTTCTTCCGCCAGCGTTTCCACCGTCTCCATCCTGAGCCGCGTGCCCGGCGTGGCGTGAGCGTCGAGCACGACGAGATCGGCATCGGTGCCTTCGTCCAGCGTGCCGACCTTGTCGGCCACCGACAGCGCCTCGGCATTGCCGCGCGTCAGCTGCCAGAAGGACTGGAAAGGGTTGAGCTTCTCACCGTTCAGCGCGATGACCTTGTAGCCTTCATCCATGGTGCGCAGCATCGAATAGTTGGTGCCGCCGCCGACATCGGTGGCGGCCGCGATCCTGAGCGGTGCCTCGCGCCGACGATAACGCTGATAGTCGAACAGGCCGGAACCGAGGAAGAGATTGGAGGTCGGGCAGAACACCGCGACCGAGCCCGATCGCGACAGCGCATCCGCCTCGCGTTCCGACAGGTGGATGCAGTGGCCGAACAGGCTCTTCTTACCGAGCAGGCCGTAATGTTCATAGACGTCGGTGTAGTCGCGCGACCAGGGATAGAGCTCCTGGGTGAAGGCGATCTCGGCGTGGTTTTCCGACAGATGCGTCTGCATGTGGAGATCGGGATATTCGCGGCACAGCGCGCCGGCCATCTCCATCTGCTCGGGCGAGGAGGTGATGGCGAAGCGCGGCGTGATGGCATAGAGCTGGCGGCCCTTGCCGTGCCATTCGGCGATCAGCGCCTTGGTATCGTCATAGCCGGTCTGCGGCGTGTCGAGCACGCCGTCCGGCGCATTGCGGTCCATCATCACCTTGCCGGCGATGTTGAGCATGTTGCGTTCATGCGACTCGGCGAAGAAGGCTTCGGCGGAAGATTTGTGCACCGAGCAATAGGCAGCGACCGTCGTCGTGCCATGCCGCAACATCTCGTCGAGGAACAGCCTGGCGATGCGGCGCCCGTGCTGCGCGTTCTGGAATTTCGATTCTTCCGGAAACGTGTATTTGTTCAGCCAGTCGAGCAGCTCGGCGCCGTAAGAGGCGATGATCTGCATCTGCGGCACATGCACATGGGCGTCGAGGAAACCCGGCAGGATGAGATGCGGACGATGGTCGATCGTCTCGACACCGGCGCCCGCCTTCTTCAAGACCTCCGCATAGGAGCCGGCGGCAACGATCTTGCCGTTGTCGATCAGCAACCCGCCGTCCTCCTCGTAGCGCCAGGCGGAATGGTCGTCTATCGCTTCGGGCCAGCGCAGGAAAGACAGCGTGCGGCTGCGCAGAAGTTTCGATGTCATGCTCACTTTCCGGCGCCTTCGAACCAGGCGACCAGAAGGGCGCGTTCCTGGTCGGTTATATGGCTGACATTGGCGGGCGGCATGGCATGCGCCCGGCCAGCCTGGATATAGATCTCGCGCGCATGCTCGGCGATGCGCTCGTCGGTGTCGAGCAGCACGCCCTTCGGCGCATGGTAGATGCCTTCATAGACCGGCTCTTCCGTATGACACATGGAGCAGCGCCCGAGCACGGTGTCGCGCACGGCCGGGAAGTGGGCCGAAGCGATGTAGACCTGGGCGGCGGCCGACGCGGCGGAAGCCTTCGGCTCGCCGGTCAGCACTTTCGGCACGGTCGACAGCCAGATGATAATCATGAACAGCACAGCGGCGCCCAGCCAGGTCCAGGTCGGGTTGCCCTTTCGCGCATGCACCGTGTTGAAATAGTGCCGGATCAGCACGCCGATGATGAAGACCAGCGAGGCGATGACCCAGTTGAACTGGGTGCCGAAAGCCAGCGGATAATGATTCGACAGCATCAGGAACAGGACCGGCAAGGTCAGGTAGTTGTTGTGCAGCGAGCGCTGCTTGGCGATCTTGCCGTATTTCGGGTCTGGCTTGCGGCCGGCGATCAGGTCGGCGACGACGATCTTCTGGTTGGGGATGATGACCATGAAGACATTGGCCGACATGATCGTGGCGGTGATGGCGCCGAGATGCAGGAAGGCAGCGCGGCCGGTGAAGAGGTGTGTAAGCCCCCAGGCGATGAACACCAGCACGCAGTAGAGCACCAGCATCAGCCCGGTATCGCTTTTACCCAACGGTGAGCGGCAGAGCAGGTCGTAGACGATCCAGCCGACGCCGATGGTGGCCAGCGACAGAAGGATGCCGACCGGCACCGAGATGTTGAGCACATTGGGATCGATCAGGAAGAGATCGGCGCCGGCATAGTAGACCACGCAGAGCATGGCGAAGCCCGACAGCCAGGTGGCGTAGGATTCCCATTTGAACCAGGTGAGGTGTTCCGGCATCTCGGCCGGCGCCACCAGATATTTCTGGATGTGGTAGAAGCCGCCGCCATGCACCTGCCATTCCTCGCCGAAGGCGCCGGCAGGCAGGCTGGGACGCTGGCGGAGCCCAAGATCGAGGGCAACGAAATAGAAGGACGAGCCGATCCAGGCGATGCCAGTGATGACATGCAGCCAGCGGACCGCAAAACTCAGCCAGTCCCAGAAAATCGCGAAATCCGTCATCGAGTGGCCCCTGGGAACTCGTCCTTGCCGATGAGAGGGACTTTACGGGCTGGCGCGCAAACGAAAAGAGGCGAGGTGCGCGATGACTTTCAAAAAAAAATAAAAAATACTAGGGTTGCTTTGCCCAGCCTTTTCAGAGCCACGGAAGCCGCCGCATGGCCTATCTCGACAACATTGCCGTCTTCGTCCGTGTCGTCGAGCTCGGCAATCTGTCGGCGGCGGGGCGCGACATGCGCATTTCGCCGGCGGTCGCCTCCAACCGCATCAAGGAGTTGGAAAAGCATCTCGGGGTCAGGCTGTTCAACCGCACCACAAGGCAGTTGATGCCGACCGAGCACGGCACGGTGTTCTACACCGGCGCCAAGCAGGTGCTGGACGCGATCACCGAAGCGGAAGCCGCGGTCGCGGCACTTTCCGGCCAGCCGCGCGGCACCATCAGGGTCACGGCGCCGCTCGGCCTCGGCCGGCGGCTGATCGCTTCCGGCATTCCGGATTTCCACGACAAATACCCCGATATCGAGGTGCGGCTCAGGCTCTCCGACCACAATGTCGATATCATGAAGGAAGGCATCGACGTCGCCTTCCGGCTCGGCATCATCGAGGATTCGAGCCTCAGGATGCGCGGCATCATGGAATGCGAGCGCGTGCTGGTGGCGGCGCCGAAATATCTGGAAGCGCGCGGCGAGCCGGCCGAGGCGCAGGAACTGATCGGCAAGAAGCACGACTGCCTGATGCTGCGTTATGCCGGCGCGCGCGAATATGTCTGGACGCTGCAGACGCCGAACGGACCGCAAAAATTCGAGGTGCACGGTCCCTACGACACCGACGACGGCGACGTGCTGACCGGCTGGGCCTTGTCGGGGCGCGGCATCATCAACAAGCCGCGTTTCGAGGTCGAGCCGTTCATCCGCGACCGGCGCTTGAAGGTGATCCTGCCCCAGGCGCCGCCGACGCCGGTGCAGTTCGCCGCCGTCTATCCGCACAAGAAGCTGCAAGACCCGAAGGTGCGGCTGTTGCTCGACTTCATGGCCGAGCGTTGCCAGCGGCTGATCAAGGACCTCTTGGCCGGAAAGTAAGGGCTGGTAGCGTTGTGTCGCGATTGGCCGAAGCATCCGTGACGTCGTCATCCACGGGCGGAGCGACGCGAAGCGGAGCACGGACCCGAGAATCCATCCGTGACTTTGATCGTAGGGTGCGGAGCAGAATTCTGCACCGTCGCAACGCTTCGAAGTCACGGAATAGATTCTATGGTCTGCGCCGCGTCTGCTCCGCCATAGAATGACGACGTGATGGGCGTTCAGGCTAATCGTCTTCGGGCCGTCAAGACCTCCATCTCGACACACGTGAAGGCTGGCTGGCAAGTGACAGTCCGGTGGCCCACTTGCTCCCGTTGCCTTGCGCGAAAGCGAGCCTAGGTTGGTAGCGAAAACGGCTGCCGATTTTCAAGGCGACCGAAGGACCGCACCATGCATCTCGCCATTTCGCTCAACATCGCCGCCGCCGACGGACAAGACGTCCTCGACTTCGGCCAGATCACCGCCTTGGTGCGGAACGCGGAGGCGGCGGGCGTGGACATGGTCATCATTTCCGACTCCGCCGATAAGCCATCGAGCAGCCCGTTCGAAGCGACCACGCTGCTGGCCGCCCTGGCGACGGTGACCGACAAGATCGGGCTCGTCGCCAGCGCCTCGACGCTCGCGCATCAGCCCTACAACCTGGCGCGCCGCTTTGCCTCGCTCGACATCATCGGCCATGGCCGCATCGGCTGGAACGCCACGACGGCGCAGACCCCGCGCGAAGCTGCGAATTTCAGCCGGCCGGAAGGTTTCTCCGACGATGATTTTCGCCGCCGCGCCTGGGAGTTCATCAACATTGTGCGGCTCTTGTGGATCGGCTGGGAGCATGACGCCTTGTTGTTCGACAAGGCATCAGGCCGCTTCCACGATCCGGACAAGATGCACCCGGCGAACTTCACCGGGGAATTCTTCTCGGTGCGCGGGCCGCTCAATGTCGCCCGTTCGCCGCAAGACGTGCCAGTGCTGGTGATGTCCGGCTTGGCAGGGACCGAGCTCGATTTCGCCAGCCGCCGCGCCGATGTCGTGCTGCTGGACAAGCTTGAACCGTCGGGCGCGATAGCGACCCGCGATGAGATCAAACGCAGGGCGCACGAAGCAGGGCGCGACCCGGTGACGATCAAGGTGCTGGCGATGGCCGATGCGGGGCCGGAACACGATGGCCGTAGTCTGGAGGACCTATGCCTGTCATCCGGCTGCGACGGTATCGTTCTGACTGTACAGCCTCGGGCTGCCGCCCTGGAGGCTTTTGTCGAGCGATTGCTGCCGGAACTCAAGCGACACGAATTTGCCAAGGCACAGCCGGGCAAGACGCTGCGCGATCGCCTTGGGTTGAGTGAGGATAGCGAGCCATGAGCGCGCGTCAGATGAAGCTCGGCCTGTTTTTGTGGGCGACCGGCCATCACATCGCCGCCTGGCGTCATCCGGACGCGCATGTGAGAGCCGGCATCGACATCGACCATTACATAAAGCTGGCGCAGACGGCCGAAGCGGCGAAGTTCGACATGGTGTTCTGCGAGGACGCCGCCGGCCTGCGCGAGGCCAATATCAACATCGCCAGCCAGACCTCGCGCTCGATCGGCTTCGAGCCGATCAGCCTGCTTTCGGCGCTGGCCGCGCAGACCGAGCGCATCGGCCTCGTGTCCACGGCGTCGACCAGCTACAACGAGCCCTACGGCCTGGCGCGGACTTTTGCCTCGCTCGACAATCTGAGTGGCGGTCGGGCCGGTTGGAACCTCGTCACCTCGGCCAGCCCGATCGAGGCCGCGAATTTCGGCGCGACGGGCTTGCGGCCGCATGCCGACCGTTATGCGCGGGCGCGGGAATTCGCCACGGTGATCACCGGGTTGTGGAACCGGCGCGTCGCCGGCCATGACCGCGAGAGCTTTTCGGTGCGCGATCCACTCGACATCCCGCCCTCGCCGCAAGGCGCGCCGGTGATGGTGCAGGCGGGCGCCTCCGACGACGGCAAGGATCTTGCCGCGCGCACCGCCGATGTCGTGTTCTCGGCGGCGCAGACTTTCGAGGAAGCCAAGGCCTTTTACGACGACCTCAAGGGACGGCTCGCCGCCTATGGACGACAGCCGGACGACGTGAAGATCATGCCTGGCGTCGCGCCGGTCGTGGCCGCCACGAAAGCCGAGGCGCAGGCCAAATACGACGCGCTGCAGGAATTGATCCCCGACGATGTCGGCGTGGCGCTGCTCTCCAGCTACCTCAGCATTTCCGACCTCGGTCGCTATCCGATCGATGGGCCGCTGCCCGAACTGCCGGAAGGCGAAGGCATGAAGAGCCGGCAGGCGCTGGTCATCGAGCAGGCGCGTCGCGATGGCCTGTCGATCCGCCAGCTCGCGCGCTATTTTGCCGGCGCGCGCGGCCATTGGCGGATCGTCGGCACGGCAGAGCAGATCGCCGACGAGTTGCAGGCCCGCTTCGAAGGCGGCGCCGCTGACGGTTTCAACGTCATGCCGTCCTGGTTCCCGGGCGAGCTCGACGCCTTCGCGACGCTGGTCGTGCCGGAATTGCAGCGGCGCGGGCTGTTCCGCAGGGACTATGAAGGCCGCACGCTGCGCGAACATCTCGGCCTCAAGCGGCCGATCTAAGTTTGCTCAATCCATCAGCCGGGCTGCTCCGGACACCCTGATCGAGCTGCCGGCGGCCGGCGGAATATCGGCATGGAGGCGCGAACGCATGCCCATGTCCTCGCCCTGGACGATGTCGATCGAGCCGCCATGCGGCCAGCCGAGATCGCGCAGATAGCCGGCAAAGGCCGCGGTCGCCGCCCCTGTCGCCGGATCCTCATAGACGCCGCCGGAAGCGAATGGATTGCGCGTGTGGAAGAGGCGCGGCGTCTCGGCGTGGGCGAGCAGGATCGTGACCAGGCCCTCGCGCCGCATGAAGGACTGGCCTTGCCTCAGATCATAGGCCATGGCGGCCAACGCCTCGCGCGACTTCAGCGCCAGCACGAGATGATCGGCGCCGCCATGGATGAGCGCCGGCGGAATGGCGGGATCGAGATCGCCCGGCTCATAGCCGAACAAGGCGAGCGCCTCGCCGGCCAGTTCCGAGGGAGCCGCCCGGCTGTGCGTCGGCGGCGACTGCAGGGCTGCGGCAAAGTTGGCGCCATCGCGAAAACCTTCGACGGTGATGTTGGCCTGGTTGAGGGTCAGCCTGAAAGTGCCGTCGCCGAACTTTCCGACCAGCGCGGCGCCGAGCGCGATGGTGGCGTGGCCGCAGAACGGTACTTCCGACTCCGGCGAAAAGTAGCGGACGCGCCATTGATCGCCTTCGGGCGCGGCAAAGGCGGTTTCCGAAAAGCCGACTTCGGCCGCGACGCGCTGCATGTCGGCCGCATCGGGCAAGGCTTCGCCAATCACCACGCCGGCCGGATTACCGCCGGTGTTGCCGTCTGAAAATGCTGCGATCTTCAATACATCCATGTTCCTGGCCTCGTTGTGCGTGGGCGCAACAAACACGTTTCGGGCCGTCTTGGGAAATGAAGAAAGCGGCGAGCAGCGGTGAGCGCCAGTCACATCTGCGATCGGAGCCAGCGCTTCAATCCAATGCGGAACGAAATTCGACCCATCGCCGTTTTGACGATTGGCGGTCGTTCGGGCCGTCCTTCAGTTCCCAGCCATCGATGCAGCGCGACAGGAGCCAACCATGGACGCCATCGTCACCAAGAACGACCTCAAAGCCGATGCCAAGAAGGAATCGATCGACCTGCTCAACGCCAGGCTTGCCGACGCCATCGACCTGGCCCTGATCACCAAGCAAGCGCACTGGAACGTCAAAGGCCCGCAATTCATCGCCATCCATGAGATGCTCGATGAATTCCGCGAGGAGATCGACGGCCATGTCGACATCGTCGCCGAGCGCGCCGTCCAGCTCGGCGGCACCGCGCATGGCACCTCGCAGGACGTGTCGAAGGCGACCAGGCTAAAACCCTATCCGACCGACATCCACAAAACCAAGGATCATCTGGCGGCGCTGATCGACCGCTATGCGGCGGCGGCCAAGCTGACCCGCGAAGCGATCGACGAGGCAGACGACGCCGGCGATGCCGACACCGCCGATATCTTCACCGCCTATTCTCGCTCGCTCGATAAATTGCTGTGGTTCCTGGAGGCGCACACGCAGGAAAAGGAATAACCGGGAACTGTTCTTGCTTGGCCGGCCGGATCAGCCGGCCATCGCCTTTTCAGCACTGGCCGCGCTTGGCGTATCCGAGGCACGCGACACCAGCGCGGTCATGATCTCGGCGGCGGCAAGCGCGGCGATCACCGGCGGCCGCTTGTCCTTCACCGCATTGCCGCCGATCGGCGAGATGAGGCGATTGAATTCGGCCTCGCTGCCCTCGGCCGACTTCAGGAACCAGCTCTTGAAAGTGGCCTTCTTTGTCTTCGAGCCGATCATGCCGACATAGGCGGTATCTCCGCGCTTCAATGCTTCGGCGACGATCAGGAAATCCAAGGCATGGTCATGCGTTAGGGTGGCGAAGGCCGACCCAGCCGGCGCCTCGCGCACTACTGCTTCGGGCATCGGCGTCAGCCGGGTCTCCACCGTTTCCGGCATGCCTTCCAGCGCGTCGGCGCGGGTTTCGACGACGACGACGTGGATCGGCAGCAGCGCCAGCGACGCTGCCAGCGCCTGGCCGACATGGCCGCCGCCAAAGAGATAGACATGCGGAAGATGCGCCTCTTCGGCTTCCGCGTTGGCGATCAGCCTTTCTTCGATTGTCCTATCGACCAATCTTATCAGCACCTCGACACGCCCGCCACAGCATTGGCCGATTTCCGGCCCGAGCGGCACGTCGAGCGTGGCGCAGACCTCATCGACCTCTATGCGGGCATGTTCACCCTCCCCGTTGTCGCGAGGCGAGGAGCGCAGCATCTGCCGCGCCTTGTCGATCGCCATATATTCGAGCTGACCGCCCCCGATCGTACCGAAGATCGATGACGAAGAGACAAGCATAAAGGCGCCGGCCTCGCGCGGTGTCGAGCCTTTGGTGGCCGCCACCTCGACGAGAGCGACCCGGCCAGCTTGGCCGAAAAACGTCTTCAGGCTTTGCACTTTCGAGTTCATCGTCTGCATTCCTAGATCGTGATGGCGTTTCGTTGAACCGCCCTCACGATCTAACGCTTCGTTGGAGCATGATCTTTCTCCGAAAACCGGTTCCCACTTTTCGGATCATGCCCTAGCGCCGAAATATAGTATTTTTCGGCCGAATTGCACGTTTTAGGCCGGCTTTTCGGCTTCCCGCTTCAACCGCTCGATCGCCGTCAGCACCCGCTCCGGCGTCGCCGGCGCGTCGAGGCGCGGACAGATCTTGTGGTCGGCCACGCTCGCGACCGCGTCCGACAGCGCATGCAGCACCGACATGCCGTGCGGCAGCGGCGGCTCGCCGACCGCCTTGGAGCGATGGATGGTCGGCTCATAGGCCGACGACCAGTCGGTCAGCTTGACGTTGAAGATCTTTGGACGGTCGGAAGCGAGCGGGATCTTGTAGGTCGACGGCGCATGCGTCCGCAGCCGGCCGCTATCGTCCCACCACAATTCCTCCGTCGTCAGCCAGCCCATGCCCTGGATAAACCCGCCCTCGATCTGGCCGAGGTCGATCGCCCGGTTCAGCGAGCGGCCGGCGTCGTGCAGGATATCGGTGCGCTCGACGACATACTCGCCGGTGAGCGTGTCGACCGACACCTCCGAGCAGGCCGCGCCATAGGCGTAATAGTAAAAGGCATGGCCGCGGCCCTTGCTACGGTCCCAATGGATCTTCGGCGTCTTGTAGAAACCGGCCGCCGAGAGCTGGATGCGGTTGACATAGGCCTGCTTGACCAGATCGTTGAAGGCCACTTCCTGATTGCCGATGCGCACCCGGTTGGGCAGGAACACGACCTGGTCGTGCGGCACCTGATATTTGTCCGCGGCGAAGTCGGTCAGCCGCTTGCGGATCTGGCGGGCGGCGTCCTGCGCCGCCATGCCGTTGAGGTCGGCGCCGGAAGACGCGGCCGTCGGCGAGGTGTTCGGCACCTTGGCGGTGGTGGTCGCGGTGATCTTGACCCGGTCGAGATCGATCTGGAATTCTTCCGCCACGACCTGGGCCACCTTGAGATGCAGGCCCTGGCCCATCTCGGTGCCGCCATGGTTCATGTGGACCGAACCGTCGGCATAGACATGCACCAGCGCGCCGGCCTGGTTGGCCTCCGTCTTGGTGAAGGAGATGCCGAACTTCACCGGGGTCATTGCCAGCCCGCGCTTGACGAACCGGCTGTTGTTGTTGAAGGCGCTGATCTCGCGGCGGCGCCGCGCATAGTTCGCGCTTTCCTCCAGCTCGGCGACGATGCGCTGGATGATGCAATCCTCGACCTTCTGGTGGTAGGGCGTGACGCTGCGCTCGCCGATCGCCTCCATGGGATCGTAAAAGTTCAGCTTGCGGATTTCGAGCGAGTCCTTGCCGACGGCGAAGGCCACCTCGTCGATGACGCGCTCGGCGCCGACCATGCCTTGCGGGCCGCCAAAGCCGCGGAAGGCGGTGTTGGAGACGGTATTGGTGTAGAGCGGCGCCGACTTGGCGTGCACCGCCGGATAGAAATAGGCGTTGTCGCAGTGGAACAGCGCGCGGTCGCCGACCGGACCGGACAGATCGGCGGAAAAGCCGCAACGCAGCGCATAGGTGAAGTCGACGCCGAGGATGTTGCCTTCGTCGTCGAAGCCGACTTCATAATCGATGGCGAAATCATGCCGCTTGCCGGTGGCGGTCATGTCCTCGTCGCGGTCGAGCCTGATCTTGACCGCACGCTTCAATTTCTTGGCGGCAATGGCGGCGATCGCCGCGCACTGGTTGGCTTGGGTTTCCTTGCCGCCGAAGCCGCCGCCCATGCGGCGCACTTCGACCGTGACAGCATGGCTCGGCACGCCGAGCGCATGCGCGACCAGATGCTGCGTCTCGCTCGGGCCCTGCGTCGAGCAATAGACGATCACCTCGTCGTCCTCGCCAGGGATTGCCAGCGAAACCTGGCCCTCGAGATAGAAGTGGTCCTGGCCGCCGAGCCACATGCGGTTCTTGATGCGGCGGGGAGCCGCCGCGATCGCCGCGGCGGCATCGCCGCGCTTCAGGACCAGCGGCGTGGTGACCTGCCTGTCCTTGACCGGATCGAGGTTCCAGATGTCGATGACGGCCGGAAGCTCGTCATACTCGATTTTTGCGAGACGCGCGGCGCGGCGCGCTTCCTCGCGTGTCTCGGCAACCACTGCGAAGATCGGCTGCCCGTAAAACTGCACGTTGGCTTCGGCGAGCACCGGATCGTCATGCATGTTGCTCGGCGAGACATCGTTCTCGCCGGGGACATCGGCATACGTCAGCACATCGATCACGCCGGGCGCCGAGCGCACAGCCGACAGGTCGACGCTCTTCAACGCGCCGTGCGCGACCTTGGAGAGGCCGAGGCCGACATGCAGCGTGCCGGCGGGCTCCGGCATGTCGTCGATATAGACGGCGGTGCCGCTGACATGCTTGTGCGCGGAATCGTGCCGCTGGTCGGTGGCGACGCCGCCGACGATCTTTTCAGCCTTGAGGCAGGGTGTGGCGTGCTTGTTCATCAGGCCGCCTCGTCGCGCGAGACCTGGAACGGCGCCTTCGTTCCGGTCGTCTCGATATAAAACCGTAGCAAAAGGTTCTTCGCTGCCAGCGCCCGGTATTCGGCGGTCGCCCGCATGTCGGTGAGCGGCGAAAAATCCTTGGTGTATTCGGCCATCGCGGCCCCCACGGTCGCTTCGGTCCAGGGCTTGCCGGCGAGCGCCTTCTCGACCGTGCCGGCGCGCTTCGGTGTCGCCGCCATGCCGCCATAGGCGATGCGGATGTCGGCCACCGTGCCATCCTTGGCCAAGGTCAGGTAGAAAGCCCCGAGCGTCGCCGTGATATCCTCGTCGCGCCGCTTGGTGACCTTGTAGACGGCAAACTTCGTTCCTTTTGCCGGCACGGGCACATGGACTGCTTCGACGAACTCGCCGGGCTGACGGTCCTGCTTGCCATAGGCGATGAAGAAGGTTTCGAGCGGTATCGTGCGACGCGCCTTGCCCTTGCGGAGCGTCAGCTGCGCGCCGAGCGCGATCAAGGGCGGCGGCGTGTCGCCGATCGGAGAGCCGTTGGCGATGTTGCCGCCGATCGTGCCCATGTTGCGCACCTGCGCGCCGCCGATGCGGTCGACCAGCGGTCCCAGTGCCGGGATGCGCTTCGACAGCGCCTCGAAGGCTTCGGTGTAGGTGACGCCGGCGCCGATGGTGATGACGCCATCCTTCTCCGACGTCGTACGCAAGCCGTCGAGGCCACCGATGAAGATCGCCGGCGAGATGTCGCGCATGTGCTTGGTGACCCACAGGCCGACATCGGTCGAACCGGCGACGATGGTGGCGCCCGGTTCCTTTTCGAGCAAAGCGGCGAAATCGTCGACGCTGGCCGGCACGATCAATCGCGCCTTGCCCGACCCGATCTCGACCCTGGCGCCATCACGCAACACGCTCAGACGCGCGGTGATGTCCTTGCGCTCCACCGCCAGCGGGTCCTTCGACGCCTTGCCGTAGCTCGAAATGGCGTGCGCGGCGCGCATGATGGCCTCGTAGCCGGTGCAGCGGCAGAGATTGCCCTGCAGCGCCTTTTCGATCGCGGCGTTGGACGGATCGGGGGTCTTCATCCAGAGGCCATAGAGCGACATGATGAAGCCCGGCGTGCAGAAGCCGCATTGCGATCCGTGGAAATCGACCATCGCCTGCTGCACCGGATGCAGTTTCTCACCGTCACCGCGCAGGTGCTCCACTGTCACGACATGCGTGCCGTCGAGCGAGCCCATGAAGCGGATGCAGGCATTCACGCTTTCGTAGACGAGACCTTCGGCGGAGAGCTTGCCGACCAACACCGTGCAGGCGCCGCAGTCGCCCTCGGCGCAACCTTCCTTGGTGCCGCGCAGCGAGCGGCTGAGCCGCAGCCAGTCGAGCAGCGTCGCATCGGGCGCGACATCCTTCAGAGCCACGTCGCTGCCGTTCAGGATAAAGCGTATTTGATTGCGGGTCTCAGCCATGTCTCAGCTCCCCCGATAGGTCGAGTAGCCATAGGGCGAAATCAAGAGCGGGACGTGATAATGCCGCTGCTCTGCCATGCCGAAGCGGATCGGCACGATATCGAGAAAGGCGGGTTGGGGCAGGTCGATACCCTGGCCGCGCAGATAGTCGCCGGCGGCGAAGACCAGCTCATATTCGCCGGTAAGGAAATCGGCGTCGGTCAGCAGCGGCGCATCGCAGCGGCCGTCGTCATTGGTGGTCACGGTCTTGAGACGCGTGCGGCTCTGGCCTTCGATGCGGAAAAGCTCGATCGACAGTCCTTTTGCCGGCCGGCCGGTCGCGGTGTCAAGCACATGGGTCGTCAGACGCCCGCCATCGGCTTTCGACGTTTCTGCCACTGGCCGCCTCCCATCCCGGTACGTTTCAGGTCGATTGTGCGCCAATTAAAGGCGATGCATAAGCCCCGGTCGAGCGGAGCGCGGCAAAAAGCACTTTCAAAATTTTTCGGGGGAATGCATGCGCACTCCTTTCGATATCTTCATCTCAACCATCGGGCAGGAGTGGCAATGCGTTACGATCGGGACATGCGCGGTTATGGGGCCAATCCGCCGGACCCGAAATGGCCCGCCGGCGCGCATGTCGCGGTGCAGTTCGTCGTCAACTATGAAGAAGGCGGCGAGAACTGCATGCTGCATGGCGACAAGGCTTCGGAGGCCTTCCTTTCGGAGATCGTTGGGGCGGCTCCCTGGGTCGGCCAGCGCCACTGGAACATGGAATCGATCTACGAGTATGGCGCGCGGGCGGGCTTCTGGCGGCTCTACCGGCTGCTCACCGAAGCGCAGGTGCCGGTGACCTGCTACGGCGTCGCCACGGCGTTGGCGCGCTCGCCCGACCAAGTGGCCGCCATGCAGGAGGCTGGTTGGGAGATCGCTTCGCACGGGCTGAAATGGATCGACTATCGCGACCATGCGGCCGAGGACGAGCGGCGCGATCTCGAAGAGGCGATCAAGCTGCATTACGAGGTCACCGGCGCGCGCCCGACCGGCTGGTACACCGGCCGGACCTCGGTCAACACGGTGCGGCTCGTCGCCGAGGAAGGTGGCTTCGACTATGTCTCCGACACCTATGACGACGAACTGCCCTATTGGTTCGACCGCGACGGGCTGGAGAAACCGCAACTCATCATCCCCTACACGCTCGACGCCAACGACATGCGTTTTGCGACGCCGCAGGGCTTCAACTCGGGCGACCAGTTCTTCGCCTATCTGAAGGACAGTTTCGACACGCTCTATGCCGAGGGCAAGGCAGGCCGGCCGCGCATGATGAATATCGGCCTGCACTGCCGGCTGGTCGGCCGTCCCGGGCGGGTGGCGGCATTGAAGCGCTTCGTCGACTATGTGAAGTCGCACGACAAGGTATGGCTGACGCGGCGCATCGACATCGCCAAACACTGGCGCGAAACGCACCCCTACGAGGCGCCGGCGCTGCGTCCGTCGCGGATGGAATTCGAGGAATTCGTGCATGCCTTCGGCGGCGTGTTCGAGCATTCGCCCTGGATCGCGGAGCGCGCCTACGAATTGGAGCTCGGCCCGGCGCATGACAGCGCCGGCGGCCTGCACAACGCGCTCTGCCGCGTCTTCCGCGCGGCGAGCGAAGCCGAACGACTTTCCGTGCTGAACGCCCACCCGGACCTCGCCGGCAAGCTGGCCAAGGCCAGGCGCCTGACGCCGGAATCGGCCAAGGAGCAGGCCTCAGCCGGGCTCGATGCGCTGACCGACAAGGAGCGCGAGCTGTTCTCGAAACTCAACGCCGCCTACGTCACCACCTTCGGCTTCCCCTTCATCATCGCGGTCAAGGGCAAGACCAAGGACGAAATCCTGGCGGAGTTCGAGGCGCGGATCGGCAACAGCCGCGGCACCGAGTTCGAAACCGCCTGCACACAGGTCGAACGCATCGCCCTGCTTCGGCTGAAAGACATGCTTCCATTGTAATGTTTTGAGGGCCAGGACCCCATGGATATGATCAAGACTGCCGAGCGAACCTATTACGCCCCGCATGGCGGCCATCCCGGCCAGAACGAGCTTTTGACCGGCCGCGCCGTCTTCACCGAGGCCTATGCGGTCATCCCCAGGGGGGTGATGCAGGACATCGTCACCAGTCCGCTGCCGTTCTGGGACAAGACGAGGGCCTGGATCATCGCAAGGCCACTGTCGGGCTTCGCCGAGACCTTTTCGCAATACATCGTCGAGGTTCTGCCCGGCGGCGGCAGCGAGCGGCCGGAACTCGATGCCGCCGCCGAGGGCGTGCTGTTCGTCGTCGAGGGCGAACTCACCGTATCGCTTGCCGGCAAAGGACACGTGCTTGCCCCCGGCGGCTTCGCCTTCCTGCCGCCATCCAGTGGCTGGACGGTGCGCAACAAAAGCGGCGCTGCTGCCCGCTTCCACTGGATCCGCAAGGCCTATGAGGCTGTCGACGGCCTCGACGCGCCGGAAGCCTTCTTCTCGAGCGACCAGGATGTGGCGCCGAGCCCGATGCCGGGCACGGAGGGGCGCTGGGCAACGACCCGCTTCGTCGACCCGGCCGACATGCGCCACGACATGCACGTCACCATCGTGACGCTGAAGCCGGGCGCGGTCATCCCCTTCGCCGAGACGCATGTCATGGAGCATGGGCTCTATGTGCTCGAAGGCAAGGCGGTCTACCGCCTCAACCAGGACTGGGTGGAGGTCGAAGCCGGCGACTTCATGTGGCTGCGCGCCTTTTGCCCGCAGGCCTGCTATGCCGGCGGCCCCGGTAATTTCCGTTATCTGCTGTACAAGGACGTCAACCGTCATGCCAGGCTTGGCGGCTATTTTGGGGGCGGCTATCTTGGGGGCAAGGCGCGGTGAGCCGCATCGTCGCCCGACCGCTGACCCGCGAGAACTTCGCGCCCTTCGGCGACGTCATCGACATGGGTGGCGACAACCGCTACCCGATCAATGGCGGCCGGGCGATGCGCTATCACGACCTCGCCACCGCGGAGGCGGCCGGACCGAACGCGCGGGTGCTGATTTCGATGGTGCGCGGCACGCCTTATGAGATGCCGCTGAAACTGACCATGGTCGAGCGCCATCCGTTCGGCAGCCAGGCCTTCATCCCGCTGTCGCCACGCCCGTTCCTGGTCGTCGTCTGCCACGACACCAAGGATGGGCCAGGTGAGCCGCATGCCTTTCTCGCCGGCCCCGGACAGGGCATCAACTACCGCCGCAACCTGTGGCACGGCGTGCTCACCCCGATCGGCGAGGAACAGGATTTCCTCATCGTCGACCGCGGCGGCGAGGGCTCCAATCTTGAAGAATTTTATTTCTCGCATCCATACGAGATTCACCTCTCCTGAAAGCTCGCGATTTCCATGACCGACATTTCGCTGATCGACCGCCTGCTCGACGTGATCGAGCACGACATCGTGCCCAAGACCGCCGAAGGCGTCGCCCATGGCAACAAGCTGTTCGGCGCCGCGATCCTGCGGAAAGACGACCGCTCGCTGATGCTGGCCGAGACCAACAACGAGATCGAAAACCCGCTCTGGCATGGCGAGGTGCATTGCCTGAAGCGCTTCTACGAAATGCCCAAGGCCGAGCGCGTCGACACGAAGGATGCGATCTTCCTGACAACGCATGAGCCCTGCTCGCTCTGCCTATCGGCAATCACCTGGACTGGCTTCGACAATTTCTACTACCTGTTCAGCCATGAGGATTCACGCGACAATTTTGCAATCCCGCACGACCTCAAGATCCTGAAAGAGGTCTTCACCCTCGACCCAGGCGGCTACAATGCCGAGAACGCCTATTGGAAAAGTTTCTCCATCCGCAGGCTGGTGCGGGCTTTGCCCGAGGCCGAACGCAACCGTCTGGAAGCGCGCATCGGCAGGATTTCGACGCTTTATGACGAGCTGTCAGGCGCCTATCAGGCCAGCAAGACCGAGAACGACATTCCGCTGAACTGACGCGTATAGCCTACCTTACCTTCGCGTTTTTCAGCACTTCATTTATCCTTGCCTGCCAGCCCTTGCCGGTCGCCTTGAATTTTCTGACGACATCCTGGTCCAGGCGGATGGAGACGACTTGCTTTGGTTTCTCCAGGGTCGGTCGGCCACGGGAACGCCTTATGCTCTCGAAAAGCTCCGGGAGCACTTCCGCGAAAGGCTTGGCTTGTGTCAGCTGTTCGTCGGTCGCCTCCCCGTCCTCGGGATCAGCAGCAATCTGTCTTTGAATTTCGGCTTCCTCGGCATCGGTAAGCCGCCGAATGTGTGACTTAGTGTTGCTCATACACGGACCTTTCCTTTCGGCTGGCATGACGCATCGAGATCACCGAGATCGCTTCGGAACCAAGCGGCTTGAAGATCACGGCGAGAATGATCCCTCCAAATTCTCCAATCGCCTTCAGCCGACCGGCCTTGGCCGGGAGGACGATTGACGTGGCAAAAAACTCGATATCGAGATCGGAGAAGTCGAGGCCCCGGTTTGCGAGGTTCGTCACCCGTTTTGGCTCATCCCAAACGATTTTCAGGCGAGATCATCCAGTGTGTCTGCGTCAGGCCACGTGAATAAACGTAATACACAAATTAATCGAGAGACACAAGAATAAGCTGGATGATCGGAGGGTGCGTTCGCTAACGACCCAGGTCGCATATTTCGCTGCTCCAGTCGCGAATGGCGATTGAAAGTCGCAGCGCAGCGGGGCGTTATGCGCCCCATGAAAACCGTCACCGAATTCCCCCGAAAAGTCGTCGAATTTCCCGATATGGGCATCGCCATGCCGGACGGTTGCCGGCTGTCGGCGCGCATCTGGATGCCCGAGGACGCGGCCGACAAACCGGTGCCGGCGATCCTCGAGCACCTGCCCTACCGCAAGCGCGACGGCACCATTTTTCGCGACCAGCTCACCCATCCCTATTTCGCCGGCCACGGCTACGCCTCGATCCGCGTCGACATGCGCGGCAATGGCGATTCCGAAGGGCTGATGGACGACGAATATTCCGAGCAGGAACTGCAGGATGCCTGCGACGTCATCGCCTGGGCGGCGGCGCAGCCCTGGTGCAACGGCAATGTCGGCATGATGGGCATTTCCTGGGGCGGCTTCAACTGCCTGCAGGTGGCCGCGAAACAGCCGCCGGCGCTGAAGGCGGTGATCAGCCTGTGCTCGACCGTCGACCGCTATGCCGACGACATCCATTACAAGGGCGGCTGCCTGCTCTTGGAAAATTTCGGCTGGGCCTCGACGATGCTGTCCTATTCGTCGCGGCCGCCGGACCCGGCGATCGCCGGCGGCAATCGCTGGCGCGACCTGTGGCTCAGCCGGCTGGAGAACCAGTCTTTTCTCCTGCCGCTCTGGTTCAGCCACCAGCATCGCGACGCCTATTGGAAGCGCGGCTCGATCTGCGAGGATTTTTCGGCGGTGAAAGCGGCCGTGCTGTCGATCGGCGGCTGGCATGACGGCTACCGCAACACCATCTCCAATCTCGTCACCGGCATCCAATCGCCGGTCAAAGGCATCGTCGGCCCCTGGATCCACAAATACCCGCATTACGCCGGGCCCAATCCGGCCATCGGCTTCCTACAGGAGGCGTTGCGCTGGTGGGACCGCTGGCTGAAGGGTGCTGAGACCGGCGTCGAGGCCGATCCGGACTATCGCGCCTATGTCATGGACAGTGTGCGGCCGGCGCGCTGGCATCCCGAGCGGCCGGGCCGCTGGGTCGCGGAACAGGAATGGCCGTCCTCCAACATCAAGGTCGAGGCGATCGAACTCATTTCCGCGGGCGCAAAGCCGTCGATCGTCGCGTCGCCGCAGACCTGCGGGCTTGCCGGCGGCGAGTATTTTCCCTTCACCTTCGGACCGGAATTGCCGGGCGACCAGCGTCCCGATGACGCGCTTTCGGTTTGTTTCGACCAGCCTGAACTCGGCGAGGCGATCGACATCGTCGGGGCGCCGGAGCTCGAGGTCCGGGTTGCTTCCGATCGACCCCAGGCCAACATCGCGGTGCGCCTCTGCGACGTGCATCCCGATGGGGCCTCGGAGCTGATCTCCTATGGTGTGCTCAATCTCACGCACCGAAACTCGCATGAATTTCCGCAAGCGCTAATTCCCGGCGAGACGGTTTCGGCGCGCGTCGTGCTCGACCAATGCGCCTACCGGGTGCCGGCCGGCCACAAATTGCGCATCGCCGTTTCGACCGCCTATTGGCCGATGATCTGGCCCTCGCCGGAGTCGGTGCGGCTCGATCTCGCGAAGGCGACGCTGAAGCTGCCGTTGCGCCCGCTGGCGAAAGGCAATGAGGTTTCGTTTCCAGAGCCGGAAGGCGCGACACCCTGGGCGACCGAGACGATCCGGCCGGCGAATTCCGAACGCCATGTCGGCCGCGACGAGAAGACCGGTCTTGTCACGCTTTCCATAACCGACGATTTCGGCGAGGTGCGCGACCTCGACCATGGGCTGGTCAATGGCAGCATCGTGCGCGAGACATGGACGATCCATCCCGATGACCCGCTGTCGGCCACCGGAGCCACGCATTGGACGCAGACATTGTCGCGCAATGAATGGTCGGTGCGGACCGAAACTTTTGCCGAGATGCGATCGGACGCCGGCAACTTCATCGTCAGCGCCAGAATCGAAGCCTATGAGGGTGAAAAACTGGTCTTCGAGCGCGGCTTCGAGCAGGCGATTCCCCGCGTCCTGGTTTAAGCCAGGGCAGATTGGGCCAAATGCGACATGCGATTTACGCCACGGTATGTCGCATTCGGTCTTGCCTGCCGCTTTCCCTTACGGTCATTATCTCCTCCAATAGCAAGAAACGACCCTAAGGTCGGATATCCAGAGTGAGGAACCGTAATGTCCAACGAACTCGACTATCTCAGCCGGCGAGTCGCGGCCGGAAAACTTAGCCGTCGCGATTTTCTCGGTCGCGCCGCGGCGCTCGGCGTCGCCGCCACCGTTGCAAACTCGCTACTCTCCAACGCCGCTCGTGCGGCCGGTCCGGTCAAAGGCGGCACGTTGAAGGCCGGCCTGCAGGGCGGTGAATCCACCAACAGTCTCGATCCGGCGACCTTCCTTAGCCAGGTTCCGTTCGCCTTCGGCAAATGCTGGGGCGAAACGCTGGTCGAGCTCGCGCCGGGCGGCGGCGTCGAATACCTGATCGCCGAAGAAATCGGCTCTTCGGACGACGCCAAGACCTGGACGATGAAGATCCGCAAGGGCGTCCAGTTCCACAACGGCAAGGAGGTAACGCCGGACGACGTGGTGGCGACGCTGAAGCGCCACAGCGACGAGAAGTCAAAATCCGGCGCGCTCGGCGTCCTGAAGAGCATCGACACCATCAAGGTCGATGGCGGCAATGTCGTGGTCACGCTGAAGGACCCGAATGCCGACATGCCTTACCTGATGGCGGACTATCACCTGATCATCCAGCCGAATGGCGGCATGGACAAGCCGGACGCCGGCATCGGCACCGGGCCGTACAAGATCACCGGCAACCAGCCCGGCGTGAAGCACACCGCCGCGCGTTTCGACCACTACTGGCAGCCCGACAAATACGGCCATGCCGATCAGGTCGAGATCGTCGTCGTCAACGATCCGACGGCGCGCATGGCGGCGCTCCAGGGCGGCCAGGTCAACATGATCAACCGCGTCGAGCCGAAGATCGTCGACCTGGTCAAGCGGCTGCCGGGCGTCACCATCCGCGCCGCCTCGGGCCGCGGCTTCTATCCCTTCAACATGTTCTGCGACACCGCGCCCTTCGACAACAACGATCTCAGGATGGCGCTGAAGCTCGCCATGGACCGCGAGGAGATGCTGACCAAAATCCTGCGCGGCTACGGCGAGGTTGGCAACGACATGCCGGTCAACAAGGCCTACCCGCTGTTCGCAGGCGATTTCGAGCAGCGTAAGTTCGACCCCGAAAAGGCGGCCGCGGCTTACAAGAAGTCGGGCCATAGCGGCTCGATCCTGCTGCGCACCTCCGACGTCGCTTTCCCGGGCGCGGTCGATGCGGCCCAGCTTTACCAGCAGAGCGCGGCCAAGGCCGGCATCAAGATCGAGATCAAGCGCGAGCCGGGCGACGGTTACTGGACCGAAGTCTGGAACAAGCAGCCTTTCTCGCTGTCCTACTGGGGCGGCCGTCCGACCCAGGACCAGATGTATTCGACCGCCTATCTGTCGACCGCCGACTGGAACGACACCCGCTGGAAGCGCCCGGACTTCGACAAGATGGTGCTTGCGGCGCGCGGCGAGCTCGACGAAGCCAAGCGCAAGAAGATCTACCGCGACATGGGCGAGGTCATGCGCGACGAAGGTGGCCTGATCGTGCCATTCTTCAACCAGTTCGTCGACGCGACCGGCAAGGGCGTCGAAGGCTGGATCGATAACCCGGCGCAGGAACTCAGCAACGGCCATGCCCTGATCGAGTGCTGGCTGCAGGCCTGATGAAGGATAAGGGAAGGGCTGGCCCAGGCCGGCCCTTCCCCGTTTTCATGACCCGCCCGAAAGGCGGGCGTCGTCCCTTCTTCACCGTTGCAGGTAGCCGATGTCGTCTCCGATCCTGAGATTGGTCGCTCAGCGCGTCTTGCTGGGCCTGGTTCTTCTTTTGGCCGTTTCGGTGCTTATCTTCGCCGGCACGCAGATTCTGCCGGGCGACGTCGCCCAGGCGATCCTCGGCCAGTCGGCGACGCCGGAGGCGCTGGCGAACCTGCGCGAACAGCTCGGGCTGAACGATCCGGCGTGGCTGCGCTACGTGCACTGGCTGTGGGGCATCCTGCATGGCGACTTCGGCACGGCGCAGTCGAGCGGACTGGACATCGCGACCTCGATCAGCACCCGGCTGAAGAACACACTGTTCCTGGCGGCTTGCGCCGCGATCGTCGCCGTGCCGCTGGCGATCGTCCTCGGTCTGATCGCGGTGCGCTACCGCAACGGCTTCGTCGACAAGCTGATCTCCGGGCTGGCGCTGGCCTCGACCTCCTTCCCGGAATTCTTCATCGGCTATGTGCTGATCTATTTCTTCGCCGTGAAATGGCAGATCTTCCCCAGCATCTCGACGGTGGATGACTCAACTCCCTTCCTCGAACGGTTGCAGGCCGTCGTGCTGCCCGCGACCGCGCTGACGCTGGTGGTGCTCGCCCATATGATGCGCATGACGCGCGCGGCGATCCTCAACGTCATGCAGTCGGCCTATATCGAGACGGCAGAATTGAAGGGGCTGAAGGCCTTCGACATCATCCGCAAGCATGCTTTCCCGAACGCGATAGCGCCGGTCGTCAACGTCGTCATGCTCAACCTCGCCTATCTTATCGTCGGCGTCGTGGTGGTGGAGGTGATCTTCGTCTATCCGGGCATGGGACAGTATCTGGTCGACCATGTCGCCAAGCGCGACGTGCCGGTGGTGCAGGCGGTCGGCCTGATCTTCGCCGCGGTCTACATCACGCTCAATATCGTCGCCGATATCGCCGCCATCGTGGCCAATCCGCGGCTTAGGCATCCGAAATGACGGGCCGGATGCAAGACGACCAAAGGGGGAACTGAGGCGAATGGCGCTACGACAAATCCCGTTCACCGCCTGGGTCGGGCTTATCCTGACCGGCTTCTTTGCGTTCTGCGCCATCTTCGCGCCCTGGGTCGCGCCGCACGGCAATGGCGAGATCGTCGGCGACGTCTGGGAGCCGATGTCGGCCGCCCATTGGCTGGGCACCGACAATCTCGGCCGCGACCTTATCTCGCGCATGATCTACGGCGCGCGTATCACCATGGAGATCGCGGTGGCGGCGACTGCGCTGTCCTTCTCCCTGGGCTCGATCCTCGGCTTCACGGCCGCTGTCTTCGGCGGCTGGTTCGACACGCTGCTGTCACGCTTCGTCGACCTATTGATGTCGATCCCGACGCTGATCTTCGGCCTCGTCGTGCTATCGGTGCTGCCGACGACCACGCTGACGCTGATCCTGGTCATGGGCATTCTGGACTCCACCCGCGTCTATCGCCTGTCACGCGCCGTCGCCGTCGACATCAACGTCATGGACTTCGTCGAGGCGGCCAAACTGCGCGGCGAAGGCAAGGCCTGGATCATCTTCCGTGAGATCCTGCCCAATGCGCTGTCGCCGCTGGTGGCGGAGCTTGGCGTGCGCTTCATCTTCGCCGTGCTCTTCCTTTCGGCGCTGTCCTTCCTCGGGCTTGGCGTGCAGCCGCCGGATTCGGACTGGGGCGGCATGGTCAAGGAAAACAAGGACGGCATCGTGTTCGGCATTCCGGCGGCGCTGATCCCGGCCGCGGCGATCGCGGTGCTGGCGATCTCGGTCAACCTCGTCGCCGACTGGGTGCTCAACCGCACGACGAGCCTGAAGGGAGGACGTGGCTGATGGCTGGCAACCAAGCAAAGTCTGGGCAAGCAAAGTCCGGGCAGGCGAAGTCCGGGCAGGCAAGCTCGGGCAAGCTCCTCGACATCCGCAACCTGCGCATCGAGGCGACCGTCTATCCGCCGGGCGAGACGCCGAAGACCATCACGCTGGTCCACGATGTCTCGCTGACGCTCGAAAAGGGCAAGGTGCTCGGCCTGATCGGCGAATCCGGCGCCGGCAAATCGACCATCGGCCTGTCGTCCATGGCTTATGGCCGCGGCGGCGTGCGCATCACCGGCGGCGAGGTGATCCTCAACGGCCGCGACATCATGAAGGCCGGACCAAGAGGCGTGCGGGCGCTGCGCGGACGCGAGGTATGCTATGTCGCGCAGTCAGCGGCGGCGGCGTTCAATCCGGCGCACAAGCTGATCGACCAAGTGGTCGAGGCGGCCCTTCTGCATGGTACCGCGAACCGCGCCGAGGCCGAGAAGCGGGCCGTTGCGCTGTTCAAGAAGCTTAGCCTGCCCAACCCCGAGACGATCGGCGAGCGCTACCCGCACCAGGTCTCCGGCGGCCAATTGCAGCGCGTGATGACAGCGATGGCGCTCTGCTCGGAGCCCGACCTCATCGTCTTCGACGAGCCGACCACGGCGCTCGACGTGACGACCCAGATCGACGTGCTTGCGGCGATCAAGGACGCCATCCGCGACACCCATGTGGCCGCGCTCTACATCACCCACGACCTTGCCGTCGTCGCCCAGGTCTCGGACGAGATCATGGTGCTGCGCCACGGCCGGCTGGTGGAGTGGGGCGGCACGCAGCAGATCATCAAGGAGCCGCGGCAGGAATATACCAACGCGCTGGTTTCGGTGCATGAGATCGAGCACCAGGAACAGCAGCCCGGCGCAACGCCGTTCCTGTCGGTGAAGAATGTCACCGCCGCCTATGGCGGCGGCCATGTGAAGGTCCTGAAGAACGTCTCGGTCGACATCTATCCCGGCCAGACTCTGGCCGTCGTCGGCGAGAGCGGCTCCGGCAAGTCGACGCTGGCGCGCGCCATCACCGGGCTTCTGCCGCCCGAGCAAGGCACGGTGACCTTCGATGGGCGCCCGCTGGCCAACCGGCTTTCCGACCGGCCGAAGGAGGATCTGCGTCAATTGCAGATGATCTACCAGATGGCCGACGTGGCGATGAACCCGCGCCAGACGGTGGGCACCATCATCGGCAGGCCGCTGGAATTCTATTTCGGCATGAAGGGACGCGAGCGCGACAAGCGCGTCGCCGACCTGCTCGACGAGATCGAGATGGGCAAGGGGTTCGTCGACCGCTACCCGGCCGAGCTGTCCGGCGGCCAGAAGCAGCGCGTCTGCATCGCCCGCTCGCTCGCCGCCAAGCCGAAGCTGATCATCTGCGACGAGGTGACATCGGCGCTCGACCCGCTGGTCGCCAACGGCATCCTGAAGCTGCTTCTTAACCTGCAGCAGCACGAAAAGGTCGCCTATTTGTTCATCACGCATGACCTGGCGACGGTGAAGTCGATCGCCGATTCCATCGCGGTGATGTATCGCGGCGAGGTCGTGCGCTACGGCTCCAGGAGCAAGGTGCTGACGCCGCCCTTCGACGCCTATACGGACCTGCTGCTCTCCTCCGTGCCGGAAATGGAGATCGGCTGGCTGGAGAAGGCGATCAAGGGCCGGCGCATGGCGAGCGCCGGAAATTAGCCCACGAAAGTCAGCCCGGACCAGAAGCTGTCATGCGGCTGCAATGCGCAGCGGGAAAGATCGGCCGCGGGCGGTTAGAGCCCGCAGCAAACCAATCTCAAAAAGGGGGCAGGACATGCAGACCGAACTCGACCATCTCGCCGCACTCGCCGGCAAGGGCAGGATCTCGCGGCGCGATTTCCTCGGCCGCGCGGCGGCGCTCGGCGCCTCGGCGGCGCTGGCTGCGACGCTGGCTGGCAAGGCTTTTGCCGCGACGCCGGTGAAGGGCGGTATCATCAAGGCCGGCCTGCAGGGCGGCGAATCGACCAACAGCCTCGATCCGGCGCTGAACCTCAGCCAGGTGACCTACAATTTTTGCAAGCAGTGGGGCGAATTCCTCGTGCGGCTGACGCCCGAGGGCGGCGTCGAGAACCTGATTGCCGAGGAGATCGGCGCCTCGGCCGACGCCAAGACCTGGACGATGAAGATCCGCGACGGCATCGAATTCCACAACGGCAAGACGGTAACGGCGGAAGACGTTGTCGCGACGCTCGAGCGCCACGCCGACGAGAAGTCGAAATCCGGCGCGCTCGGCGTTCTGAAGAACATCAAGACCATCAAGGCCGATGGCAAGGATGTGGTGGTGACGCTCGGCGACGCCGATGCCGACTTCCCCTATCTGATGGCCGACTACCATCTGGTCATCCAGCCGAATGGCGGCAAGGACAACCCGAATGCCGGTATCAGCGCCGGCCCGTACAAGGTCAGCGTCAACCAGCCCGGCGTGAAGCATGGCGGCGAGCGCTTCGCCAATTACTGGCGCGGCGACAAGGCCGGCCATGCCGACCAGATCGAGATCGTCGTCATCAACGATCCGACGGCCCGGCTTGCGGCGCTGCAGGGCGGCCAGGTGCATCTCATCAATCGGGTCGAGCCCAAGGTGGTCGACCTGGTGAAGCGCATGCCGGGCGTCAGCATCGAGAACGTCGCCGGGCGCGGCTACTACCCGTTCAACATGTTCTGCGACACCGCGCCCTTCGACAACAGTGACCTCAGGATGGCGTTGAAGCTGGCGATGGACCGCGAGGAGATGCTGGACAAGATCCTGCGCGGCTATGGCTCGGTCGGCAATGACTTCCCGATCAACGAGGCCTATCCGCTGTTTTCCTCCGACATCGAGCAGCGCAAGTTCGATCCCGAAAAGGCGGCCGCGGCCTACAAGAAGTCGGGCCATAGCGGCTCGGTCCTGCTGCGCACTTCCGATGTCGCCTTCCCCGGGGCGGTCGATGCGGCCCAGCTCTACCAGCAGAACTGCGCCAAGGCCGGCATCAAGATAGAGATCAAGCGCGAGCCGGGCGACGGCTACTGGTCGGAAGTGTGGAACAAGCAGCCGTTCTCGCTCTCCTACTGGGGCGGCCGGCCGACGCAGGGCCAGATGTATTCCACCGGCTATCTGTCGACCGCCGACTGGAACGACACGCGCTTCAAGCGGCCTGAATTCGACAAGATGCTCTACACGGCCCGCGCCGAGCTGGACCAGGCCAAGCGCAAGGCGATCTATCGCGACATGGCTATGCTGATGCGCGACGAAGGCGGCCTGATCGTGCCGTTCTTCAACCAGTTCGTCGACGCCGCCAACACCAAGAAGGTCAGCGGCTGGGTGAAGAACCCGAATGGCGAGATGATGGACGGTTATGCGCTCAACGAGTGCTGGCTGAACGCCTGATATCGGGCTATCCAAAGAGCGCCGCGTGTCCGCGCGACACGCGGCGCTTCTGTTTTCGATGCATGATCATGGGAACCGCCGTGGCGCTCAAATCCAAACTGCTGCTCATCATCCTCGACGGCGTGCCCTACCGGAACTGGCGCCGGCTGATGGGCAACCTCGAGGGCTGGGCGCAGTCGGGCGAGGCGCAGGTCTGGAAGATGCGCTCGGTGCTGCCGTCGACCTCGGCCTGCTGCTACGCCTCGATCCACACCGGTGTCACGCCGCAGGTGCACGGTATCCTTTCCAACGAGAACCGCTTTCGCGTCACGCAGCCGGATATCTTCTCGGAAGTCAGCAAGGCCGGCGGCAGGACGGGCGCCGTGACCCATTCCTACTGGTCGGAATTCTTCCGCTCGTACCCGTTCGACCTGGTCGAGGACATGGAATTCGACGAGCCCGATGGGCCGATCACGCATGGCCGCTTCCACACCATGACCGGCTACAATCTCAAGAACCAGATGACGCCGAGCGACGTCGACCTGTTCGCGACGCTGACCATGCTGGCGAAGCGCCACGGCATCGATTACGGCATCCTCCACACCTGCACGCTGGACTCGATGGGCCATCGCTTCGGCCATGACTGTCACGAGATGGACCATGCCTGCTACGCGATGGACGCGATGCTGGCAGCCTTCCTGCCGCAATGGCGCGCAGCCGGCTATGAAGTGATCGTGACGGCCGACCATGGCCAGACGGACCGCGGCCATCATGGCGGCCATGACGACGAGATGCAGGATTTCGCGCTCTATTATTTCGGCCCGGCGAAGGGGCCGCAAGCCGACACGCTGCTCGATCAGCTGCAGCTCGCGCCGACGGTGCTGAGCCGGCTTGGGGTGGCGATACCCGAGACGATGAAGGCGAAGGTGTTCTTGGTTTAGTTCCCCCTTCTCCCGTTGCAACGTTGGAGATCGGCGAAGGCCAAGCAACTTCGTCATCCACGGGCGGAGCGGGAGCGAAGCGGACGCGCAGACCCGAGGATCCATTCCATGATCTCGCGCGACGGGTGCAACTGAGAAAGTTCTGCAACGGGATCAATGCCTTGACGTCACGGAATGGATCCTAGGGTCTGCGCCGCGTCGCTTCGCTCCTTGCTTCGCCCTAGGATGACGAAGCAATAGGCGTCTCGGCCTATCGCCGGGAAGGAGTAGGAGAAGCGCCCCCTCTGGCAACCTCCCCTCTCTTCGGTTAGCCTCCGAAAATTCCTTGGCGGAGGATGAACCTTTTTGGACCGATCAGCGACAGAGCTTCGAGGAGCCAGGCGGCTCGACCGGCCATGAACGCGGCGACGGAAACCGATCGCGCGCTTGTTGACCGGGTCGCGAAGGGCGACCGGGCCGCCGTCCGGCTCCTGTTCATGCGTCACCACGCGCGGATCTACCGCTTCGTGGCGCGCCAGACGGGATCGGAAATGATGGCCGACGATATCGCGAACGAGGTGTTTCTGGAGCTGTGGAAACAGGCGCCCGGCTTCGAGGGGCGTTCTGAAGTTTCCACATGGCTGCTCGGCATCGCCCGCTTCAAGGGGCTGTCCATGCTGCGCAAGAAGAAGGAAGACTGGATCGACGACGACGACGCGGCGCAAGTTCCCGACGGCGCCGACACGCCGGAAGTCGTGACCATGAAGGAAGACAAAGCCGCCGCCTTGCGCCGCTTCATCGATGCCTTGCCGGAAGAACACCGCACGGTGATCGACCTTGCCTATTACCATGGCCAGTCGGTGACCGAGATCGGCGAGGTGCTCGACATCCCGGTCGCGACCGTCAAGACCAGGATGTTCTACGCCCGCAAGAAACTCGGCGAAGCCCTCAAGGCCGCCGGTTACGACAGGGGTTGGCCATGAGCGCCGCAGAAAAGATGTCGCGCCGCGACGAGATGGAAACGCTGCTGCCGTTCTACCTGAACGGCTCGCTGGAAGGCGCCGAGCTGGAGGCCGTCGAGGAATGGCTGGCCACCGATCCGGCAGCGATGAATGCGCTTGGCGAAGCGGAGGCCGAGTTCTCCGGTGCCGCCGCCGCCAACGAGGCGATCCGGCCGCCCGCCGACGCGCTCAGCCGGTTCGCCAAGGCGCTCGACGCCGAGGCCGGCCCGGCGCGCGCGCCGGCCGGCCAATCGTGGCTCGCCAAGGTTTTCGGCCGGGTGACGGCAATGCCTGCCGGCATCGCCTGGGCCGCGGCCGCGGCGCTGCTTGCGCTGGTCATCGTGCAATCGTTCGAACAGCCGGGCGGCAAGGGCAGCGATTTCGAAGTGGCCGGCGCTCAGGACGATCTCGCCAAGCTGCCTTTTGCGCTGGTCAAGTTCAAGCCGGATGCCAAGATGGCCGATATCGCCGCCTTCCTCGGCCAGAACGGGTTGAAGATCGCCGGCGGGCCGACCGCCGACGGCGTCTTTCACCTGACCATTCCGGCGAGCAGCGTGGCCGATTACGACAAGCTCGTCGGCCTTATTGCGGCCCAGCCTTTCGTCGATACGGTGATCCAGGGAAGGAAACCGGCCGATGGCGGCTAAGGCGGTCATTCTGCATGCGGCACTCCTCGCGGCGGCGGCCCTTGCCGCCGCACCTGCGTTTGCGCAGACCAACGATCCGAATCTTTCGCAGACCCAGGTCGACTGCCTGAACCGAACGACAGCGGCGGGCGCCGGCTGCGACAAGAACGGCGGCACCGCGAATAATGGCGAGAAACCGGGAGCTGGCGGCGCCACAGGCGGCGCGGTGTTCCTGCCGGCGCTGATCGTCGACCTGTTCCCGAACACGCCCGCCGGCCCGGCTCCGCAAACGCCCGCGCCGTCCAATGGAACATCGTCGTCGAACGGTTCCGGCAACACGCCGCCGCCAGCGCCGACGCCGAACGGACCCGTCACGGTGCCGAACAGCCTCAATGTGGCCGAGCCGCCGCGTGCGATTGCCGGCGAATTCGTGCCCGACGAGGTGCTGGTGACCGTCGACGGTGATGCCGGCGTGGTGCAGCAGATCGCCAATTCCTTCGGCCTGCAGGTGCGCTCGCAGCGCCAGTCGCGGCTGCTCGGCACCACGCTGGTGCGCTTCGGCATCCCCGACGGGCGGCCCGTCGGCGTGGTGCTGGCGCAGCTTGCCGCGGACGGGCGCACGCAGCGCCGCGAACCGAACCACATCTACACGCTGCAGCAGGCGGCCGGCGTCGTGAATTACGCCTTCGACCGCATCGCGCTCGATTCAAAACAGGCGAGCGGCGAGAATGTGCGCGTCGCCGTCATCGACACCGGCATCGACGACACCAATCCGGCGCTCGCCGGCGTCATCGCCGAGCAATACGACGCGATGCCCAACGTGCCGATCGAGAAGCGCGACCACGGCACCTCGGTCGACGGGCTGATCGCCGGCGTCGGCCCGTTGGAAGGCATGGCGCCGGGCGCCAGGATCTATCACGCGCGCGCCTTCGAAGGCGGCAAGTCGACCATGGATGTCATCCTGTCGGCGCTGGACTGGGCCGCCGAACAGGACGCACGCATCATCAATATGAGCTTCGTCGGGCCGAAGAACGACCTGCTCGGCACCGCCTGCCGTAACGCCCGGGCGCTCGGCATCGTGCTGGTCGCGGCCGCCGGCAACAACGGGCCGAAGGCGCCCTATGGCTATCCGGCCGCCTTCGACGGCGTCATCGCCGTCACCGCCACCGACGCCAAGGACGGGCTGATGCCGCAGGCCAATCGCGGCGCCTATGTGTTCATCTCGGCGCCGGGCGTCGAGATGGTGGCGCCGAGCGGCGCCGGCTCCGACGTGGTGACCGGCACCTCCTTCGCCGCCGCGATCGTGTCCGGCGCCATCGCCAATTTGATCCACGCCGCGCCCGACCGCTCGGCCGACGAGATCGAGAAGGCGCTGGCGGCAACGGCCAAGGATCTCGGGCCCAAGGGGCGGGACAATGATTTTGGCTATGGGCTGATCGATACGAAAGCGGCTGAGACGGCGAAGGAGTGAATCCGGGCAGTCGACCGACTGTTGCCGACTGCGCGCGACCGGTTCAAAGCGCTGGACCCAGCCGGACGGGGCTTCCATCGTAGAAACGCGACAGCCGAAAACGGCTGAGGTCGTGGCCGGTTTCATTTCCCTGGATCATGTCGCAGACGACGCGACCGATGCCAGGTCCGATGCCGAATCCGTGGCCGCTCATTCCCGTCGCGACGAAAAGACCGCCGACTGCCTGGACCCGATCGACAACGGGGACGACGTCGGGCATGGCGTCGATCATACCGCCCCAGCCGGCCTTCAGGCGAACCGTCTCGAACCGGGGGAAAAGCTGTTTGAAATTGCGCTCGATCGAGCGAAGCTTTGCCGGCTCAGGGGCTGGGTTGAGCACGCGCATTCTTTCGAAAGGGCTTGCGGAATCCGGCGCCCAATCGCGCGGGGTCGACCAGCCATCGGGGTAGCCCGATGGAGCGAACGGGAAATAGCGCGTTCCGAACGGATTGTCCCTGAGGGCGGGAAGATATTGGGTGGCGTGCCGGAATGCGTCAGGCCCCAGGTAAAGCAAGTGGCTGCCGCCTGCGGCGAGCGTGTATCCGCCATCCTGCCTGCGCCGGAAAGCGATGTGGTCGTCGGCCGCCGCACCTGAATAGACCTCAGGCATGGGTTCTGTGGCAGCTGTGGTCACCCTGACGCTGAGCTGGGGGATGGCCACGCCGTGTCTTCGCAAGAAGAGGGATGACCAGGCGCCGCCCGCGACCAACACGGTGGAGGCCCCGATATATCCCGCCTCGGTCCACACGCCTTTGACCCTGCCGGCCGAGAGTTCGAGGGTCCGCGCGGCGCAATTCTCGACGATCCTGGCGCCTTTTCGAACGGCAAGCCGCGCTAACGCCGGCACCGCCAACCAAGGTTCCGCGCGCATGTC
The DNA here is from genome assembly GCF_006440815.1 of Mesorhizobium sp. B2-8-3. Taxonomy (NCBI): domain Bacteria; kingdom Pseudomonadati; phylum Pseudomonadota; class Alphaproteobacteria; order Hyphomicrobiales; family Phyllobacteriaceae; genus Mesorhizobium; species Mesorhizobium sp. B2-8-3. The sequence continues at coordinate 205,266 of NZ_VFTW01000008.1, forward strand.
GGAGGGCGTCGTCATCGCGCCCTTGAACCTGCGCGACATGCCGCTGATGAGTTTTGCGGTTTCGTCGGCGTCCAGAAGGCGCGTGTCGAGCTCATGGATCGCGGCGATCCTCGTGAATTTTTCGAACTTGGCCATGTCCTTGTCGGCATTCGCCAGGTAGGTCACGCCTGTCTGGTTCAACCCGATGTCTTCGCCGCATTCCTCGGCCAGTTGCCGCCACAGGCGGGAAGCCTCGATGACAATCGGCAGTTCATCCGCGTCTCGTCCCTGCTTTCTGATCCACCCCCAGTTTCGCGAGGACTGTTCAGCCGCGACGCGGCCTTTTTCCAGCAGCGTCACCGGAATGTTCCGGGCCGCGAGGAAAAGGGCCGTCGTTACGCCGATAATACCGCCACCGACGATCACCACTTCTGAGGTGTTCGGCGGAGGACCAGGGTATTGGATTGGATCCGCTTCGGTGAACGGGAATGTGGGCAATGGCGCACTCTGGAGGACTGGTTGACGGTTCTGGCTTACCGGTTGTCGCCGTCCAAGATCAGGAGCAGCCGAGGGCGGACCGTTGTCCCACAACGGTAAAAACAGTCCAGAAGGAGGCGGTCAGCGAAATCTCGGATCATGACCCACATCGGCGCCCAAGTGGCTTATCTCGCGAATGTCGCAGAGCGCTCACCCCTAAGCGCAACCTCGATGTTAGGCTCCAATGAGTATAACATCTATTGTTGTTTCCCACGTAGGCGGGCCAAAGACGTTGGAAGAGAGTTTATAAATAAAACCAGACAAACACAGAGAAGTACTATGTCTTTGTAGAGAAACTCTCCCGCTAGATTCCACGCAATGGGATCGGTGGAGATGCTCCATACTACAACACCAGGTGTTGTAAAGAAAAATGACCAAGTGATAAAAAACGTGCCGACCCCGATCAATGCGCCCAGGGCAGACAAGACGGGCACAAAAGCCCCCAAGGCGAGAAGAACGGCTGTCGCCAACTCGATGCAACCCAGAAGATAGGCCTCGCCTCTAATTCCAAAAATCTGTAGCCAAGAAACGAACGGACTGTGTGAGATGTATAGAGCGATTCCTTGCGCTGACTGCGGTGTGAACTTCTGGATCCCGAACGACACGAAAATCAGCACCATTACCCATCTGAGGATGGCGAGCGGCCAATAAGAGCCGAAGCCTGTCTCAGCGATATTGAACTCTCTGTGCATGCCGTGTCCTTTGCCGGAAGCGATATGTCATACCAAGGAGCGGCAGCCGGCCGTGAGTTTGGCAAGCTGCCGGCTCTTGAGGGGCCGTCCAGCTTACTTCGTCGGTAGAGAAATTTCGTTACATCCCAAACTCGAAGAAATGGGGTCCGCCCTTATCGGCACTATAGGCCATCCCGGTGACTGCTCGTTTGAGAGCTGATTGGCATTTCGGATAGTTCTGCTCTCGCGAAATTGAGAGAACGAGAATCACGAAAGCGACCCGATGACTGAAATGAGGTGCAAAGCTGCCGCTCAGCTCGGGGCGGACGTCGGCTCACTTGCGTCATTCGAGCGTTTGAATTCGCTCCCTATACCGGCGCCCCCGCCACCGATCCCCGCACCACTAGGTCCACTGGCCAGACCTCGCCGCGAGCCCCTTCCTCCAGCCCTGATATCCGCGCCGCCAGGCGCTCGGCGACACGCGCGCCGGCAAGCCGGATCGAGGAGCGCGTGGTCGACAGCGGCACCGGGAAGTTCTCCGGCCGCAGCCAGGGGAAGACGTCGTCATGGGCGACCAGCGACAGGTCGCCCGGAATTGTGAGACCCAGATCGCGCACGGCGCGCACGACGCCGAGCGCCATGATGAGACTGGAGCAGACGATCGCCGTCGGCGGCTCGTTTTCCTCGAGCAGGCGGCGGGCGGCGCGGTAGCCGTTCTCCTCGGTCATCGCCACCGAACGGATGTGGCGCTCGCCGAGTGTGAGCCCGCTTGCGGCAAGCGCCCGGCGCACGCCTCGCTCGCGGTGGATGGCGAAGGTCTCGCGGTCGTTGCCATTGATCAGCGCCAGGCGCTTGTGGCCGAGTTGGATCAGCAGTCTCGACGCTTCGTGGAAGGCGCCCTCATTGTCGATGTCGAGATAGGGATAGTCGAAGTCGAAGCCTTCGCTGCGGCCATGGACGAGGAAAGGGATGCCCAGCGTGTTGACCAGAGCCAGCCGCTTGTCGGCTGGCCGCGGCGAGGACAGGTAGACGGCGTCGACCTGGCGGTTGGCGACGATGCGCCGGTAGGTCGTTTCTTCGTCGTCGGCATCGGCAGGCGAAAGCACGAGGTCGAGCTCGTGCGCGCGGGCATAGTCGCCAAGGCCGGAGAGGAATTCGACGAAGTGCGGATCGATGTCGACGGCGGCCCCCGTCGGCAGCACATAGCCGATCATCCCCGATTTGCCGGTGGCGAGCCGGCGCGCGCTGGGGTTCGGCCGGTAGCCATGGCGCTTGGCCGCGTCCATCACCCGGCGCCGGGTTTCCTCATTCACCTCGGGATAGCCGTTCAGCGCCCGGCTCACCGTGGTCTGCGAGAGTGACAGCATATGCGAGAGTTGCTTGAGGTTCATCGGAGGCCTCCAGCCTCAAAGCGCTTTCAAATTGAATCGATCCGATGATTGTTGGCGAGATCGCCAAGCATGATGACCTTAGAGGGCCCTAGGCGCCGTTTGAAGCAAAAATTGCTGCTGCGGCCCAAAAAACTATGCTGCAGTGCACTTTTCTCACTTTATCCCGGGAGATTTAAATCGATTTATAAACTCTCCCACTTGACTCTCGAGCAATTCAATGGCGAGATCAAAATAGCCAAAGCGCTTTGGAAGTCTCTTCGAAAGGTTGCGGTTGCCCTTTCGCTGAGTCACAGTTCCGCGGGCGTCGGCGGACGAAATGGAGGTTTCGTCCTGTTTGTGACCACTGGGAGGACTTGCGATGAAGAAAATGCTTCTCTTGGGTGCGGCGTTTGCGGCACTCACCCTTAGCCTGCCGGCGCAAGCCGAACTGAAGTTCAAGCCGGGCGAGGATCCGAAGTTTCACTGGGCGAACTACGACGACCTCAAAAAGGTCGATCTCAAGGGCGAGACGCTGACGATCTTCGGGCCGTGGCGCGGCGAGGACGAGACGCTCGTGCGTTCGGTCCTCGACTATTTCGCCGAGGCCACCGGCGCGGAGGTGAAATATTCCTCGTCCGAGAACTATGAGCAGCAGATCGTCATCGACACCCAGGCCGGCAGCCCGCCCAACATCGCCGTCCTGCCGCAGCCCGGCCTGATACAGGATCTTGCTTCCAAGGGCGTGCTGACCCCGCTGGGCGACGACGTCGCCGCCTGGATCAAGGAAAATTACGCCGCCGGCGACTCCTGGGCCAAGCTCGGCACCTATAATGGCAAGGACGGCAAGCCCGGCTTCTACGCCTTCCCCTACAAGATCGACGTGAAGGGGCTGGTCTGGTACTCGCCCGACAATTTCGACGAGGCCGGCTACAAGGTGCCGAAAACCCAGGAAGAACTCGCCGACCTCGAAAAGAAGATCATCGCCGACGGCGGCAAGCCCTGGTGCATCGGGCTCGGTTCCGGCGGCGCCACCGGCTGGCCGGCGACCGACTGGGTCGAGGACATCATGCTGAGAACCCAGCCGCCGGAAGTCTACGACAAGTGGGTGAAGAACGAGATCCCGTTCACCGACCCGGCCGTGGTCAACGCCATCGACATCTTCGGCAAGATCGCCACCGACGACAAGATGGTGGACGGCGGCGCCAAGGCGGTCGCGGCGACCGACTTCCGCGACAGCCCGAAGGGCCTCTTCACCGTGCCACCCAAGTGCTACATGCACCATCAGGCATCGTTCATCCCCTCCTTCTTCCCGGAAAATGTGAAGCTCGGCCAGGACGCGGACTTCTTCCCCTACCCGCCTTACGCCTCCAAGCCGGAACTGGGCACGCCGCTGGAAGTGGCCGGCACGCTGGTGATGATCACCAAGGATTCCAAGGCCTCGCGCGAGTTCATCAAATTCCTCGAGATGCCGCTCGCGCATGAATTGTGGATGGCGCAAAAGAGCTTCGTCACCCCCTTCAAGTCAGCCAACAAGGATGCCTATGGCAGCGACGCGCTGAAGAAGCAGGGCGAGATCCTGGTCGGCGCCACGACTGTCCGCTTCGACGGGTCCGACCTGATGCCCGGCAAGGTCGGCGCGGGCTCGTTCTGGACCGGCATGATCGACCTGGTCGGCGGCAAGTCCGCGCAGGACGTCGCCGCCGACATCCAGAAAAGCTGGGATGCCATCAAGTAAGCATCCTGAAATCCTCCTAATCCTCCATCTGGATCCGGGCCACGGCCCGGATCCGACCGGCGGTCAACGCCGGAAGCCTTCGCGTTTCGATTGTTCCGAATAACCGAAAGTCGGTGCATCCGATCGCCAGCCCTGGCTGGCCGGTCATGCGCAGGGAGAGGGACCCATGGCGACTCAGATTTTCTCGGCCATATTCGTCATCATCATCGGCGTCGGCGGCTGTGTCGCCTATTTCTGGGGCGCCAACAAACTGCTCGATCTCGTCTTCCCGTCACGCGGCGTCTCGGGCACCGCCGCCGTCGACAATTTGCGCCGGCAGGGACTGGTGCGGCCCTGGCTGTTCGTCGGCCCGGCGATGATCATCCTTACCATCTATCTGATCTACCCGGTCATCGAGACGCTGAGGCTCTCCTTTCTCGATCGCGGCGGCGAGAATTTCGTCGGCCTCGCCAATTATGAATGGGCGCTCGGCGATCACGATTTCCGCAATTCGATCCTGAACAATGTGCTTTGGCTGGCGGTGGTGCCGGCGGCCTGCACCTTCCTTGGGCTGATCATCGCCGTGCTCACCGACAAGATCTGGTGGGGCACGATCGCCAAGAGCCTGATCTTCCTGCCTCTCGCCATTTCCTTCGTCGGCGCCAGCGTGATCTGGAAGTTCATCTACGAGTATCGCGGCGAGGGCCAGGTGCAGATCGGCCTGCTCAACGCCATCATCCAATATTTCGGCGGCCAGCCGCAGGTGTGGATATCGCTGCCGTTCTGGAACAATTTCTTCCTGATGATCATCCTGGTCTGGATCCAGACCGGCTTTGCGATGGTCATCCTGTCGTCGGCGCTGCGCGGCATTCCGGAAGAGACGCTGGAAGCGGCCGTGATCGACGGCGCCAACCCGTTCCAGATCTTCTGGAAGATCATGGTGCCGCAAATCTGGGGCACGATCGCAGTGGTGTGGACTACCATCACCATCCTGGTGCTGAAAGTGTTCGACATCGTGCTGACCATGACCAACGGCCAATGGAACAGCCAGGTGCTCGCCAATCTGATGTTCGACTGGATGTTCCGCGGCGGCGGCGACTTCGGCCGCGGCGCGACGATCGCCATCATCATCATGATCGCGGTCATCCCGATCATGGTCTGGAACATCCGCCAGGCCAACAAAGAGACGGGAGGGCACTGAGATGGCCGCCAAGACCGGAAAATCCTTCGCCGGCCGCTTCGGCGTCCACATCGCCGTGCTCGTCTTCGTGGTGATCTGGACCATTCCCACGCTCGGCATTCTCGTCTCGTCGCTGCGCGACAAGGACCAGATCGTCGCCGCCGGCTGGTGGAACTCCTTTGCCAGTTCCAGCCAGAGCGAGGCCGGGCGGCTTCCCGCGGCGTCGGCGCAAACCCAGAAGGACGGCAAATACGTCATCGAGGGCAACATCTTCGGCGACGGGCCCAAGCGTGAGATCAGCGCCTTCGGCGTGAAGTCGTCCGCGCCGACGCAATACAAGGCCGGGACGGTTGCCGAGCTCAATGATGGCGCCACCTTGCAGATGAACGCCGACGGCACGTTTATCCTGTCCTCGGTGAAAGCCTTCGAGGGCGACCGCGGCCAACGCGTCTATTTCGCCTCCTCCGCGCCGCCGAAATTCACCACGGACAACTACGATGCCGTGCTGTTTTCCGAAGGCATCGGCCGCTCGTTCATGAACTCGCTGACGGTGACCATCCCGGCAACGATCATCCCCATCCTCATCGCAGCCTTCGCGGCCTATGCATTGGCCTGGATGCGCTTTCCGGGCCGGGCGCTGCTGATTGCCGTCATCATCGGCCTGCTGGTCGTGCCGCTGCAGATGTCGCTGATCCCGCTGCTCAAGCTCTACAACGGCGTCGGCACCTTCTTCGGCGTGCCATCCAAGACCTATCTCGGCATCTGGCTGGCGCATACCGGCTTCGGCCTGCCCTTCGCCATCTACCTGCTCAGGAGCTACATTGCCGGCCTGCCGCGCGAGATCATGGAATCGGCGCGCATCGACGGCGCCAGCGACTTCGAGATCTTCGTCAAGATCGTGCTGCCGCTGTCCTTCCCGGTGCTTGCCTCCTTCGCCATCTTCCAGTTCCTGTGGGTATGGAACGATCTCCTGGTGGCGATGGTTTTCCTCGGCACGGCGCCCGATCAGATCGTGCTGACGGCCAAGCTCAACGCGCTGCTCGGCTCGCGCGGCGGCAACTGGGAGATCCTGACGACATCGGCGTTCATCACCATCATCGTGCCGCTGATCGTGTTCTTCTCGCTGCAGCGCTATTTCGTCCGCGGGCTGCTTGCCGGCTCGGTGAAAGGAGGTTGAAGACATGCAATCGGCTTTGAAGGCGACTTCGAGACCAGACCCCGCCGTCGACCGCGACTGGTGGCGGGGCGCGGTGATCTACCAGATCTATCCGCGCTCCTACCAGGACTCCAACGACGACGGCATCGGCGACCTGAAGGGCATCGTGCGGCGCCTGCCCTACATCGCTTCGCTCGGCGTCGATGCCATCTGGATCTCGCCCTTCTTCAAATCGCCGATGAAGGATTTCGGCTACGACGTGTCGGATTATTGCGCCGTCGACCCGATGTTCGGAACGCTCGCCGATTTCGACGCGCTGGTGACGGAAGCCCATCGGCTTGGCCTCAAGGTGATGATCGACGAGGTGCTGTCGCACACCGCCGACATCCACCCCTGGTTCAAGGAAAGCCGCTCCAGCCGTAACAATCCGAAAGCCGACTGGTATGTGTGGGCGGACGCAAAACCCGACGGCACGCCGCCCAACAACTGGCTGTCGATCTTCGGCGGCTCGGCCTGGCAGTGGGACACCAGCCGCCAGCAATATTACATGCACAATTTCCTGGCCGAGCAGCCGGACCTCAACTTCCACAACCGGCAAGTCCAGGACGCGCTGCTCGATATCACCCGCTTCTGGCTGGAACGCGGCGTCGACGGCTTTCGGCTGGACACGATCAATTTCTACTTCCACAGCCAGGGGCTGGAGGACAATCCGCCGCTGCCGCCGGAACAGCGCAACGACCAGACGGCGCCGGCGGTCAATCCCTACAACTACCAGGACCATCTCTACGACAAGAGCCGACCGGAGAACCTCGGCTTCCTGGAGCGCTTCCGCGCGCTTCTCGACGAATATCCGGCGCAGGCCGCCGTCGGCGAGGTGGGCGATTCCCAGCGCGGCCTGGAAGTGGTCGCCGCCTACACCGCCGACGGCAAGCGCGTGCATATGTGCTATTCCTTCGACTTCCTGGCGCCGGAGAAGATCAGCGCGGCGAAAGTGCGCGCGGTGCTGGAGGCCTTCGGCACGGTCGCCAGCGACGGCTGGTCGTGCTGGGCCTTCTCCAATCATGACGTGATGCGGGTCGCCTCGCGCTGGGCCGCCAACGAGGCGGATCCGCCCGGCTATCTGAAGGTGATCTCGGCGCTTCTGATGTCGCTGCGCGGCTCGGTGTGCATCTATCAAGGCGAAGAGCTCGGCCTTGGCGAAGCGGAGCTGAAGTTCGAAGACCTGCAAGATCCCTACGGCATCCGGTTCTGGCCGGAGTTCAAGGGCCGCGACGGCTGCCGCACGCCGATGGTGTGGGACGCGGCCGCCAAGAATGGCGGTTTCTCGACCGCCAAGCCGTGGCTGCCGGTGCCGGGCAAGCACCTGTCGCAGGCCGTCAACGTGCAACAGGGCGACGCAAGCTCGCTGCTCGAACATTACCGCCGCTTCCTCGCCTTCCGGCGCCAGCATCCGGCACTGGCCAAGGGCGACATCGACTTCATCGAAAGCGATGGCGACACCGTCGCCTTCACGCGCCGCGAGGGCAACGAGCGGATCGTCTGCGTCTTCAACCTCGGCGGCAAGCCCGCCGAGGTCGATCTCGGCCGTGGCTCGCTGCAGCCCTTGCCGGGGCACGGCTTTTCGGGACAGACTGGCACCGGGCCGGTCCGCCTCGGCGGCTACGGCGCCTGGTTCGGGCGTGTCGACTGAACATTGCAACGGAAATCATTGGGAGGAGAAAACATGGCCGATGTCACGCTGAACCAGGTGAAGAAATCATACGGCAACCTCAACATTCTCCATGGCATCGACCTCGACATCAAATCGGGCGAGTTCATCGTCTTCGTCGGGCCGTCGGGTTGCGGCAAATCCACCTTGCTGCGGTCGATCGCCGGCCTCGAGGAGATCACCTCGGGCGAGCTGAAGATCGACGGCGAGGTGGTGAACGACGTGCCGCCGTCGAAGCGGGGCATCGCCATGGTGTTCCAGTCCTATGCGCTCTATCCGCATATGACGGTCTACGACAACATGGCCTTCTCGATGAAGATCGGCAAGGAAAGCAAGGCCGAGATCGACAAGCGCGTGCGCCAGGCGGCGGAGATCCTGCAGCTGACCAAATATCTCGACCGCCTGCCCAAGGCGATGTCGGGCGGCCAGCGCCAGCGCGTCGCCATCGGCCGCGCCATCGTGCGCAACCCGAAGGTGTTCCTGTTCGACGAGCCGCTGTCGAACCTCGACGCCGCGCTTCGCGTCGCCACCCGCATCGAGATCGCCAAGCTCAAGGAATCGATGCCGAACACCACCATGATCTACGTCACGCACGACCAGGTCGAGGCGATGACGCTGGCGGACCGCATCGTTGTGCTGAAGGAAGGTTATATCGAACAGGTCGGCACGCCGATGGAACTCTACAAGCGTCCGGGCAATTTGTTCGTCGCCCAGTTCATCGGCTCGCCGGCAATGAACATATTGCCGGCAAAGATCGAGAAGGCCGGCAATCCGACCGTGGTCAGCCATGTCGGCGGCCGCAAGGCGACGGTGCCGATCGCGACGCCGGCCTCGGCGAATGGCGCCGCGGTCAGCTTCGGCGTGCGGCCGGAGGATCTCGCGATCGCGACCGGCGCGGACTATCTGTTCGAAGGCAAGGTCGACTATATCGAGCAGCTTGGCGAGGTTCAGCTCGTCTATGTCGATATCGGCCGCACCGACCTGCCGCTGGTGGCCAAGCTGCCGGGCAATGTCGAGGTCAAGCGCGGCGAGACCCTGCGGCTCAACGCCAGCGGCGGCGATCTGCACATCTTCGACGCCGACGGCCATTCCTTCACGCTGCATCGCGAGGAAGCAAAGGCTGCCTGACGCCGCCGGAAGGCCGGCTTCCCAACAAAAAAGAGCGGCAGGCCAAGCCCGCCGCTCTCTCCTTCAAATCACAGTCGGCCGTCAGTGGTTGCCGAAGTGGTCGTGGTCGCTGCCCTGAGGGGCCGACTTCTGGACGTCGCGCGACGAGTTCAGCAGCTTGTAGACAGGCGAGTCGGTGCTGATCGACGACGTGCGGGTGGTGTCGACTGCCGGGGCCGGCTGGTTGACGCCACTGTTGCCATAATTGTCGCTGCCCGCAAAAGCGGCACCCGAAACGGCCAACAGGGTGGCCGTGGCAAGAACGATCTTCTTCATTTCAGTGCTCCTGAATCTTGTGATCCGACCGATGCGGCGGGCTAGCCCGCCGCCGGTTCAAGGTCGGTTGTTAGTTGTTGCCGAACAGGTTGTGGTCGGCGCCCGTCGTGGCAGGCTGCTGAGTGGCTGGCGCAGGCTGGTGGACCGAAGCCGTGTAGGAAGAGTCGACCTTGACGGCCGCCTGATTGGCTTCGTTCGGGTTGTAATGGTCGCTACCAGCGAAGGCGCTGCCAGAAATTGCCAGAAGGGCTGCGGCAGTGAGAACAATCTTTTTCATTTTTACTACTCCAGTATCTTAAGTCAGTCCGTCTAGCGGCGTGTCTTGGGAATGAAATCGCGTCGTTCGGACAACGCTGATTTGGGTGAACCGACTGCCGGATTCCAATCACGAAGTTTTTCCGTCTGGACCATGAATCCGCATCTTGAAGTTTTCATAAGCATGCCTATGACTTTATTTTCATTGAATAAAATCAATACGTTATTTCAATTTGGCGGTTGGCTCACCAAATGTATCGGAGCACCGACGTTCACACCGTCCTGCACGCACCGTCAACAGAAACGAACCGTTCAGTTCGATTTTAGAATCTCCTAATAGTCACTTTTCGATACTATTAACCATCCTACCCCCGTTCCAAAGGCCGATTCGGCCCGCATCGGGCCCGTATTTCCGACCGAAGGCCAAAAGCGGCGTTCGTGCCGAAAGCGCCGCGGCTGCCCCTTGTCGACGCTCGAGTTCGAGACTCGAACCGCGAACCAAACCCAAGATGGTCGAGATGGCGCCGGCACGCCTTGCCTTGCCAAGCAAGGACCGAGTGTTTACAGGCGTTGTCCAGGGGTCAGGCAACGATACGACCGGCGCAGCCGCCGGCTGGAATTGCAGCGGGGTCAACGACATGCCTCTTTCCGACATCTATGCCGTTGCGAGCAAGGACATTGTCTTCGAATCCTTCGACGGCGAGGCTGTCGTGCTCGACCTCTCCAACGGCAAGTATTTCGGCTTCTCCGATTCCGGCAGCAAGGTATGGCAGGCGCTGGCCTCGGGTGTCGGTACCGAGGCGCTGATCCGATCGGCGGCGGGCGCTGCGAGGATCGACGCCGCCGCGCTCGAGTCCTTCATTGGGCAGTTGGTCGAGTTTGGGCTGCTGACGCCTTCCGGCGCAACGCCGCTGCCCTCTTCCGACGATTTGCCGGCGGCGCTGGCGGCGGCGCGCGAGCCGCTCAATGTCAGCGTCCATGACGATCTTGCCGACCTCATCACCGTCGATCCGATCCACGAAGTCGAGGAGCCGCTCGGCTGGCCGGCCGTCAAGCAGGTTTCCTGAGCGACCGGCGAAGGGCGAGGTCAGGGCTGGAACAGACCATGCCACGCGTCACGCTCGAGACCCTGCCGGACTACGCCCGCTTCCTCCTCGCCGCCGCCGAGAGCGCGGCCGGGCAATTCCCGGTCCAGCGGATTGTCCGCCTGCCAGGGCTGGAATTGATCGCGCATCTCGAGCCCGGCGCGCTCGCGGATGCCCTTGGCCAGGCTTTCATCGAAGCCGGCGGCGATCCGCGGGACTCCCGTCAATGCCATGTCTTCATCGGCCATCCAGGCGTCGGCGGCATGCCGGTGCCGGCACGCTGGGGCGATGCGCATTTCACCGAACACGGCTTTGCCCAGAAACTCGCCGAGGCGGGGCTGCGCGGCCATCATTACCATGATCTGGATTTCTGGCAGGTCTACGACCCCGACCGACGGATCGGCGTCCAGCTGATGCGGTCCCCCGACGCGTTTCCGCCCTGGGAGCAAGGGGCGCCACTGCGCGCCTTCCTGCATTGGGAGTACGCCGCAGGCGGCATGCGCCTTGCCCATGCCGGCACGCTGGGCCTTGATGGCAAGGGCGTGCTGCTGGCCGGCGCCGGGGGCGCGGGAAAATCCGGAACCGTCGTTGCGGGACTGCTCAACGGGCTGGACAGCGTCGGCGACGACTATGTGCTGATCGACCTTTCCGGCGGCGTGACCGCGCGACCGCTGTTTTCGATCCTGAAACAGGATCCGCAGGGTTTCGCCCGGCTCGGGCTGGGAAGGCGGCTGGGAACCGGCCGACCGCTCAACTGGCAAGGCAAGCATGCCTTTCACATTAACGAGATCGCGCCTCGGCCAGTACGCGCGAGTCTGGACATTTCTGCGTTGATGGTGCCACATGTCAGTGGCGGAAAGACGAGTTCGATCGCACCGATTTCGCGCAAGGATGCGCTCATCGCGCTGGCGCCCTCCGGCATTGCCCAGATGCCTGGCGAGCGGGAAAGCGGGTTTCGCTTCTTCAGCGATCTCACACGCTTGCTGCCATGCTACCGGCTTTACCTCGGGAGGCATCCTGAGGAGATCGCCGGCACGATTGCGGATTTCCTTGCGCGGGCGCCCGATGAAGCTGAGCGTGATCATGCCGGTCTATAATCGCGAGCGCTTCGTCGTCCCGGCCCTGCGCTCGCTGCTGCGACAGCGCGACGCCGTCGACCTCGACATCATCGTGATCGACGACGGCTCGACGGACGGGTCGGCCGAGGCGGTTCGCGCGATGATGGACGAGAACGCCTGCATACGCCTGTTCCAACAAGCTCATATGGGTGTTGCCCGAGCCCGCAATGCCGGTCTGCGGCAATTGCCGGCGGACGCCGGCTTCGTGTCCTTCCTCGATTCCGACGATATTTCCCTTCCCGGCCGTTTCGAGGCCGACCTCGCTCATTTCGAAACGCATCCCGGCCTCGATCTGACCTACTCGCTGATGACGCTGGTCGACCGGATCGACGACGAGACGTTGGAGCCGGCCGCGAACAGCCGTATCTTGACGCTTCGCGGGCTCTCGCTGTGCACCGCCCTGTTCGGCCGGGCGCTTGTCGATCGCATCGGCTGGTTCGACGAGGAGTTCGAGTTGTCAGAGGACACAGACTATCTGCTGCGCGTCTTCGAAACGGGTCCCCGTTACGAGCTGCTGGACAACGTCGCGATCTACTACCGGCGTCATGCAGGGAACGCGACACGGCAAAATGACGGCAGGCTCCGCGACCATCTGCGAGCGATCCACAAAGCGATGAGACGGCGCAGGGCGGATCCGTCGCTGCGCGAGGCTCCGGGCATTTTCGAGTATAAGAGCCCACCCAGCTGGCAGGGTATGTGATGGACGCCGGGGGGCTGGACCACACAAGACAGTTCGGGGATCACGGATGAAGCTCTCCGTGATCATGCCGGTTCACAACCGCGAGACTTACGTCGGCGCAGCACTCCGCTCGCTGCTCAGGCAGCGCGACGCCGCCGATCTCGATATCGTCGTGATCGACGACGGCTCGACCGACGGTTCGGCTCAAGCCGTGCGCGCGATGATGGACGAAGCATCCTGCATCCGACTGTTTCAGCAGGAGAACATGGGCGTGACCCGGGCGCGCAACAGCGGACTGAGACAGCTCGAGCCGGAGGCGGTGCTGGTGTCCTTTCTGGATTCCGACGACATCTCGCCAGCCGGGCGCTTCGCCGCCGACATAGAGCTTTTCCGGAAGGATCCCGCTCTCGATCTTACCTATTCCAGGATGATGCTGGTCGACAGGATCGATGACCAGACGCTGGAGCCGGCAGAAGACTGCAACAGCATCACCATTCGCGGCATTCATCTGTCGGCCGCGATCTTCTCGCGCCGTTTGGTCGACCGGCTCGGCGGTTTCGACGAGGACTTCGTCCAGGCCGAAGATACGGACTTTCTGCTGCGCAGCTTCGAGGTCGGCCCCCGATACCTTCTCCCGGACACGCTGGCGCTTTATTACCGGCGGCATGCCGGCAACATGACGAGGCAGGAAGACGTCCAGTCGCGCGAGTTCATGCGCGCGATCTACAAATCGATGAAGCGCCGCAGGGCCAACCCGTCGCTCAAGCCGATCGAAGGCATTTTCGAACTGAAGAAACTCGCGGACTGGCGGTTCATGTGATGAGCGGATACGGCGTCGTCATTCCGGCCTACAACGCCAGCGCCACGATCGCCGAGACGCTGCGATCGGTGGCGGCGCAGACGGCGCGGCCCGAGCTGGTCGTGGTGGTCGATGACGGCTCGACCGATGATATTGCCACTGCTGTCGACGGCATCGACCTGCCGCTCAAGCTTTTGCGCCAGGACAATGCCGGGCCGGGCAGCGCGACCACCCGCGGCATCGCCGCGCTGTCGACGCCCTTCATCGCCACGCTCGACGCCGACGACCTTTGGCTGCCCGGAAAGATCGCGGCGCAGCTTGCCCATCTCGAACGGCTTCCCGGGACATCGGGGGTCTTCACCCATATACGCAGTTTTCGCGACGGAGAGCCCGATGCGATGGCCCCGACCGCAACGCCCGGCTGGTCGCGCTCGACGATGCTGATGCGCCGAGCGGCTGCGGAGAGCGTCGGACCGATGATCGACCCGCCGGGCGGCCGTGGCGAGATGATCGACTGGATCGCCCGGGCGCGGGAAAGCGGTTTTGTCCTCGACATGATGCCTGACATCCTGGCGCTGCGACGCATCAGGCCGGGAAGCCTGTCCTACGGGCGCGATACGGCACGCGACCGCGGCTACCTGGAAGTGGCACGGCTGGCCATGCTGCGACGGGCGCAAAGCAAGGCCAGCTCCAGCTGATGGCGAATATCCGTCACATCGGCAAGCGTTTTCCAGACTATGGCTGGTCCTGGCCGACCGGCTCGCTCGACCAATTGCTCAAGGCAGCGCTTCTGCCCGACGAAGAGGCGGCGCGCCTTTGCGCCGAAAGGTGGCTGGACGAGAACGACATCGACCGTGTCTCCTTCCGGGAGCACCGGCTGCTTGCCGCTATTTCCGACAGGTTCGGGCGCAAGCTTGCCGGCCACGCCGCCTATCCGCGCCTCGTCGGCCTGCAGAAGATGCTTTGGACCAAGTCGCGCATGGCCATGCGCGAGGCGGAGCCGGCGTTGAAGGGGATGGTCGATGCCGGCTGCGCGGTTATGCTGATCAAGGGCGCCAGCCGCATCGCGCTCGACGCCGCCGCGCAGCGCGGGCGCGTGGCGCATGACATCGACATACTGGTGCGGCCGGGCGATATGCAGCCGGCTTTCGATGTGCTGCGCGACCGCGGCTGGCAGATCGCCACCGGCGTTTCCCCGCAATATCTGCGCACAAGGCTGGCATCGCTGCGCTCGATGAATTTCTTCAAGGGCAATTATGGCGACATCGACCTGCATCAGCTCGCCTATGACGGCTCGCAGCAGAACGCCGAGGACGACCTCGCGATCTGGCGCCGCGCGATTGCCGCCAGGTTCAGCGACGTCAGCGTGATCGTCCCCTCGCCCGCCGACCGCATCGCGCTCGCCATCGCGCATGGCGGCCTCGACGCGCATACGCATAGCGACTGGCTGGTCGACTGCACCGTGGCCATCGAAGGCGGCGATGTCGACTGGGCGCTATTCCTCGACGTCATCGCCAGGCGTGGTCTCGCCGTCGCCGCGGCGGTCGCGCTTTCCTACCTCGCGCTGGAGATCGGCATCGCGGTGCCGGAAGCCGTCCTGGCGCAGGTGGTGGGCATGGCCGACCGGCGCGGTGCGGCGCGCCTGTCGTCCGTCCTGCAGGCCAAGCCGCGTACCGATTTCGGCGCGCTGACCTGGCTGTCGCGGGGGTTTGCGAAGCAGCTGCGCCTGCGGCGCAAGAAAGGCCGGCTGAAGCAGACCGAGCCGGACATCGTGTGGCGCGGCAAATCCATGGCGGCGAAGGCAGCCGGCGGGCCGGCGCCGTTCGTGCTTTCGCAGGCGTTGGGTGAGCCGCAGGGGGAAGCCGGCGAGATGATGCTCGATCTCGTCGTGCGCATCGTCGTTCCGCCGGTCAGGCGACGCATCGAAATGGAGATCAATGCGGGCGACCGGCACGTGGCTCGGCTGCGCTCGATGGCGATCAGCCGTTCCGGCGGGGAGCGGATGCTGCGCTTTCGCGGCAAGGTGAAGCTTGACAGAACGGGACGGGCCCTGGTGCTGGAGGCGCGGCCGTCACGGCAGTTTCGCGTCTGGGACAACGAGCAGGCCGTCGCCACCTATGGCGCGCTGCCTTTCCAGCTCGTTTCGGCAAGATTCTCCCGACCCCGGCTGAGACGAGGCTCGCCTCAGACGCCATAACGCTCGGTGCGGATCAACCCCGCCGGAACGCCGGCGCCGATCAGCGCGTCGGCGGCGGCCGATACGAATGCATTCGAGCCGCAGACATAGGCGAGCCTCGGCGTCTTCGGCAGACGCTCGATGGCCTGAGCCATCATGCGGGCGTCGACACGCCGGGAATAGTCGGAGGGCCGCCTGGCCGGCTCGCGGGTCAGCGTCAGCACCAGATCGAATCCGTCGCGACGATCGTCGAGGCCGACCAGCTCGTCACGGAAAATCACCTCGTCCCAGACCCGCGCCGAGAACACCAGCGCGACGGGCACCGCATTGTTGCGCAGCGTGCGATGGCGCAGCATCGCCATCAGCGGCACGACGCCTGAGCCGCCGCCGACCAGAAGGATCGGCCCGCCGTCGCTCTCCTCCCATATGAAATGGCCGCCCAGCGGCCCGCGCAGCTCGATCTCGTCGCCGACCGCCGCCACGTCGTGGAAGAAGGGCGAGACCTCGCCGTCGTCGAGCCGTTCGATCGCGAGCTCGATGCCGCCACCTGCTTCCGGCGCCGAAGCGATGGAATAGGAGCGGCGCGCCTGATAGCCGTCCGGCGCCGTCAGCCTGATGTCGACATGCTGCCCTGCAAGATGGGCGAAGGGCCGCGACGGCTGGAACCAGAAGCTGGTGACGCGCGGCGTGCGCTTTTCGATGCGGGCGATCGTGGCTGACTGCCAGGGCGATTGCGGCGACGGCTCGGCGGTCATCGATTGCTGCTCACAGATCGCCCTCACGGGTCACTGGAATAGCGCTGCTCGCGCCAGGGATCGCCATACATGTGATAGCCGCGCAGCTCCCAGAAGCCCGGCTCGTCGCGTTCGGTGAACTGCAGCCCGTTCACCCATTTGGCCGATTTCCAGAAATAGAGATGCGGCACCAGGAGCCGCGCCGGCCCGCCATGATCTGATGTGATCGGCTTGCCCTCATAGAGCAGCGCCACCATCGCCTTGCCGGTGACGAGGTCCTTGGTCGGGACATTGGTGGAATAGCCGTCGAAGGACAGCGCCAGCGTATAGGCGGTCGGTGGCTCGATGCCGGCATCGGCAAGGATGTCGTCGATCATCACGCCTTGCCATGGCGTGTTGAACTTGGTCCATGCCGTCACGCAATGGATGTCGCGCGTCATCTTGCTCTGCGGCAGTGCGTTGAATTCGGCCCAGTTCCATTTCTTGATCGGCCGTGGCCCCTGCTTGAGGGTGAAGGACCAGTCCTCGGAGCGCACCCGCGGCGTCGGCCCGGCCGACAGAACCGGGAAACCCTGCTCCAGATACTGGCCGGGCGGAATGCGCGCGTCGGTGTCGGAAGGAGGACGCCGTCCGGAAAAGAAACCACGGGTCACCATAGAGACATCTCCTGCGCCGGCAGAACCGATCGGCGCAGTGTTCTCGAAGATATCGCCATGGGCAACAGGAATCTCGGCGACCTGCCGGTTTCCGGCAGGCCGCCATGCGTTCGTCAGCCGGCGGCGAAGGGCACGGCCACGAAGATCTGCGCGTCGCCGCGATCGATCAGCAAAAGCACCGACCTCTTGCCGGACTTGCCTGCCTCGGCGATCGCCTGGTTGGCCTGCCTGGCGGTCTTCACCGGCATCTGGTCGACGCCGACGATGACATCGCCGGGCTGGATGCCGGCGACCGAAGCCGCCTTGTCCGGATTGACCCGCTCGACCACCGCGCCGCGCTGGTTGCCGGCAAGGTTGAGCTGGTCGCGAATATCGGGCGTGAGGTCGGTCAGGCCGAGGCCAAGCGAGGGAACGCGCAAGCCCTGTTCGGCCGACGGGCTGCGGCCTTGGTTGCCGTTCGACGCCGTCTTCTGATCGTCAGCGTTGCGGCCGACATCGGCGGAAATCTGCATCGCCTTGCCCTTGCGCCAGACATCGAGCGTTTCCTTGGCGCCCGGCGACACGTCGGCGACGGCGCGCGACAGATCCTTCGGATCCTTGATCTCCTGGCCGCCGAAGCCGGTGATGACGTCGCCGGTCTCGATGCCCGCCTTGGCAGCCGGCGACCCGTCGGTGACCTGGGAAACCAGCGCGCCGCCCGGATGATCGAGGCCGATGGCGCTGGCGACATCCTGAGTGACCGGCTGGATCTGCACGCCGAGATAGCCATACTCGATGTCACCGCCCTTCATCAGCTTGGCGACGACCTTCTCAGCTTGGTCGGACGGGATGGCAAAGCCGACCCCGACACTGCCGCCATTGGGCGAATAGATCGCCGTGTTGATGCCGATGACATTGCCGTTGACGTCGACCAGCGGGCCACCGGAATTGCCGTGGTTGATCGGCGCGTCGATCTGGATGAAGTCGTCGAACGGCCCGCTATGCAGGTCGCGGCCGCGCGCCGAAACGATGCCGGCGGTGACGGTGGTGCCGATGCCGAACGGGTTGCCGATCGCCAAAACCTGGTCACCGGTCATCAGCTTATTGGAATCGCCCCATTTGACGGTCGGCAGAGGCTTGTCGGCCTTGATCTTGAGCACCGCCAGATCGTTCTTGGCGTCGTGACCGACGAGCTTGGCGGGAAGCTCGGTACCGTCGTCGAGCGTCACCTTGATCGAGCTTGCGCCGTCGATCACGTGGTTGTTGGTGACGATGGTGCCGTCCGCGCCGACGATGAAGCCGGAGCCAAGCGCCTCGGCGCGCTGCCCCTGCTGCTGCGGCGGCGACTTCGGCATCGGCATGCCCTGGTCACCGAAGAACTGCTGGAAGAACTGGTCGAAAGGCGCATTGCCGCCGAGCGGCGAGCCCTCGTCCTGTGGCTGTGCCTTCATCACCGAAGTGATGGTGACAACGGCCGGCTTGGTGACGGCGATGATCGGCGCGAAGGAGCCGTTCGGAGCCGTGATGCCGGCGACGGGCGTCTGCGTGGTCGCGGCCACGGTGCTGAGGCCGGCATTGCTCTGGGCGAAGGAGACGATGACGGGCGAAATGATCAGCGCGGCGCCCAACAGGGCGGCGACGCGATGTCTGCGAAGAATGCTTGAGGGTGACATGGTCGTTCTGTCCGGGCGAGCGTTGATCCGGCGTCGCGGGCGCTCCCACGGGGTCGTCCGTCGACGTGCCGATGACCGGATTTGCCTGTCTCGCCGTGCATGGCAGCCGGCCGTCTCGACAGACACGCATCTAGGACGCCTAGTTGCCATAATTAGGGTTTTGAGGCGACCTTACGAAGATTTAATTCAGAGCGCGCTTACGAACCGCTCCCGGCGGCGCAGGTAGGACGAGGCCATTTCGCGCATGCGGGCGGCATCGAAGCTCGGTCCGTGGCCGCCATGGCCGATGCGGATCGGCAGGTCGAGCAGGCGCTGCATGGTGCGGCAATAGGCCGTGCGGTCCGAATCCGGCAGGTCGTCGATCAGCATGCCGTCATAGATGGCGTCGCCGGCGAAGAACAGGCCGTCGGTCTCGTCGAAAAGCGCGATCGAGTCCGGCGAGTGTCCAGGCAGATGCAGCACGCGGAATTTCCGGTCGCCGAGATCGACGATATCGCCCTCGTCGAGCGCGCGGGTCAGCGGGGCGGGAGGAATGCGATAGTCAGCCGCCTTCCAGTCCGGCGCCGGCAGCTTTGAGACGGCGCCGTCGAGATTGTGGAACATATACGCGTAGGTGACGGCATCATCCATGCTTTCGAATTGCGCAGCGCTCATCTTCGGCCCCATGCGCAGCGGGAACTCATGCAGCGAGCCGACATGGTCGAGATGGATGTGGGTGGCGACGACGATGAGCGGCTTGCCGGCCGGCGTGTCGATCTCGGACGCCAGGCGGCAAATACCCATGCCGGTGTCGACCAGCAGGTCCGCGTCGCGACCCTTCAAATGCCACATGTTGGCGCGCACGAAATCATGCACGAAGGGCTCGGTCAGCATCGTCGTGCCGGCATCGACTTTCGCCGTGCCGAACCAGTCGCCCATCTCAAGCTCGCTCATCAGACGAACGGCTTCCCGACCTTGTATTTTTCCGGCACCAGCCGCTTCAGGTAGGCCATGCCGGCTTCCGAAAGCTGGTTCAAGTCCGGCTGCATGAAATCGTCGGGCATGTGGCGCGTCTTGCCGGCCACCGCCTTCAGCGGCACCTTCTTCAGCACGCTCTTCGACCCGTCATACTGGATCGCGACCGAGCCACCACCTTCCCCGGCGACGGCAACCGCGAAGGCGCCGGCGTCGAAGGCTTCCTTGGCGTCGACGGCGCTGATCGCGCCGATATAGCCGCGCGGCATGTAGCCCAGCGCATCGACTCGCGCGCGCTTGCCCGGCAGGCCTTCGGCCAGAGCGCGTTCGAGCGCCGCCGGCAGATCGCTGCCCGACAGTTTGACGTTGCCGTGCTGGTCGCGCTCGAGCTTTTCCGGCGGTACCAGGCTTTCGACCAGCGCCTTGCCGTCGGCGGTGCTGACGCCTTCCGAGACGGCGACGATGCAGCGCTTGTGACGATCGAGCTTTTCGCGCACTTCATCGATGAAGCGCTTTGCCGAGAAGGCGCGCTCGGGCACGTAGATCAAATGCGGGCCGCTGTCGGGATCGAGCTGCCAGGCGGCCGCGGCAGCTGTGAGAAAGCCGGCATGCCGGCCCATGACGATGCCGACATAGATGCCGGGCAGGGCGCGGAAATCGAGATCGACCGACAGGAACGCGCCGGCGACGAATTCGGCGGCCGAGATGAAGCCCGGCGTGTGGTCGTTCTCCTCGAGGTCGTTGTCGATGGTTTTCGGCGCGTGCACGAAGGCGATCGAGCCGCCGGCGGCATCGGTCAGGATCTGCTGGGTGCCCGACGTGTCGTTGCCGCCGATATAGATGAAGGCGTCGGCGCCGGCCTTCTTCAAGCCGTTGAGGATGACCTCGCAATAGGCGGCGTCGGGCTTGTCGCGGGTCGAGCCGAGGGCTGCGCTCGGTGTGCCGGCAATCAGCCTGAGCCGATCCTCGGGGATGGCGGAGAGGTCGACATAATTGCCGTCGCGAATGCCGCGCACGCCATGGATCGAGCCCAGCACCTTGGCGCCGGGATGACGCTTGCGGATTTCCAGCGTGGCGCCGACGACGGTCTGGTTGATGACGGCGGTCGGGCCACCGCCCTGCGCGATGACGAAGGTTTCAGCCATGCTTTTTCACTCCCTAGAGCATGATGCCGAAAAGTGTGAAGCGGTTTTCGGACGACATCATGCTCTAATTCTTTGATTTGGAGACGGATTCAGATTTCAGGTCGAACAGACCTGAAATCATCCGGCTCTAGACGAAGGTTTTCAGGGCACCTTCGCCTGTCTTGCGGCATCGCGCAACGGAAGAAACGGAAGCATGATCCTGAAAGTGGCGGTCGCACAGGCCGCCCGAAAAAGATCACACCACGACGACCGGGTTCTTCTTGGAAACGCGGCTGTAGAGATCGATGATGTCCTGGTTGATCAGGCGCACGCAGCCCGACGACATCGCCTGGCCGATGCTCCACCATTCGGGCGAACCGTGGATGCGGTAACCGGTGTCCTTGCCGTTCTGGTAGATGTAGAGCGCCCGCGCGCCGAGCGGGTTGGTGAGGCCGCCGGGTTGGCCGCCCTGCCATTTCACCAATTCCGGCTTGCGCTGGATCATCTCCGGCGGCGGCGTCCACACCGGCCATTCGCGGCCGTACTGGATGTTGGCGCGGCCCGACCAGCGGAAGCCGTCCTTGCCGATGCCGACGCCGTAGCGGATGGCGTCGCCGCCCGGCTGCACCAGATAGAGCATGCGCTCCTGCAGATGGACGACGATGGTGCCGGGCGCCTCGCCGGTCTGGTCGACGACGATCTGGCGGCGGAACTGCGGCTTGACCTTCCGCCACGGCACCTCCGGCACCTGGAAACCGCCATCGGTGAGCGAGGCGTACATGACGTCGGGGCCGGTGATGTTCCTGTCGACGCTGATCGCCGGGCGCATGGGCGGCACGGAACCGGTGACGGTGTTGTCGAGCTGCATTTGCGGCAGGTCGAGCGTGTCGGTGGCGCTGCAGCCGGCAAGGCCGAGCAGCGCCATGGCGCCGGCACCGGAAAGCATGGCCCGGCGGGAAAGCTGAATTTCGGTATCGATTGCGGCGCCGTTGGAAAGCGGCGTCAGACTTTGCGGCAACTCGCGCATGCACCAAACCCTACGCTGCCGGCGGGAAGCACGGTCCGGCCGGATAGCGGGTATTTTCCTCATTCATGGTTGAAAAAGCGTGAAAGACCTTGCGCCGGCCTTAACCCTAACGCCTGGTTGCTTTGGGCTCCCACGCACATAGCCGCTGACGAAGAGTTTTCCGCATCGGCTCTTTACATTCCCGGCGACCCCAGGATTTATCCTTTTCTTTGCGCTCAAGGAGCAGGGAAATGTCCTTCGAAAACTGGGCCGCCTTCGCCGCCGCCTCGTCCATCCTTCTCGTCATTCCAGGCCCGACGATCCTGCTGGTCGTCTCCTACGCGCTGGGGCAAGGCTGGCGCACCGCGCTGCCGATGGCGGTGGGCGTGGCGCTGGGCGACTTCACCGCCATGACGCTGTCGATGCTCGGCATCGGCGCGCTGCTCGCGGCTTCGGCCACGGTGTTCACCGTGCTCAAGGTGATCGGCGCCGGCTATCTCATCTATCTCGGCATAAAACTGTTCCGCGCCGGCGGCGCGCTGAAGGCCGAGCCGCGCACCGACGCGGTCTCGGCGGCAAGGATGATGGCGCATGCCTGGCTGGTGACGGCGCTCAACCCGAAGAGCATCACCTTCTTCGTCGCCTTCCTGCCGCAGTTCCTCGACCGGCACGCCGACTTCTGGACGCAGATGCTGATCTTCGAGACGACCTTCCTGACCTTGGCTTTCGCCAACGCCTTCGGCTACGCGCTGGTTGCATCCAGGGCCCGCGCGATCGTGCGCAACCCGAAGGCGATCCGCATCTTCAATCGCACCGGCGGCACGCTGCTGGTCGGCGCCGGCATCGCCACGGTGGCGATGCGCTCCAGCAGCTAGGCCTGGGGCAAAAGCGAGGCAGATCACGTCTCCGCGGTTGGCGGGTTGGTACGGGTTGCTCTAGGATCGGATCCCGACCGAAAAATCGTCGATAGCGAGGACGTAATGATGGAGGACGCATTCGGCCTGACTTACTCGGGCGCGACCGAAGCCGGGTTCCCGTCCTATGCCCGCGCCGTGCATGAGCTGCAATGCTTCGTCGGCGACCCGGTCGCTGCAATCGACCGCGCCATCGCCGACGATCCCGGCTTCGTGATGGCGCATGTGTTCAAAGGCTATCTGTTCGGCCTTGCCACGGAGCGGGAGGCGATGGCCGTCGTGCGATCCTGTCATGCGGCGGCGCAGCCGCTTGCCGGCACCACGCGCGAACAGGCACATGTCGCCGCGCTCGGCCATCTCGCCAATGGCCACTGGCATGAAGCCGCGCGCATCCTCGAGGACATCGCGATCGACACCCCGCACGACGCGCTGGCGCTGCAGGTGGGGCACCAGATCGACTTCTTCACCGGCAATGCGCGCATGCTGCGCGACCGCATCGGCCGGGCGCTGCCGGCCTGGCAAAAAGCCATGCCGGGCTACCACGCCATTCTCGGCATGCAGGCCTTCGGGCTGGAGGAGATGGGCGATTATGCTCGTGCCGAATCCTTCGGCCGGCAGGCTGTGGAGATCGAACCGCGCGATGGCTGGGCGCAGCATGCGGTCGCGCATGTCATGGAGATGCAAAGCCGACAACGAGACGGCATCGCCTGGATGCGCGCCGATCCCGACGCCTGGTCGAAGGACAGCTTCCTGCAGATCCACAATTGGTGGCACCTGGCGCTGTTCCATTACGATCTCGGCGAAACCGACGAGGTGCTCAAGCTCTATGACGGGCCGATCTATGGCGACCCCTCGACATTGGCGCTCAACATGGTCGATGCCTCGGCGATCCTGTGGCGCCTCACTCTGGGCGGCGTCGATGTCGGCGACCGCTGGGCGGCGCTCGCCGCCAACTGGATCCCGAAAGCCGCCGCCGGCAATTACGCCTTCAACGACGCGCATGCGATGATGGCCTTTGTCGGCGCCGGACTGGAGGCGCCGGCCAAGACGCTGCTCGAGGCGCAGCGCGAAGCGATGCGCGGCAGCGACGACAACGCCGCCTTCACGCGCGATGTCGGACATCCGCTGACGCTTGCGATCAAGGCCTTCGGCGAAGGCAATCACGACGAGGCAGTGCGCCTGATCCGGCCGATCCGCTCGATCGCGCATCGTTTCGGCGGCAGCCATGCGCAGCGCGACGTGATCGACCTGACGCTGATCGAGGCCGTTCTGCGCGCCGGCGATACGGCGCTCGCGCGGGCGCTGACCGCCGAGCGACAGCTGGCGCGGCCGGAAAGCCCGCTGTCGGCGCTGTTCATGCGGCGCGCCGCCGATTTGTCAGAGAATTGACCCGGGACGGATCTTGCCCTAAAAACTGGCCAAGCCAGATTTTTTCGAGATCCGAAAAAATTAACGGCATTGGGAGGAAATCATGTATCTCGGCCTCGACCTGGGCACATCGGGCGTCAAGGCGCTGCTGATCGACGACGGCCAGAAGGTCATCGGCTCCGGCCACGGATCGCTCGATGTCTCGCGGCCGCATCCGGGCTGGTCGGAACAGGATCCGGCGCATTGGATCGAGGCCTGCGAGGCGGCGATTGCCGAACTCAAGGCTTCGCATCCGAAAGAGCTGGCCGCGGTCAAGGGCATCGGCCTTTCCGGCCAGATGCATGGCGCCACCCTGCTCGATGCATCGGACAAGGTGCTGCGCCCCTGCATCCTGTGGAACGACACGCGCAGCCATGTCGAGGCGGCCGCGCTCGATGCCGATCCGCGCTTCCGCAAGCTCACCGGCAACATCGTTTTCCCGGGCTTCACCGCACCGAAACTTGCCTGGGTGAAGGAACACGAAGCCAAGATCTTCGCCGCCGTCGCCAAGGTGCTGCTGCCCAAGGATTATCTGCGGCTCTGGCTGACTGGCGAGCATATATCCGAAATGTCGGATTCGGCCGGCACCTCGTGGCTCGATGTCGGCAAGCGCAGCTGGTCGGCCGAATTGCTGGCGGCGACGTCGCTCGACGAAAAGCACATGCCCTCGCTGGTCGAAGGCACAGCCAAGGCCGGTGGGTTGCGCAGCGAACTGGCCGCAAAATGGGGCGCCGCGGCGGGCGTCCCGGTTGCCGGCGGCGCCGGCGACAACGCGGCCTCGGCCTGCGGCATGGGCACTGTCGGCGCCGGCCACGCCTTCGTCTCGCTCGGGACGTCGGGCGTGCTGTTTGCGGCGAACGCCTCCTATTTGCCCAACCCGGAAAGCGCGGTGCACACTTTCTGCCATGCGCTGCCCAATACATGGCACCAGATGGGCGTCATCCTGTCGGCCACCGATTCGCTCAACTGGCTATCGGAAATCACCGGAAAGGGCGCCGGCGACCTGACGCGTGAACTCGGCGATGCGCTGAAGGCGCCGACGGGCGTCACCTTCCTGCCCTATCTTTCGGGCGAGCGCACGCCGCACAATGATTCCGCCATCCGCGGCTCCTTCACCGGGCTCGCGCATGAATCGAGCCGGGCGGTGCTGACGCAGGCGGTGCTCGAAGGCGTCGCCTTCGCTTTCCGCGACAGTCTCGAGGCCCTGCAGAAAGCCGGCACGACGCTGACGCGGGTGACCGCGATCGGCGGCGGCTCGCGCTCGCGCTATTGGCTGAAGGCGATCGCCACCGCGCTGCAGGTGCCGGTCGACATCCCTGCCGACGGCGATTTCGGCGCCGCCTTCGGCGCGGCACGGCTGGGGTTGATCGCCGCGACGGGTGCTGATCCGTTGGCCGTGTGCACAGCGCCGGCGACTGATGCGACGATCGAGCCGGACGCTGGCCTGGGTGGCGCCTTCGCGGATGCCTACCAGCGCTATCGCGCGCTTTATCCGGCGATCCGGGCTGTAACCGCGTGAGTTTGCGCGAGGCACCTAGTAGTTGCATGGGTAGGCGCGAGGCACCCCCCTCTGCCCTGCCGGGCATCTCCCCCGCAAGGGGGGAGATCAGCAGCTTCAGCGCCACTGCACTTTTTTCAACGCTTGCGATTGGCGAAGGCCTGCGTGACAGCCAATCTCCCCCCTTGCGGGGGAGATGGCCGGCAGGCCAGAGGGGGGTGCCTCGCACCGCCCCTCCGAAATTAGCCTCACTGCGCCGGAACCTTATCCAAAAACCCGGTGACGCTCTTCAGGCGGCCATCCTCGATGACGCCGATATCCGTTCCCTCGATGACGGGTTCCGTGCCTTCGGGTCCCAGATTCCACGAGAAACGGATGCGGTCGGCGAAACCGTCCGGCTCACCCTTCAGCGAGAAACGGAAGCCGGCAAAGCGCTGCTGCACGCCGTCGATCAGTGCCGCGACGCCCGCGTGGCCGTCGCCCCGCATGACCGGGTCGTGATAGCTGACATCCTTGGTGAAGGCCGCGTCGAGCAGCGCCTTGCGGCGGGCCGCATCGCTCTCGTTCCAGGCGGCGATGTAGTTCCGGGCGATCGTGTTGAGATCGGTCATGGTGATCATCCTTCGTTGGATCGTTTCGACATGACGCTTTTCGCGCCCCACGGACGCCAAACCAATTACGCCCGAGGTAATCGGGCGAAACCATCTCGGAGAGGAAGGAAACCATGAGCAGCGGATTTTTCGGCGACATCAAGACAATCAAATATGAAGGGCCGGATTCGACCAATCCGCTGGCCTATCGCTTCTACAATCCGGACGAGGTCGTCGCCGGCAAGCGGCTGGAAGACCATCTGCGCTTCGCCGTCGCCTATTGGCATTCCTTCGCATGGCCGGGCGGCGACCCGTTCGGCGGCCAGACCTTCGACCGCCCCTGGTTTGCCAAGCCGGGCGGCGTCGACACGATGGAACTGGCCAAGCTCAAGGCCGACGTCGCCTTCGAAATGTTCTCGCTGCTGGGGGCGCCCTATTTCTGCTTCCACGACGCAGACGTGCGCCCGGAAGGCAAGGATTTTTCGGAGAGCGCCGCGCGCCTCGACGAGATCACCGACTATTTCGCAACCAAAATGAGCGAGACCGGCGTCAAGCTGCTATGGGGCACGGCAAACCTCTTCTCGCACCGCCGCTTCATGTCGGGCGCGGCCACCAATCCCGATCCGGATGTGTTCGCCTATGCGGCCGCGACGGTGAAAAGCTGCATCGACGCCACCAAAAAGCTCAAGGGCGAGAACTATGTGCTGTGGGGCGGCCGCGAGGGCTATGAGACGCTGCTCAACACCGACCTTGCCCGCGAGCAGGAGCAGGCCGGCCGCTTCCTCAATCTCGTCGTCGATTACAAGCACAAGATCGGCTTCAAGGGTACGATCCTGATCGAGCCGAAGCCGCAGGAGCCGACCAAGCACCAGTACGACTACGACGTCGCCACCGTCTATGGCTTCCTCAAGCGCTTCGGGCTGGAGAAGGAAGTAAAGCTCAACATCGAGCAGGGCCACGCGATCCTGGCCGGCCATTCCTTCGAGCATGAGCTGGCTTTGGCGAATGCGCTCGGAATCTTCGGTTCGATCGACATGAACCGCAACGACTACCAGTCGGGCTGGGACACGGACCAGTTCCCCAACAACGTGCCGGAAATGGCGCTGGCCTATTACCAGGTCCTGCAGGCCGGCGGTTTCAAGACCGGCGGCACCAATTTCGACGCCAAGCTCAGGCGTCAGTCGCTCGACCCGGACGACCTCCTGATCGGTCATATCGGCGGCATGGATGCTTGCGCGCGCGGCCTCAAGGCGGCGGCCAAGATGATCGAGGACAAGGCGCTGTCCGGCCCGCTCGCCGAGCGCTATGCCGGTTGGAACACCGCCGAAGGCAAGGCGATCGTTTCGGGCGAGCGCACGCTGGAGGAGATCGCCGAGCGCGTGGTGAAGGAGAAGATCGAGCCGCAGCCGCGCTCCGGCCGGCAGGAACTGCTGGAGAACATCGTCAACCGCTACGTCTGATCGCTCAGGCGGGATGCCCGACCGTATAGCATTCGCGCGGGGCAGAACTTCACGACAAGGTTTTGCCCCGAGCCGCCCCTTAATCGCCCCGCTCTTGCCTTCAAACAGCCGTCACGGAACTCGTATAAACGTGGCTCCTGTGGCGGGTGAAGAAGAAGGAGGCGAACCGATATGCAGCATGAACGCGAAATCGACGCCCTGCTCTCGTCCGGCGAAACCGGATCGATCATCGACCGGCTGATGGCATTGCCTCGGCCTACGAACGACGTGAAGACCGAATGGGATCGCGCCGTCAGCAACCGCTTCGAAATCCGTCTTGCGAGACAGATGCGCTCGCAGATGGACAGCGCCAGTGAGCAGCAGGGCCACTTGAGCGAGCGGCAGACCGCCGCATAGCGAGCGGAAGCGGCAAGCCGCCGCCTTAGCGAGCGGAAGGCCGCCGCGTTAGCCCTACCCCCGGCGAAGCCTGACCGGCGCCTCGCCGAACGCTCTCGAAAATGCCCTGGAAAATGCCGCGGCGGACGAAAAGCCTGTCCGCCCGGCAATATCGGCCATGGCAATGCGCGTGTCGACGACGAGACGGCGGGCGGCGCTGAGGCGCAGCCTCAGATAATAGGCGCCCGGCGTCTCGCCGATCGATTTGCGAAAAATGCTTTCCAGCGTTCTTGCCGTCACACCGGCGCGCCTGGCCACGGCGTCGATGGTGAGCGGCTGGTCGACATGCGCTTCCATCAGCCGGATCGCCTGGGCAAGCCGCGGATCGTAGCCGTCGAGCCGGCCGAGCGATACCAGCGGCTGCGCGTCGGTCGCGGCGCGCGCCTGGTCGTAGATGAAGACGCTCGCCACATCGAGCGCGGCGGCCATGCCGAGCCGGGTGCGGACCAGATGCAGCATCAGGTCGAAGGTCGGCGAGGCGCCGCCGGAGGTGAAGACCGGCCCGTCGATGACATAGCGGTCCGGCCGCACGTCGACGCCGGGAAAGGCGGTCGAAAACTCCTCCATATCCTCCCAATGCGTGGTGGCGCTGCGGCCCTCGAGCAGGCCGGCGCGCGCCACCAGCCAGGTGCCGGCCTCGACGCCGCCGCAGGCGCGGGCCGCCCGCGCCGCCCTGCGCAGGCCGGCAAGCAATGCCGACGTGGCGTAATTCTGCGTGCCGAAGCCGGCGACGACGACCAGCATATCGGTCGGCTCGGCCGCGTCGAAGCGTCCGCTGACCGCCACAGGAAGACCGCAAGTCGTGACCGGCGCCTCGCCCGTGACCGAGACCAGCTTGAAATCGAACAGCGTCTCGCCCGAGATGCGATTGGCGGCGCGCAACGGATCGACCGCCGAGGCGACGCACATGATCGATGAACCCGAGAACACCAGGAACGTCACCTTGAGTGGCTCGGGTTCGGATCGAAAGATGGTCGGCTTTTCGCTTTTGATCATGAGACCTTCGTAAAACGCAAAACAGTTTCCGGCAAGTCGGGCATTCTTGATGAATTCCTGTGCATGCCGTGCCATTGTCGGCTCCCGCTTCTGGGTGGCATGCATGGCCGATCGAATCTGGGAGGATCAAGATGCCGCTTGCGATGAACCGCGAGGTCTTCATTACCTGTGCCGTGACCGGTTCCGGCGGCACGCAGGACCGCAGCCCGCACGTGCCGCGCTCGCCCAAGCAGATCGCCGATTCGGCGATCGACGCGGCCAAGGCTGGTGCCGCGATCGTCCATTGCCATGTGCGCGATCCCGAGACCGGCAAGCCCAGGCGCGACGTGCATCTCTACCGCGAGGTGACGGAGCGCATCCGCGAGGCAGAAGTCGACGTGGTGCTGAACCTCACCGCCGGCATGGGCGGCGACATGGTGTTCGGCTCGCCGGAAGCGCCGCTGCCGCTCAACGAGAAGGGCACCGACATGGGCGGCGCCACCAACCGCATGGAACATGTGCGCCAGTGCCTGCCGGAGATCTGCACGCTGGACTGCGGCACGATGAATTTCGCCGAAGCCGACTACGTCATGACCAACACGCCCGGCATGCTGCGCGCCATGGGCGGCATGATGACGGCGCTGGGCGTGAAGCCGGAGATCGAGGCCTTCGATACCGGGCATCTGTGGTTCGCCAAGCAGTTGGTCGAGGAAAAGGTGCTGAACGCGGACGCGCTGGTGCAGCTTTGCATGGGCGTGCCATGGGGCGCGCCCGACGACCTCAACACCTTCATGGCGATGGTCAACAACGTGCCCTCGACCTGGAATTGGTCGGCCTTCTCGATCGGCCGCAACCAGATGGCCTATGCGGCGGCGGCGGTGCTCGCCGGCGGCAATGTCCGCGTCGGCCTGGAAGACAATCTGTGGCTCGACAAGGGCGTTCTGGCGACCAACGCGCAGCTCGTCGAGCGCGCGGCGAGCATCGTCACCAATCTCGGCGCGCGCGTGCTCGGGCCTGAGGAAGTGCGCAAGAAGCTCAATCTAACCAAGCGGGCACCGATCGCGGCCGCGGCGTAAGGCGGGCGTTGGTCATGGCTGATACCGTCAAATTCACCGCGATGAAGGACGGCGACAAGGAAGACTACGAATTCCTGACCGCCCATGAGATCGACTATGCCGCCAAGACCGGTGACC
Organism: Mesorhizobium sp. B2-8-3; assembly: GCF_006440815.1. Classification (NCBI taxonomy): domain Bacteria; kingdom Pseudomonadati; phylum Pseudomonadota; class Alphaproteobacteria; order Hyphomicrobiales; family Phyllobacteriaceae; genus Mesorhizobium; species Mesorhizobium sp. B2-8-3. The sequence continues at coordinate 235,734 of NZ_VFTW01000008.1, forward strand.
GGCTGCTCGACGCACTCGTGCAGCTCGACGAAGGGCTTTCCGGTTACAAGATCACCCGGCTCGGCCATTCGCTGCAGGCGGCGACGCGGGCCTGGCAGGACGGCGCCGACACCGACTGGATCGTCTGCGCTCTGCTGCACGACATCGGCGACATTTACGCGCCCTACAACCACGACGAATATGCGGCCGCGATCCTGAAGCCCTTCGTACGCGAGCAATGCACCTGGGTGGTGGAAAAGCACGGCGACTTCCAGCGGCTCTATTACGCGCATCACCTGGGCGGCAACCGGCATGCCCGCGACCGCTTCGCCGGACACCTCTATTTCGACGACTGCGACCGGTTCTGCGAGCGCTGGGACCAGTCGAGCTTCGATCCCGACTACGAGACGCTGCCGGTCGAGTTCTTCCGCCCCTTCGTGCTCGAAGTCTTCGCCCGCAAGGCCTACGACCCGGCGGTGATCCGCGCCGGCGAGCGCGTGGCCCTCACCAACCCCGATACAGCCAAGACGAGAACCGGAGCCTGACAAGCATGAGTATCATCAACAAGGCGGCCGCCATCGGCGGCGGTGTCATCGGCGCCGGCTGGGTGGCGCGGCTGCTCTTGAACGGCATCGACGTCTCGATCTTCGATCCCGATCCGGAAGCGTCGCGCAAGGTCGGCGAGGTCATGAAGGGCGCGCGCCGCGCCTACAAGCAGATGCTGCCCGGCGGCCTGCCTAAGGAAGGCAAGCTCACCTTCGCCAAGACGATCGCCGAGGCGGTGGCCGACGCCGATTTCATCCAGGAAAGCGTGCCGGAGCGGCTCGACCTCAAGCACAAGGTGCTGGCCGAGATCGACGCGCATGCGCCGGCCAATGCCATTGTCGGCTCGTCCACCTCCGGCATCAAGCCGACCGACATGCAGGTGGCGATGAAGAAGCATCCGGAGCGGCTGGTCGTCGGCCATCCGTTCAACCCGGTCTATCTGTTGCCGCTGGTCGAGATCGTCGGAGGCGAGCAGACCTTTCCGGAGGCGATCGAGGTCGCCAAGGAGCTCTATGCCTCAATCGGCATGAAGCCGGTGGTGGTGCGCAAGGAGATCGAGGCCTTTGTCGGCGACCGCCTGCTTGAAGCCGCCTGGCGCGAGGCGCTTTGGCTGGTCAAGGACGGCATCTGCACCGTCGAGGAACTCGACGACATCATGCGCTATTCCTTCGGCCTGCGCTGGGCGCAGATGGGCATGTTCCAGGTATACCGGGTCGCCGGCGGCGAGGCCGGCATGCGCCACTTCATGGCGCAGTTCGGACCTTGCCTGAAATGGCCGTGGACCAAGCTGATGGACGTGCCGGAGTTCAACGACGAGCTTGTCGACCTGATCGCCACGCAGTCGGACGAGCAGGCGCACGGCCTGTCGATCCGCGAGCTGGAGAAGATCCGCGACGACAACCTAGTCGCAATCATGGAAGCGCTGTCGAAGCAGAACAAGGGCAAGGGCTGGGGTGCCGGCGCGCTGCACAAGGATTATACAAAGCAGCTCGCCAAGCTGGCGGCGAAGAACACCCCAGCTGAGGCCATCGCAAAGGCCAAGGCAGCAAAGCCGGCGAAGAAAGTTGCGAAGCCGCTAAAGGCTGAAAAGCCGACAAAAGCCGGGAAGGCCGACAAGGCGAAGAAGAGCAAGAAGAAGGGCTGAGGCGATGCAATTCGGTCTTTCGGAAGAACAGAAGCTCATCGTCGAGACGACACGCGCCTTCGTCGAGAACGAGCTTTATCCGCATGAGCGCGAGGTGGAGCGCACCGGCGTGCTGCGCCGCGAGCTGATCGACGAATTGAAGGCCAAGGCGATCGGGGCCGGGCTCTACGCCGCCAACATGCCGGCCGATGTCGGCGGCGCCGGCCTCGATACGGTGAGCTGGCTGCTCTACGAGAAGGAGCTTGGCCGCGCCAATTACGCGCTGCACTGGACCTGCGTGGCGCGGCCTTCCAACATCCTGCTCGCCGGCACGCCGGAGCAGCGCGAAAAGTACCTCTTCCCCTGCATCCGCGGCGAGAAATGGGATTGTCTCGCGATGACCGAGCCGGGCGCCGGCTCCGACCTGCGCGGGATGAAGGCGACCGCCGTGCAGGACGGCTCGGACTGGGTGCTCAACGGCACCAAGCATTTCATCTCGCATGCCGACATCGCCGACTTCGCCATCGTCTTCATGGCCTCGGGCGAAGAGGATTCGCCGCGCGGCAAGCGCAAGAAGATCACCGCCTTCTTCGTCGACAAGGGCACCAAGGGCTTTTCGGTGCGCGACGGCTACCGCAACGTCTCGCATCGCGGCTACACCAATTCGATCCTGGAATTCGACGATTGCCGGCTGCCGGCATCCCAGGTGCTCGGCGAGGTGCATAAGGGCTTCGACGTCGCGAATTCGTGGCTGGGGGCGACGCGCCTGCAGGTCGGCGCCACCTGCCTCGGCCGCGCCGAGCGCGCGCTGTCGCACGCCATCGAATATGCCGCGCAGCGCCAGCAGTTCGGCCAGCAGATCGGCAAGTTCCAGGGCGTCTCCTTCAAGCTCGCCGACATGGCGACGGAGCTCAAGGCCGCCGACCTGATGGTCTTCGAAGCCGGCTGGAAGTACGATCAGGGCACCGTCACCGACCAGGACATGGCGATGGCCAAGCTGAAGGCCACCGAGATGCTGGCCTTTGTCGCCGACGAAGCCATCCAGATCCATGGCGGCATGGGGCTGATGGACGACCTGCCGCTGGAGCGCATCTGGCGCGATGCCCGCGTCGAGCGCATCTGGGAAGGCACGTCGGAGATTCAGCGACATATTATTTCGCGGGCGCTGCTGCGTCCGTTCGGAGCTTAGAGCATGATGTGCCAAAGCCGGCATCCGGCTTTGGACGGGATCGTGCTCAAACGAAAAGATGGCCATGCATAAACTCGAACGTCTCCTGCGCCCGAAATCGATCGCCGTGTTCGGCGGCGCGCAGGCCGCCGCCGTCGTGGCGCAATCGATCAAGATGGGCTTTGCCGGCGAAATCTGGCCGATGCATCCGACCAAGGACGAGGTCGCCGGCCGCAAGGCCTACCGCTCCGTCGCCGACCTGCCCGGAGCGCCGGACGCCGCCTTTGTCGGCGTCAACCGGCACCTCACCATCGAGGTGATCAAGGCGCTGGCCGAGCGCGGCGCCGGCGGCGCCGTCTGCTTCGCCGCCGGCTTCCTCGAGACCGAGGCCTATGACGAGGATGGCGAGCGGCTGCAGGCGGAACTCGTTGCCGCCGCCGGCCAGATGCCGATCATCGGCCCGAACTGCTATGGCCTGATCAACTATGCCGACGGCGCGTTGTTGTGGCCCGACCAGCATGGCGGCATCCGCCTGGCCGAGGGCGGCAAGGGCGTCGCCATCATCACCCAATCCTCCAACATCGCCATCAACATGACGATGCAGAAACGCGGCCTGCCGATCGCCTTCCTGATGACGGCGGGCAACCAGGCGCAGACCGGCCTGTCGGAAATGGCGCTCGGCCTGATCGAGGACGAGCGCGTCACCTCGCTCGGCCTGCATATCGAGGCTTTCGACTCGGTAGCCGGCTTCGAAAGGCTGGCGGCGCGCGCCCGCGAGCTGGAGAAGCCGATCATCGCCATGAAGGTCGGCCGCTCCGAGCAGGCGCGGCAGGCGACCGTCTCGCATACCGCCTCGCTGGCCGGCTCGGACGCCGCCTCCGGCGCGTTCCTGAAGCGGCTCGGCATTGCGCGTGTCGATTCCATCCCGGCCTTCATCGAAGCGCTGAAGCTACTGCACATCACCGGCCCCCTGCCCGGTTACAAGCTTTCCTCGATGAGCTGCTCCGGCGGCGAAGCCTCCGTGATGGCCGACAGCGCCGAGGGCCGCTGGGTGCATTTTCCGGCGCTTACCGATCAGCATCGCGCGCATGTCAAATCGACGCTCGGACCGCTGGTCGCGGTTGCCAATCCGCTCGACTATCACACCTTCATCTGGAACAACGAGCCGGCGATGACTGCCACCTTCACCGCCATGGTGTCGGGCGGTTTCGACCTCAACATGCTGGTGCTCGACTTCCCGCGCCCGGATCGCTGCTCGGACGTCGACTGGTGGGCGACGCTGCGCGCCTTCGAGGCGGCATTGAAGACCAATAAGGCGCAAGGCGCGATCGTCTCGTCGCTGCCGGAAAACCTGCCTGAGGAATACACCGCCGGGCTGATGGCGCGCGGCATGGTGCCGTTGTTCGGCATTTCGGAGGCCATGGACGCCGCCCAGGCCGCCGCCTTCATCGGCTGGGCCTGGCGCGAGCCGCAGGCGCAGCCGGTCGACACCACGGCCGCGGGCGCGTCGGAAGCCAGACACGTGACGCCGGACGAGGCCGAGGCCAAGGAAAGGCTGATCAAGGCCGGCCTGCCGGTGCCGAAGGGCGAACGCGCTTCCAACGCGGTCGAGGCGGTGATCTCGTCGATGACGCTGGGCTTCCCGGTGGCGCTGAAGGCGCTTGGCGTCACGCACAAATCGGAAGTCGGCGCCGTCAGGCTGAACCTCAAGGACGCCGAATCCGTCAGCGCCGCCGCGCATGACCTTCTGCCGCTCGGCACCGGGCTCTATGCCGAGTGCATGGTGCGCGACGGCGTCGCCGAACTGATCGTCGGCTTCACCCGCGATCCGATGTTCGGCGTGGTGATGACACTCGGCACCGGCGGCGTGCTGGTGGAGCTTCTGCGCGACAGCGTGACCCTGATGCTGCCGGCGACGCGCGACGACATCGAGGCGGCGCTGCGTGGATTGAAGCTCTATCCGCTGCTCGAAGGCTATCGCGGCCGGCCGAAGGCCGATGTCCATGCGGCCATCGACGCCATCGCCGGCATTGCCGACTTCGTCCAGAAGAACGAAGGCGAGATCGAGGAGCTCGACATCAACCCGCTGATCGTCTGCGCCGAAGGCAAGGGCGCCTGGATCGCGGATGCCCTGCTGGTGCTTGGAGAAAAGAAGAATGACTGAAATCATCACCACCCGCCGCGAGGGCACGATCCTCGAGGTCACGCTCGACCGGCCGAAGGCCAACGCCATCGACCTGAAGACATCGCGGCTGATGGGCGAGACCTTCAGGGCGTTCCGGGACGATCCCGACCTGCGCGTCGCGATCGTCAAGACCGCAGGCGACAAGTTCTTCAGCGCCGGCTGGGACCTGAAGGCGGCCGCCGCCGGCGACGCGGTCGACGGCGATTACGGCGTCGGCGGCTTTGCCGGGCTGCAGGAGTTGCGCGACCTCAACAAGCCGGTGATCGCCTGCGTCAACGGCATGGCGGTGGGCGGCGGCTTCGAACTGGCGCTGTCCTGCGACCTCATCTACGCCTCGGACCATTCCTCCTTCGCGCTGCCGGAGATCCGTGCGGGCACGCTGGCCGACGCAGCCACCATCAAGCTGCCGAAGCGCATACCCTACCACATCGCCATGGACCTCCTGTTCACCGGCCGCTGGATGGATGTCGCCGAAGCGCATCGCTGGGGCCTGGTCAACGAAGTGCTGCCCAAGGACAAGCTCGAAGAGCGCGTCTGGGAGATCGCAAGGCTCTTGGCCAGCGGCCCGCCGCTGGTCTTCGCCTCGATCAAGGAGACGGCGCGCGTGGCCGAGGCGCTGACCTTCCAGGACGCGATGAACAAGGTGACGCGTCGGCAGCTGCCGACGGTCGATATCCTCTATGGGTCGGAAGACAACATGGAAGGGTTCCGGGCGTTCGCGGAGAAGCGCGAGCCGGTGTGGAAGGGACGATAACGTCAAAGATGACGGCGCGAGGCACCCCCCTCTGCCCTGCCGGGCATCTCCCCCGCAAGGCAGGGCTATCGCATATGAGTGATCGCATTGATGAGATAGTCGTCGTTCCAGGCGCATTTCTTGATGCGATGGCTGATGGGGACTTTGGCAGCATCGGCGGCCTGAAGGATGTTTCTAGCGAGGCGATTGAGAAGGGCTGTGTTGGCGGGAGCATTGTCCTTGCGGGCACGGCTGAGATCCTCATCAAGATGGACATCGAGCATCCAATGCAGGCCGTTCTCGATCTGCCAATGAGCTCTAGTGAGGTCGAGCGCCTGCTGAGGCGACATGAGCGTGGAGGCCATGAACAGGCGCATCAACGGCTTGGCCTGATCGCGTCGGCTGGTGATGCGGATGAAGGCCAGGTGGCCAGGCATCAGCGGCTCGGCCGCCGCCACGATCTCGGCTTGCCGCCATTCGTTGCGGCCGTGGCTGGTCTCGGTCCGCTCGGCAATGGAAGGGGTCGCGTCGGCCAGTTTCAAGTTGGCACGGCGCAGCCAATGACGCCGGTTGCCCTTCAGCGCAAGCAGGTAATCGCCACCTCTTTGGGTAATGGCCGCAGCCATT